>CAZMUV010000012.1:0-60163 GCA_964569345.1 uncultured Maribacter sp. | reverse complement strand
CTCCTTTCTTTAGTGATTAAGAGCGCAAATATAGAACTATTTTTAGTATTCAAAAGATTATTTAAACAATAATTCCAATGAATTTAAAAAACCTACTCCTTTGGCGCTTTGTATTCCTTTTTATCTATAATAATCTTGGCTATAATTTCCCTTAATATTTCAGAAGTACCGCCTCCAATTGGCCCAAGCCTACTATCACGGAACATCCTAGCCATTGGGTAGTCTTCCATATACCCATATCCGCCTAGAAACTGTAGACATGAATAAATGACCTCATCTGCCATTTTGGTGGACCTTAGCTTCGAAATTGTGGCTTCTTTTACCATATACTCCCCTTTATTCATCCTGTCCACTACGTAGTAATTGTACTGTCTACACATTTCCATATCTGCATAAAGGTCTACAAAACGATGGCGCAAGGCTTGGTACTGATCTATAGTCTTCCCAAAAGTTTCTCGCTCCGACATATAATTAAGTGCATAGTCCAAAGCATATTCTGCTCTGGCATGTGCATTTACCCCCATAATCAATCTTTCTAAAGCAAAGGCCTCCATGATAAATGTAAATCCGCTGCCTTCAGTCCCCATTAAATTGGATGCAGGCACTACCACATTATCAAAAGCAAGCTCCGCTGTATCAGAAGCTTTCCATCCTAATTTATTCAATTTATTAGCAGATACTCCATCACTTTTTAGATCAACAATAAGGATACTGATGCCTTTATTACCCATTTCGGGATTCGTCTTTGCTGCCAAAATCACATAATCAGCATAAACACCGTTGGTGATAAAGGTTTTAGATCCATTTACGATATAATTATCACCTTGTTTAATTGCCGTGGTGCGCATACCAGCTACGTCACTACCGCCAAAGGGCTCAGAAACGCCTAAACATCCTACTAAATCTCCTTTTACAGATGGTTGTAAATAGGTATTTTTCTGATAGGTATTCCCGTTTTTGTTTAAATGAGTCATAGCAAGATACACATGTGCCCAAATAGCAGCAGCAAATCCTCCTGAATTAATTTTTTGTAATTCTTCAAGTAGCACAACGGTGTAAAATAAATCGAGATCAAGACCTCCATCCTCTTCTAGAGTTGCAAGACCAAAAAATCCCATTTCACCGAATTTCTGCCAAATATACCTATCGATTGTACCGGTCTCCTCCCACTTTTCTATATGGGGAACTACCTCTTTTTGTAAAAAATCCTTTAAACTCTCCCTAAATAATTGATGTTCTTCAGTGAAGTTCATAGCATTAATTTTTTAAGGACAAATATAATGCAATTCTGTTAATTCGGTCGGCGGGAAAACCCTCTATTTCTAACAATTCATCAAAAGAATCAATCCCTCCGTTACGCCCCCTATACGCTACTATATCGTAAGCCACACTTTTTTGAATATAGACCAACTGTGCCAATTCTTCCGCAGTAGCTGTATTAAGGTCTATTTTTTTAATAATAGGTATTTCTAGAACACGAAAACGGTTTAAGGTTCTTTCTACCACCTCTGGCTTTAATCCATAAACATCAGAAAGCTGCTCATCTATAAGAAAACCACCCAACCTATCCCTAAACTTAACAATACGCGCTGCTAACTTATCCCCTATCCCATTAATCAATTTAAGCTCCGTTTCGGTAGCTGTATTCAAATCTGAAATAACAGTACTCGTTTTAGATTCCTTAGACCTATTTATATTTGCTTTTTGAACAAAAGGAGTTGATTTATTCGTTACCCAATCCGGAAATTTAAAGAATGGAGCTATCGCATCTAAAAGAGCGTCTGAAACCAAGGTTACCTGTTGAAATTCCTGCGCTGAATTTACATAAGTGTTATTTGCTCTAAACGCATGCAGTCTATCTATCTCTTCTAGGGAAAGCCCCAGCGTATACCCCTTGTAATCTGTAATAAAATTGGGATTAAATGGATAAATTTTAACCGTATCCTTTACTGTAGCATTTTGCCTAAGAATTTCTATTTGCTCTTGGGTCTCCAAGTCAGGAACCATCTCTTTTGCCCTTAGAAGAGTATTATCCTTAAAAACAACATATCCTATTTGCACTAAAATCAAAAGCAGTAACAAAAAGAAAATCCCACTTCGTTCCTGTTTATTGAACTTGAAGTGGGATTTTAAAGATTTCATAAAAAATATTACTCTGCTACTTTTTGTTTCTTATAGAGTTGATTTGCCTTCAACTTTGTTAGATACACACCAAGATCTTTTTTAACCTCGCCTGACATAATATATAATCCAATAATATTAGGAAAGGACATGGCTAAAATCATCATATCGGAAAAATCCAATACCGCACCCAAACTTACTGATGCACCAATAACCACAAAGACTAAGAAGAACATTTTATAAACAAATTCAGTCCTTTTACTTTTACCGAACAAATAGGTCCAAGCCCTCATACCATAATAGGACCAAGAAATCATAGTCGAAAAAGCAAAAAGGAAAACTGCAAGGGCCAAAACGTAAGGAAACCATGAAATTTGACTTCCAAAGGCATCAGATGTCAACTGCGCACCTGCGAGACCTTCAACCTCGTGCATTCCTGTAAAAATCAATACTAAAGCCGTAAGTGTGCATACCACAACTGTATCTATAAAAGGCTCTAATAAAGCTACAAAGCCTTCTGAAGGCGGATGATTGGTCTTTGCCGTACTGTGTGCGATAGCGGCCGACCCCACACCTGCCTCATTTGAAAAGGCAGCCCGCTGAAAACCAATGACCAGCACTCCAATAATACCCCCTTTTAAAGCAGATGGACTAAATGCGCCATCCCAAATGGCAGAAAAAGCTGGACCAATATTCTGAATATTCATAATAATAACCGCTAACGCGGCAACGATATAAATAGAAGCCATTACTGGTACAATCCTACCCGTAACATTAGCTATACTGTTTATACCACCAATGATAACAACTCCTACCAAACTAGCAGTTACGATACCGAACCAAAATCCATTACCTACCAAGACTGGAAATTGTCCTGCTAATTGCTCAAATGACTGGTTGGCCTGAAACATATTACCACCGCCAAAAGAAGCTCCTACCGCCAAAACTGCAAACAACCCTGCAAGCACTTTGCCAATCCCTTTCATATTTCTTTTTTCAAGACCGTAGCGCAAGTAGTTCATAGGTCCACCAAATACACGTCCATCAGGCAAAATATCTCTGTACTTTACACCTAGCGTACATTCAACGAATTTTGAGGACATCCCCAAAAGTCCACAAACAATCATCCAAAATGTTGCACCAGCCCCACCTAAGGAAACTGCGACAGCAACTCCCGCAATATTCCCCAGACCAACAGTACCGGAAACGGCAGTCGCTAAAGCCTGAAAATGGGTTACTTGACCAGGAGCATCCGGATCATCATATTTACCTCTGGCCAAATCCAAAGAATGTTTAAATCCTCGTATATTAATGAAGCCCATTCTGAATGTAAAGAACGTTGCTCCCAATACAAGCCATATAACAATAAAGGGGATTCCCTTGGTTATTGGGTCACCGTTAGGATGAGTCATAACCAAAGGTTCGTCATATTTTACCTCAGCAAAGAAATGTGCACCCTGCTCAATTACATGCTCCTGATTTTCAGAATTATAGATAACCTTTCCTTCTGCAGTTAAATGTTTTAAGGTTCCGGTTGCGTTGGATAGTATCGTTTGATTCGCACCTTTATCTTGAGAGATGACAGCAACAGCTTCTCCCTTTTTTACTTTTTCACCTTCTGCCTTTAGCCACTTTGCAAGTACGTATTTATTTTGCACGTCCGGACTCCAATCCGGTATCGAGATACGTTTTAAATCGGCATAGGCAACGGGGTCATATATTCCTAAGGCGGCAAAGGGATCCCAGAATAAAACAGAACCAAGTGCTCCTACCGCAGGAGTCATTGCTCCGTTAAATACTTCTGTAATGGCTTCGGTTTCCACTTTAAACACTTTGGTAACACTTGCACCAGCAGCATCCGTTATAACCACATTATACGATACACCCTCAACAAGCCCTGTTGCCCTTTTTGAAGCTAAAGGTGTTTCTTCATTACTCCACTTAAATGTATAAGGTTCTGTTCCCCCAGTTACTTTAAGCTCAATTACACCATCGTTTATGGATGAAGAAGGATTATAGGTCTTTCCCGTAACCTCCAGTTCCTGTGCAGTCAGTGCGAAACAAATAAAAAGAGAAAAGAAATAAAGTATTTTTTTCATGTGGACCATGTATCTAATTAATTTTAGTTGGTTTATTTATCACTACTTGGCAATATCTTAAAAATTATGTAGGGAATCAAATATACACCGAAAAGATTCTTAGGCGATATGAAACATTTCATTCAGTTTTTTGATTTGTTCCGGTCGCCCCAAAACAATCACCTTACTTTTTGGCTGTAATTTCAAATCTGCTTCTGGATTGATGATATATTCCCCTTCTGGCGAAATATAGCCAATAATAGTGCACCCTGTCTTTCTGCGCAAGTCCAAATCTCTTAATGAGTTACACTCCACTTGGTCTGCAAAGTCCTCGATTGCAACCTCCTCTAAATTGGTAGTATGCTCCCCTTCCATAGACAGTTTATCCATAAACGTTATCAAATCTGGCATTACCACTAAGGATGCCATATGGTCTCCACCAATTTTATCAGGCATAATTACTTTGTTAGCCCCTGCTAGCAGCAATTTTTTCTGGGAATTAACTAAAGACGCTCTACTTATAATAAATAGATTTTTATTTAGCTGCCTCGCTGACAGCACTACAAAAAGATTTGTAGCATCATCTGGAAGTGCCGTAATAAGAAATTGCGCACGCTCAATACCTGCGGTCAATAACACCTCGTCATCATTTGCATCACCCTCAACAAATAATACATTATCATCATGCCTATCTATAATTTCCTTTTCTCGTTCTATAATTACAAATGGCTTATTGTAGGCTTTTAGACGTTCCGAAGCCTGCATACCATTTCTACCAAAACCACATACAACAACGTGGTTGGATAAACTATCTATGGTTTTTTTCACTCTCTTTTTTTTTAAGATTTGTAACGAATTTCTACCCAATATATACTCTGTAACTACCGAAATAGCAAAACCTACTATAAAGACACTAGTTACAATTAACAGTATCGTAAATATTTTACCTTCAGGGCCCATAGGCCTCACTTCAGAAAAACCTACGGTAGTAACCGTAATTATGGTCATATAAAGCGCGTCTATCCACGAATAGTCAGTAATATAGCGATACCCGAGCATACCAAACAAAAGCACGACCACGATTAAAACCAGTGCCAGATAAATTTTGGATCTAAAAAATTTAATCATTGCTATAAATCAAAAACAGAGGTCCTTTTTGTATGCACCAAATCTTTTATTCCTAACCAAAAAGCTAAAAAAAGATATAGTGCGAAACCAAAACCCAAAGTTACAAAGGTTAAGTAGATAAATGAAGTGCGCACCACTCTGGTACGAATACCCATTCTTTCCGCGATTCTTCGGCAAACCTCAAAACCTCGCTTTTGCAAATAAAGCAATAAGCTGTAAAATATGTTCATGCCCTAAAATTAAGTCTTTAAAGTTAATAATTCCGAACCTACTGCACATTGTAAACATTTGTTTTTTGTGCAATAATTCGTGTATAGTTCCAATAAAGCCTGACTATCCTTTGCAGTTTCAACGTTAAGTCCTAGTTCCTGATATTTCTGGATAATACTATTTTTCTCTGCGGTAATCATAACGATAGGTTTGGTAAAAGCATCGCTAACAGATACCCCTTGCTGTTTTAGGTAGCAAAATTTTAAAGGTAAAATGGTATTAATAACCAATAAATCTATAAACTTCTTAGACGTTTTTTTAACACTTGTCTTTGAAACCTTACCAAACGTAAAATGGTTTTCCCAATATTCACTTGTATTTACAGAGAATAAGCGATATAAATTGGTGTCTTCGTTTTGCATAGCATTAAAAAACAAGGAGTGTGACATTGCGTATAGCTGCGCTATTTGTGAAAGCCGTATCGTTGGGAAATTAGGAGGTCTTAGTTTAAAAAATTGGGGAGTTGAAATTACTTCTTTATCCAATTGGTATTTATGAGCCAAATAATGATAGTTTTTGCGTAATTGCAGGTAATAGGAATCGGTATGTTCTATCTCCAAAAGACCTGAAAGCCCAAAAAGAAGCGCCTCTAGTTCCAGTGGTTTGTTTTGTAGTTTCCTAATAATGGAAAAGTCTAGATTCTTGGCTACTTCTAGGAATAGCTCCCCGTTAATATTAGAACCAAAGCTCTTTAAGAGTAAAACAAAAAGTACCTTTTCCCAATCGTTTTTCGACGCTTCCAACAATTTTAAAACTACTTCGGACTTGTGTTCCAATCGTTCAAAATAGAGCCGCTCCTTCCAATTATCAAAATTAAAATCGGAGATTGCGGTAATATCTTTACCGCAATTAATAAAGGTATTGGGTTTTTGTTGAAATAGTTTTTGATAATTGGATAACAGTTCGGTGCTGATATAATTATGTAACTCCAGCGTAGGAATCTCCGAACCATCCGCTCTAAAAACCGCTACATTGTCTTCCCAAACGACATGAAGTATTACGCTATCGTAATTGGAATCGGTTTCATGATTATGGGCGTACCAGTCAGATGATTTTATGTGAATTTCTACATTTCCGGCCCACATCTGCTCATCAATACTAAGCCTCGCATTGAAAAAATCCGGACCACTTAAGTGATTATGTGTACCCGAAGACTGTACAGAAATTGGATGACCTTTTGTTGTCCTAATACCAGCGACCGGATACTTTTTATACTTCCAGATATAGTGCAAGAGCTCTTCCTTCATGCTATAAAAATAAAAAACCCACTTAAAAGCGGGCTCTTTATTTTATAAAATTCAATTTTATTCTGCAATATCGCCTTCCCAGTTCATAAATCCGCCAGCTAAATTATAAGTATTTTCAAAACCGATACTATTCATAATCGCGCACGCTTGTCCGCTTCGGTTACCTGATCGGCAATACACGTAATAATTTTTTGTTTTATCGAGTTTTTCAAGTTCATCAATAAAGCCCTGACCTAAATAAATATCGATATTCTTTGCTTTAGGAATATACCCTTCCTCCAGTTCTTCTTCCGCACGGACATCAAGGATAAAAGCGTTTTCATCCTCGCTAATTTTTACTGCCCATTCTTCCTGTGATAAATCTGCCATACTCGTATAAAATTATTGATTTAGGTCAAAAATAAGTGATTTTGGAAAATTATACTACATCTAAGGTATTGTAGTTTCCGCTTAGCTTTGAACAGACATTTTCTACCATACTATCTTCTCAATTAAATTCGTCTTTAACACTATACTCAGATTTCCCTATCGCTAAGGTATTTTGAAAAGCGAACGTGTTTCCCTAAAGCAAATACAATCTTGTAGCGCCATGCGGTTTTAACAAAAAAGAAACGCCCGCCTTATTTTAGATGAATTGACAACTATCTAAATTTCTTTTTAACAAAAATTTAATCAAAAAATTATGTTTCGACCAATAGAATAAACATACATTTGTATAGACAAATATTGTAACTACATGAATGTAGAAGAGATTATAAAAACGAATGTGGAAATCCCCTTAAAAAAGAGGACTATTATTCATTTGTCTTTGGTTTACAATAAGGTCAATGAACAGGTGGCGCTAACGTTAAAACCTTTTGAAATATCTGTGCAGCAATTTAATGTTCTTCGTATTTTAAGAGGTCAAAAAGGAAAGCCGGCAAACTTATCTACTATTAATGAAAGAATGGTAACTAAGATGAGCAATACAACTAGGTTAGTAGACAAACTTATTTCAAAAAAATACGTAAATAGGACTATATGCGAGCATAATCGCAGAAAAGTAGAAATTAGCATAACGGACAAAGGATTGGATTTTCTAAGTCAAATAGATGGCATGCTATTTGACAAAGAAGAAGAAATACTTAGTGATTTTTCCAATTTGGAATTAATACAGCTGAATACATTATTAGATAAATTTTAAAACTAGAAATGAATACGATTTTAGAGCACAGAACATGGCGTTACGCCACTAAAAAATTTGATAGTACGAAGAAGATTTCACCAAATGAAATGTCGCTATTATTAGAAGCTACACGCCTGAGTGCATCTTCCTATGGTCTGCAACCCTACCATGTTTTTGTAATTACCGATTCACAAATTCGTGAAAAACTAAAGCCGGTATCTTGGGGACAGTCTCAAATAACGGATGCATCACATCTTATCGTCTTCGCGCATCAAACAAATTTCGCTGGCGAGTTGGTAGACGATTATATTAAAAATGTTGCTGAGACTAGGAATATTCCTAGTGAAGCCTTGAAAGGCTATAGCGATTTTGCAAAATCAAAATTGATAGACCTCCCAACAAAGTCTAAAGAGGAATGGACAGCAAAACAGGTATACTTAGCCCTAGGTAATTTGATGCAGGCAGCCGCGGAGCTAAAGATAGATACCTGCCCAATGGAAGGATTCGAAGCTGAAGCATACAACACTATTTTAAATTTGGGAGGAAAGAACCTAACCACCTCTGTAGTGGTGCCCATAGGATATAGATCCGAAGAGGATGAAACCCAGCATTTACCTAAAGTGCGCAAATCGAAAGAAAAATTATTCACACACTTATAATTGAAATCAAACACTTCTAAAACAAAACCCATGAAAAAAACAGTATCAAGTATCTTTTTAGCCCTAGTATTCGGATTTTCCGCAACGGCCAACACGCCTATTGATGGAGAAAAAAAAGAAGTAAATGTTAGCCAAAGCAAAGTAACATGGAAAGGCTACAAGGTAACCGGCGAACATGACGGAACAATACAATTAAAATCGGGTCATTTAGAGATGGACGGTAAAAAATTGGTAGGTGGTGAATTCGAAGTGGATATGACCTCTATAACAGTTGCGGATTTAGCAGCGGGTGACGGTAAAGAAAAACTAGAAGGTCATTTAAAATCCGATGATTTCTTCGGTGTTGAAACGCACTCAACGGCCAAATTAGTTTTTAAGTCCATGGAAAACTTCAATAAAAACTCTTACACAGTAAAAGGAGATTTAACGATTAAGGGCATTACAAAACCAATCACGTTAGTAGTTTCTATGTTCGAAAATAAGGCAACTGCAACGATGAAAGTGGATAGATCCAAATTTGATGTTCGTTACGGTTCAGGGAGCTTTTTTGATAATTTGGGAGATAAAACTATTTACGATGAGTTTGACTTGGTAGTAGATTTAGCCCTTTAACAACTACTAAATAGTACTTAACAAGCATACTATTTAAGAATCCCTTTGAAAAATCTTCAAAGGGATTCTTATTTTTTGGTCAAGAAAATTTGTGTCCTTGAAATTCCTTTCTATCTTTGATGTAATGAAAATAATAAATAACATATGGTGGTGGAATACTTTACGACAACATTCGTGAACTAGTCCCTATTGAAAAAATATAAAGGCTTGTCATCACGACAAGCCTTTTTCTGTTTGCACCTTTTTTACGTTAGGTTCCGCAATGGTGGATATCTTTTTAAAATTAGGTTGAAAGCAAAACCTATAAGACAATAAATAGATTTTGACCTAGGTCGAAATAAAACTAAAGAATTCGTTCTATGCACTTTGAACTCAAGACCTATCATAAGAAGATTTTAGCGGATACCATTACTCCGGTAAGTGTCTACCTAAAAATTAGGGACCGATTCCCCAATAGTATATTATTAGAAAGTAGCGACTATCACGCTAACGATAATAGTTTTTCCTATATCTGCTGTAATCCCATTGCTTCTATAAAGGTTGAAAACGAAGCGATTTCTAAAGAGTTCCCAAACGGAGATACAGAGACCATCCAAATAACCGATACGGTTGATGTAATGCAAGAGATTGATGCTTTTAGCAAACAGTTTGAGGTTGCCGACCAGGATTTTAAGTTCATCACCAACGGCTTGTTCGGTTTTATGGCTTACGACGCGGTGCGCTATTTTGAAGATGTAAAAATCTCCAAAAAGGAGAATTCGATAGCTATTCCAGATATGTATTATGCGGTGTACCAAAACATTATCGCCATCAATCATTTTAAGAACGAAGCCTATCTTTTTGCCCATTGCTTTGACTCGGACAACAATATTCCAGAACTGGAACAAGTGTTGAAGATTCGCAACTTTGCCTCCTACAATTTCTCCAAAGAAGGTGCGGTAAAGACCAATCTTGAGGATTATACGTTTAAGGAACAAGTTGCCTTGGCAAAAAAACATTGTCAACGCGGCGACGTTTTTCAGCTTGTACTCTCAAAACGTTTTTCACAAGGTTTTAAAGGTGATGAATTCAACGTATATCGTGCGTTGCGTTCTATAAATCCATCTCCATATCTATTCTTTTTTGACTATGGTGATTTTAAGATTTTTGGAAGTTCTCCAGAAGCGCAAATTATCGTAAAAGACGAAAAAGCAGAAATTCATCCCATCGCAGGCACCTACAAAAGAACCGGTAACGATGAAAAAGATGCCGAACTTGCTAAACAACTAGCGCAAGACGATAAAGAGAACAGCGAGCATGTTATGTTGGTAGATCTTGCTAGAAATGACCTCAGTAGAAACGGTAACATGGTACAGGTAGATACCTATAGAGAAGTACAGTATTTCTCACATGTAATTCACTTGGTATCTAAGGTAACTGGCATAAAGAAACCTGATATTTCTACCTTAAAAATAGTAGCAGATACCTTTCCAGCAGGCACTTTAAGCGGCGCACCCAAACACAGAGCAATGCAGCTCATAGAAAAATATGAAAAAACCAGTCGCGGTTATTACGGCGGAGCTATAGGATTTATGGATTTTAAAGGCAATTTTAACCATGCCATTATGATTAGAACCTTTTTGAGCAAGAACCATGAATTACATTTCCAAGCTGGTGCAGGGCTCGTAGCAGCTTCGGATGCAGAAGATGAATTACAAGAAACATATAATAAATTGGGCGCTTTAAACAAGGCACTAGAAATTGCTGAAACAATCTAAATGGGACAGAGGATATTAATGATAGACAACTATGATAGTTTTACCTATAACTTGGTGCACTATCTAGAGGATTTGGATTGTGAAGTCATCGTAAAACGGAACGACCAATTAACTCTGGATGATGTGGATGCTTTTGAGAACATTGTACTATCTCCTGGCCCAGGTATTCCGGACGAGGCAGGTCTTTTAAAAAGCATTATAAAAACCTATGCAGGCCGCAAACGTATTTTTGGAGTTTGTCTAGGCCAACAGGCGATAGCAGAGGTATTTGGAGGTAGCCTTACAAATTTAGACCAAGTATATCATGGTGTGGCTACACCTATAAAAATTACGCAGGACGACTATATATTTAAGGGGCTTCCAAAAGAAATTAAAGTAGGAAGGTACCATTCCTGGGTCGTACAGCCTAATCTACCAGCTTGTCTTGAAGCCACCTCTTTTGACGAAAACGGACAAATCATGTCTCTTCGCCATAGGGAGTTTGATATACGGGCAGTACAGTTTCACCCAGAGTCAGTTTTGACACCGCAAGGCAAGGAAATTCTGAGGAATTGGATAACGTAGATTTTAGAGGTAAGCCTAAGAGAATAAAAAGATTCTCGCCTTCAAGGAAATTATAAAGTACAATAACTATGAAAGAAACACTAAATAGATTAATCAACCATGAAATTCTGGAGAAGCAAGACGCAAAAAAAATATTGGTGAATATTGCAAAAGGCGATTACAATACCAGTCAGATAGCTGCATTTCTTACGGTATACATGATGCGAAGTGTTACGATTGAAGAATTAGAAGGTTTTCGTGATGCCTTATTGGAACTTTGTTTGGCGGTAGATTTATCGGATTATAATCCAATTGATTTATGCGGTACGGGTGGTGATGGCAAGGATACTTTTAATATTTCTACTTTGTCCTCATTTGTGACTGCGGGAGCAGGTATAAAAGTAACTAAACACGGTAATTATGGGGTTTCATCAAAATGTGGTAGTAGTAATGTAATGGAATTTTTAGGCATTAAATTTAGTAATGAAGCAGACTTCTTAACTAGATCTATTGAAGAAGCCGGTATATGTGTGTTGCATGCACCGCTATTTCATCCAGCAATGAAAAATGTGGCTCCTATTCGGAAGGAACTGGCCGTAAAGACCTTTTTTAATATGTTAGGACCTATGGTGAATCCGGCCTTCCCAAAAAATCAAATGGTAGGGGTCTTTAATCTAGAACTCGCTAGAATGTACGGGTATTTATACCAGAATACCGATAAGAATTTTACCGTATTACATGCCTTGGACGGTTATGACGAAATTAGCCTAACAGGAGACACCAAAACGATTTCAAACGGTTCTGAAGGCATCATCAAACCCTCAGATTTTGGATTAACACCTATTAATGCTGAGGCGATAATTGGAGGAGATGATATTGCTGATTCTGCCCAAATTTTCATGAGCGTACTCAACGGAAAAGGAACAGAAGCGCAAAATAACGTAGTCTGTGCCAACGCTGGAGTTGCTATTGCAACTGTAGTGGGTATAACACCAAGAGAGGGCTTTGAAAAAGCAAAGGAATCCTTATTACGTGGTAAAGGATTAAAGGCTCTGAAGAAATTACAAGAATTGAGTACTAATTAAAACGAAATACCATACTGAACGCAGTCGAAGAAAACATAGCAATGATGCAGCAGATTACTTCGCTACGATATAAATGACGATTAACATATGGATATACTCGCAAAAATAATAGCAGATAAATACAAAGAAGTTGCGCTAAAAAAAAGCTTGATTCCCGCCTCACAATTAGAGAAATCCGTTCTTTTTGACCGGAAAGGCGGTTCTCTAGCAAAAGCACTTCGCAACAGCAATACCGGTATTATTGCAGAACATAAAAGGCGTTCGCCCTCAAAGGACACTATCAATCAGAACACCAATGTTGGGGAAGTGGCAAAAGGCTACCAAAAAGGTGGCGTTTGTGGTATGAGCGTACTAACGGATATCAAATATTTTGGAGGTTCTTTAGAGGATTTACTTTTAGCTAGAGCCTGCGCATCCATGCCGCTTTTACGAAAAGAATTTATCATAGATGAATACCAACTTTTGGAAGCCAAGGCTTATGGAGCCGATGTTATTTTGTTGATTGCAGGAGTTTTATCTCGGCAAGAAATAAAAACTCTTTCCGAATTTGCGAAAGCTCTAGATTTGGAAGTCCTGTTGGAAGTACATAATGAAGAAGAGTTACATAAATCTGTAATGCCCAGTTTGGATATGTTGGGCGTTAATAACAGGGACTTAAAGACATTTAGCGTTAGCATAGAAACGAGCAAAATCCTTTCTGAATTAATCCCGAACGATTTTGTAAAGGTCTCTGAAAGCGGCATAAGCTCCATTGAAGCCATTCAAGAGTTAAAGCCATACGGGTATCAAGGTTTCTTAATAGGGGAAAATTTTATGAAGACCGATAATCCAGGCAGAAGTGCTGCTGAATTTATTAAAAAATTAAAGTAAGCCGTGGACTACTATTATTCTAAGAAAGACAAAAACGAAGTAGAAAAAGGGGGCCAGCCTTTTAAGCTAAAAGTATGTGGTATGAACAAAAATACCGCCGAAGTAGCTGCACTATTTCCAGATTACTTAGGTTTTATTTTTTGGGGTACATCTAAACGTAATTTTGAGGGAAATATGCCTGTTCTTCCCCATAGTATAAAAAAAGTAGGTGTATTTGTTGACGCCGATATTCTTGAGGTAAAACGTTTGGCAGAAAAGTTCCAATTGCTACTGGTACAGCTGCATGGAAAAGAATCCTCTGACTATTGTCAAAGGCTTAAAAAGGAGATTCCCCACATAAAAATTATCAAAGTTTTTTCCATAAAGGATAACTTTGATTTTGGTCTATTGAAAATATACGAGGATGTATGTGATTTTTATTTATTTGACACCAAAGGCAAGTTACCAGGAGGAAACGGATATGTTTTTGACTGGAGTGTATTGGAAAAATATCCATCTAAAAAACCATACTTTTTAAGTGGTGGTATTGGTTTAGAGGAAACAAAGGCATTAGAAGAGTTTTCAAAAAAGCCAGAGAGCAGCTACTGCCATGCTATTGACGTAAACAGTAAATTTGAACTAGAACCAGGATTAAAAAAAATCGAGAATTTAAAAGAGTTTTATAAACTATTACATACAAAATAATAAGAATATAGGGTGGGTATACACCTCCCTATAATCCTTCTTTGCTAGGAGGAAAAGAAAAATAGAAAAATGGAAAAAGGAAAAATAATAAATCATATGGGTGGCTTCCACGCAGACGAAAAAGGATATTATGGCGAGTTTGGAGGCGCATTTATACCAGAAATGTTGTACCCTAATGTAGAAGAATTACGTCAGCACTATTTGGAAATCATGTACGAAGATGCTTTTCAAGAAGAGTTTAACCAGTTACTTAAAGACTACGTGGGTAGACCATCACCACTCTATTATGCAAAGCGACTATCAGAAAAATATAATACCAAAGTATATTTAAAAAGAGAAGATCTTAACCATACGGGGGCGCACAAGATAAACAACACTATTGGGCAGATACTTGTAGCCAAAAAATTGGGTAAAACCCGAATTATTGCGGAGACAGGTGCTGGACAGCATGGGGTAGCAACAGCAACTGTTTGTGCCTTAATGGGGTTGGAATGTATCGTATACATGGGTGAAATAGATATCGCCAGACAGGCACCAAACGTGGCGCGCATGAAAATGTTGGGTGCGGAAGTGCGACCGGCACTTTCTGGAAGTAGAACCTTAAAAGATGCTACAAACGAGGCCATACGCGATTGGATTAATAATCCAGTAGATACGCACTATATTATTGGCTCCGCTATAGGGCCACATCCCTACCCAGATATGGTTACACGATTTCAGTCGGTCATTTCCGAAGAAATCAAATGGCAATTAAAAGAAAAAGAAGGTCGGGAAAATCCAGATTATGTAGTAGCCTGTATTGGTGGTGGTAGTAATGCCGCTGGAACTTACCATCACTTTTTGGACGAACCTGAAGTAGGAATCATTGCCGTTGAAGCCGCCGGAAAAGGGGTGAATACCGGAGAAAGCGCAGCAACTTCAGCATTGGGCAAAGTTGGTATTATCCACGGGTGCAAAACTATGTTGATGCAAACGGTGGACGGACAAATAACCGAACCCTATTCTATTTCTGCTGGTTTGGATTATCCTGGTGTGGGACCCATGCATTCTCATTTATACAAATCCGGTCGCGCTGAATTTTATTCAGCTACGGACGATGAGGCCATGACTGCCGGACTAGAACTTTCACAATTGGAAGGTATTATTCCAGCAATAGAAACCGGACATGCATTTGCTATTTTTTCTCATAAAAAATTTAAACCAGATGATGTTGTGGTCATCAGTCTTTCAGGACGCGGAGATAAAGATTTACAGACGTATATAGACTACTTCAAGCTATAAGCTTAATTTATTTTTCATGAACAGAATAAACCAAAAACTAAACTCCGAAGAGAAACTCCTATCTATCTACTTCACCGCAGGCTATCCTGCATTGAACGACACCGTTAAAATCATTCAAGACTTAGAAAAAAATGGTGTGGATATGATTGAAATCGGATTACCGTTCAGCGACCCCTTAGCAGATGGGCCTACCATACAGGAAAGCTCCACTGCTGCCTTAAAAAATGGCATGACTACCGAGGTGCTATTTAATCAATTAAAAGACATTCGTAAAACGGTTCGTATACCACTTATCGTTATGGGCTATTTTAACCCCATGCTCCAATATGGCGTAGAAGCCTTTTGTAAAAGATGTCATGATATTGGGATTGACGGTATTATAATGCCAGACCTTCCTTTGGATGTATATCAAGCGGAATACGAATCGATTTTTAAAAAATATGGATTGATAAACGTATTCTTGATAACGCCCCAAACAAGTAATGAACGCATACATCAAATTGACGCAGCGTCTGAAGGCTTTATTTACATGGTAAGTTCGGCTAGCGTTACGGGCTCAAAATCGGGCTTCGGCAACGAGCAAGAACACTATTTTGAGCGTATTGCAGGTATGGAATTAGATAAGCCACAAATCGTAGGTTTTGGCATTAAGGATTCAGAAACATTTCAAGCAGCGACCAAAAATGCCAAGGGTGCCATTATTGGTTCTGCATTTATTAAACATTTAACAAAGCATGGGGTTGAAGCAATCCTATCTTTTATAAAAACCATAAGACCTTAATGAAAGAGTTTTTGAACAATTGGAAATTAATCATTCTACTATGCCTAACACTGGGCTTGGCACCTTTTTTTCCTGAACCCCATTTATGGGGTAAACTGAAATGGGTGGCGGGCGGTGCCGTTGGCATGCAGGCCATGGATTGGTTTGATTTACTGTTTCATGGATTTCCGTTTCTCCTGTTAATAAGGGTAATAGCACTTTCTTTTTTTAAAAAATAGAATAGGAGTCAGCGTTCTGCCTTTTATCCTTATTTTTCAGTATTCAAAACACAACTCATGAAAAACTACTGGTGCATTCTATTACTCCTTATATTCACAACATTTACCACCGCACAAACACCGGAGGAAATAAAATCATACGTACGCCACAGCATTGACGAATTAAGGCAGTTTGTAGCGCTCCCTAACGATGCACTAAATGCAGACGATATTGACCGTAATCTTATGTGGTTACGCGATAAATTTAACCAAAGAGGTTTTAACACCTCTATTTTGGAAACTGACAACCTTCCCTTATTCTTTGCAGCTTTGCCCATGGACGATAACAAACCGACCATCTTGTTGTACATGCACTTGGATGGACAATCCGTAGAACCTTCAAAATGGAATCAGGACAATCCCTACGAAACGGTATTAAAATCTAAAGATGGGGACCAATGGAAAACCGAGAATTTTGCAGAACTGGACACTGATATAAACTACGATTGGCGCTTATTTGGCAGATCAACTTCAGATGATAAAGGACCTATTGTGATGTTTCTAAATGCCATTGACCTTCTAAAAAAAGAAGGTACCGAGCTTTCCTTTAACGTAAAGGTAATTTTAGATAGCGAAGAGGAAAAAAGTAGTAAGCCCTTACCAAAAGCAGTCCGTACCTATAAAGAATTATTAATGGCCGATTTTTTAGTCATAAGCGACGGACCGGTGCATCCCTCCGGAAAACCAACAGTGGTGTACGGTTGCCGTGGTATAACTAGTTTATCCCTAACCACTTTTGGCCCTATAAAACCTCAGCATAGTGGACACTATGGTAATTACGCCCCAAATCCAGGCTTCCAATTAGCCCAGGTCTTGGCTAGTATGAAAGATACTGAAGGTCGCGTTCTAATACCTGGTTATTATGATGGTATTTCCTTAGATGATGCTACACAGAACATCCTAAAAAGTGTACCGGAAAACGACTCGGAAATTTCAGAAAAACTACAGTTTAAAACTCCTGAAAAGGTGGGTGCATTCTACCAAGAAGCGCTTCAATATCCCAGTTTAAATATTAGGGGACTAGGTTCCGGTTGGATTGGAGAAAAAGCGAGAACTATTGTACCTGCAACTGCTACAGCAGAATTAGATTTAAGATTAGTACCCGAAACCGATGGTACTCGATTGAAAAATCTTGTCAAAAAACATATCGAAAAAGAGGGGTTTTATATCACCAGCATGGTTCCTACAAAGGAAGAGCGCATGGCGCACGATAAAATTATGATGGTAATGGAAGGCTCTGTGACGGATGCGTTTAGAACAGATTTGAACAACTCCTACGGCAAGTTAATTGTAAAAACACTACAAGAGACTTTTGAAGATGACGTTGTACAGATTCGGACTATGGGCGGCACGGTTCCCATTGCGCCATTTATAAACGAATTAAAAATACCGGCCTTTCTGGTACCTATGGTAAATTCTGACAATAACCAACACAGTCCCAATGAAAACCTTAGAATAGGACAAATAGCTTATGGTATACAAACGTTTTATTCCCTCCTAAGCACTACGACTACGCAATAAATAATTTTGTGTCGAATACTAAAAGAGCCCAAGCATGATATTGCTTGGGCTCTTTTATGTGTAGTATCCTATAATTGACACCGGCAGAATTCTTCACCTATGTTTAGGCCGAATTCCTACTCGCATTAATATTGCCATATAATGACCTTGTTACAATTTTCTCGTAGAGTTCTTTATGTGTATTATCTTCTCCAATTTTCTGCAAGGCATACTGCTGTATGACTAATAATGGAAGTACAATATTTTCTCTAATTTTTATAGATTCCCTAGAAATAGCTTCCTTCTCCATCAAAATTTCCATACCAGAAAGTTCCAAAAGCATCTTTTTGGAAAGCTGGTATTCCTCGTGCAGTATTTCCCAAAATGCGCCATACTCTTTATTCTCCTTCATATAGCTGGTCAATTCAAAGTAGCATTTAGACAGGCTCATCATACTATTTAACATCAATGCTTGGAAGAAAGGCACTTCATCATATACTTTCTTTGCCTCTTTAAACCTACCGTCTTTGGCGATCGCTTGTAGAGCCGACCCTATACCAAAATAACCCGGGACGTTTTGTTTTAACTGGCTCCAAGATCCCACAAAAGATATCGCCCTAAGATCTGAAAGTTCCAACTTGGCTTTGTTTCCTCGTTTTCCAGGTCTACTTCCAATATTCGCTTTGGTATAGTATTTTAAAGTACTCATATTCTCCAAATACGGCATAAACTTATCATGATGCTTTAACGCATCATATTTGGCGAAACTGAGTTCGGAGAGTTCTTCTATCAAGGTTCTATCTTCTTCAGAAATCATAATCTCTTTTCCCAATATCGTATTTGAAAGTCCAGCAGTTAACAGTTGTTCACTATTGTACATAAACTGCTCTTTAGTACCGTAGGTACTGGTAATCGTCTGGCCTTGTATGGTCAATTGGATTTCGTTATTGGCTACCTTATTTGTTTGGGCAGCATAAAAGCGGTGTGTTTTTCCGCCACCCCTTGCTGGGGGTCCTCCTCTACCATCAAAGAAAATTGCGGCGATGTCATTCTTAGCACAAACTTCAGAGAGTTCTTCTTTAGTCTTTAAGATAGACCAGTTCGCTTTTAGATAACCACCATCCTTGGTACCATCGGAAAATCCAAGCATGATAGTCTGTTTATTTGCCCTTTGTTCTAGATGTTTTCTGTACTCCTTTAAACTGAACAGCTGTTGCATGGTTGCCTCCGCATTGTCCATTCCATTCATTGTTTCAAAAAGCGGTACAATATCAAAGGTAATTTCCTTATCTGCCCATCCACACCATCTAAAAAGCGCATAAACGTACAACATACTAAACACATCTTCTGAGTTACTGATAATGTATCTATTACACCCTTGCTCACCATTCTTTGCTTGAATATCGGCCAGTTGTGAAATGTTCTTAATAGTATCTTTTACGATTTCCTCGTCGTAATCATTGGCATTAAGAACGATATTTTCATGCATCAGGATATCAATCAATTCAGCCTCGGATAATTCGTTCACATCGGCCTTTATAAAACCGTTTTTAAGCAAAACGGCGTTCATTACCTTTATATGCATGCTATGGTCCTGACGGATATCAATCGTAGCAAAATGCGTTTTAAAGATTTTCACTTTATCGATAAATAAATCTAGTTCCTTTAAATACAAGTTATGGTACTTATGAACCAAGGCGTCGCGTATTTGGTTTAAGGGGCCAATGATATCTTCGTACCCAACATCTTTACTAGAATCGAACATAGCCGTATACAGGTTGCCACGTAATTTATTTATGGGTTCTTGCACCTCCCTAAACGTCAATTTGTTCTGAAGCCCTTTTAAATCGTTATAGTAGCACTTCATAAGCGTAATGCGTAGCTCGTTTACCACATCTTTAGTAATATCTGCAGTTACGAACGGATTCCCATCCCTATCGCCTCCAGGCCAAAAACCAAGTTTAACAATATCGTGATTTTCAAATTCCTGGTTGCCAGCACTGCCTTTAATATAGGCGTACATATCGCCGATAGCATCATAATACACATGACGTAAGGTGTAGATGATATTTTTAGCCTCGTCCAACGGAGTAGGCTTTTTGGCATTGACCAAAGAAGTAAGTCCCAATTGCTGCAATACCACATCTATTTCGTCTATTCTGTCCTCCAGAATCAATGTTCTTAAATTCGTGATGATATCCAATACGGCTGGGGTATAGAATTGTGTTGGGTGTGCGGTTAGGACAATACGGGCACTAAAACTATTGAGCTTGTCCAAAATAGAATCCCAATCATTGTTGTTATCTATCAAGTGAAAATAGTCTTGTAAAGATAATGAACTGCTGTGCTTGTGTAATTTAGGGAACGCCGCATCTTCTACACTATCGTAAAGTACCACTTGGCGCTCAACATACTGTATAATTCGAAACATAAAATCTATACGCTCTTTCTCAGTTTCTATCTCAGCAAAATTCTCAAAAAAGGCTTCTAAGATTTCTTTGGGATTTAGGCCCGCCTTTAATCCTTTTTGCGACTGATCCATAAGCAGGGGAATAAGCATCCCTACATTATCTATATTTCTATAGGGTAAATTAAGAAACAAGCTATTATAAACATTAAATTTATTGTTTACCGATTTCTTAAATTCCGCTAATCTTTCTAACTGCTGCATAGGGTACTATCGTTTACAATCCTAATTATATTATACTACTTTAATATAGTACAATTCTGCTATAAATATCGCTATTCTATGAGAACCTCGTGGTTAATTTAAAGGTAAATAACAAAAATGAAGCAGTACACCACAAAAACAACAGCATTGACAACAATAACTATATAGAACCCAAAAGGAGGTATATATTTACTTCATAATTAGCTACATAATTTTTTTCATTTTCATATAGTGTTCTCGTAAAAGAGTCCAGTCCAAAAGGCTGGACTCTTTTTGGTTTTGGTGATTTTTCTATCTTGATTATACCAAGGAACGCTTAGCTCCTGTTATTTTTAGTTCGGTTTTTTATCTTGGAATACTAAATAGGAATAAACATAGCGGCAGCTACATTCCTCTTATTTGGAAGATAAAAGTACCAATGTTAGGTTTATGCCATTGTTAGCAACATACTGAAAATAGAAATATGAACAGAATTTACATAGTATTGTTTATTTGAACACTTCTACTTGAATGCAAGGAAATTCCAAAAGAAAAAGAAGTTGCTTTAAACAAAGTGGAATTAAATTAAATATTAGTTGATGAACTCAATAGAATGGCCGTCATAGACCAATAAGCAGTAAACGTTCGGTCTAAAAAATACAAAGAATTACCGTTAGAGAAAAGGAATAAAATTTAAAGATAGGGTCTACATAACTAACGAAAAACGAATACAAAAACTCTTTAATGATAACGGATTTGTTGGTTCCGATTTGGCAGGTAAAGAAGGTTCAAGGAATTTTTTTTTAATGGTTCAGTATTCAAACCACAATCCAGTATTTCAAAGTAGAGTCTTCGAAAAAATGAAAATTGAAATCGATAAAACTACTACTCATCCAAGCAGCTATGCACTTTTAGTTGACCAAGTAAATTTAAATACAGGAAAAACATAAATTTATAAAACTCAAGTAAGGTATACTATAAATACAGGACAACCATATCCTAAAAAATTACGAGGAAGGTGTAAATATCAACAAGAGAATAGAATCATTAGGCTTAGAATCTATTGAAAACTACATAAACCATATGTCGGAAATGCTTTCTGAAATGAGAAAAAAATTATATCAAAAAAGGTATTATAGAACCATAAGTATACAAAATTGAATAATAGCCAGTTGCCAACACAACCTATATGCAATGGGGACTTCGGTGCTAAATCGAAAGGTTTGCGTATTTTTATAAGGTCGCAAAATCTTTGGCCCCGACACTAGGGGTTTGATTTAATCAAACAAAGATTTTGCTCATCGTTATATCAAATTAATAAAAAAGAACAATGAAAATAAAAGTACTCCTTTGGTCGCTGCTATTTTTATCACTCTTTTGCGCTTGTGACGTTACTGAAAATACCGCAGCTGAAAAACCGAATATCTTATTCTTCCTAATTGATGACCAAAGAAATGATTTGATGTCATGTGCAGGTCATCCGATTATACAAACTCCAACGATAGATAATCTCGCTAAAAATGGAATTCGATTTACAAATGCTTTTGTTACCACTTCTATTTGTGCAGCAAGTAGAGCCTCTATCCTTACAGGCTTATATGAAAGCAAGCATACGTATACGTTTGGTAAAAATCCTATAAGTACTGAATTCATGGGCAATTCCTATCCATTTCTGCTAAAAAATTCGGGATACGAAACGGGTTTTATTGGAAAATTCGGTATTTCAATTGAAGAACAGGATAGTATGCTTGTGCAAATGTTTGACTTTTACAAACCTTCTCCGAAGTCTGGACCACATTTTGTACAGCTTACAGATGGCAGTAAACGACACTCTGCCGAGATTAAAGGAGATGAAGCAGTCCAATTTATTAAAAATCAATCCAAAGAAAAACCGTTTTGCCTATCAGTTAGTTTTAACGCTGTACATGCAGTAGATTCTAATTTAACCCCAGGTAAGGAAGGACACTATCCATATCCGAAAGCAGTTTCTCATCTGTATGAGAATATTAAAATGCCAAAGCCTGACTTGTTCGATTCGGATATTTATGAAAATCATCCTGAATTTTTAAAAAATTCCCTAAATAGAGAACGGTTTTTTTGGCGTTGGGATACCGAAGAAAAGTATCAAGAGAATATGAGAGCTTATTATCGCATGATTAGTGGGTATGACAATGTAATGAAGCGTGTAATAAATGCACTTAAAGAAAATGGACTTGATAAGAATACCGTAATTATTTTTTCTGCTGATAATGGTTATTATATGGGAAATAGAGGTTTTGCTGGTAAATGGTCTCATTATGAAGAATCTCTCCGAATTCCCATGGTTGTTTATGACCCAAGAGTGTCCTTAAATGCTACCGAAGGCACTAATGATGAAATTGCCCTAAATATTGATATTCCTGCAACCATCCTTGACCTAGCTGGTATTTCACAACCTAAACTTTACCAAGGAAAAAGTCTAGTGCCTTTTTTAAATAGTACACAAATTGAAACTTGGCGTACCAATTTTCTTTGTGAGCATAGAATGGAACATGATAAAATTCCAAAGTATGTAGGCATTCGAGGACAGCGATATGTGTATGCGAACTATTATGAACAAAATCCGCCGTATGAGTATTTACACGATTTGCAAAAAGACCCAAAGCAATTGGAGAATCTAGTACATAATTTTGAATACAAAGATGTGCTCCAAAATATGAGAAGCAAATGTGATAGTTTAGAAAATGAAATTACAAAATGAATACGTGTCCTATCCTTGTGCAAAATCAATGCAAGTTTTGCGCTATTTCTAAAAAAAATCCCGATACTGGATTACCCTAAAATCTAAGGTATTAAACTCAGGGTTTTTGGCTTTCATTTGCTTATAAGAAGCCAAACTCCCTACAGCCCTATTTGCCGCTCCTGAGGGCGCCGTTAAAGAAACTGTTTTTATGTTAACTCCGGTCTTTGGATGCACAAAGGCGTGGATACGAGGAACTACATTGGAGACTATTTTAAAAGCTACCTTATTTTCCTTTAAATGTTTTCTAAAGAAATATTCAGGTCCGTTTTTACTGTTACCACCCGTAAATAATAGGGTATCTACATTCGTATATCTTTCTAGATATTCCAGCACATTTCGCAGTTGTATGTTCTGCATTCCCAAATCTGAAGCGTCTATTTTTTCCCGCTCCGCAGATGCAACAATATCACAAATACCAATATTTCTACTTTTTAAGAATGCCTTACGTTCTAAGATAGCTTTTTCTGTGGTCTCAAACTTAAGGTTTAAGTCAAAGATTCGGTCTAAAATAGGCCAAAGCTGTCCGTCTCTACTCCCATAACAAAAGTGTACATCGCCCTCTTTTAAATCGCCTTGCGTAAATCTAGGCGGTGGCAGCGTACCTACGATAAGTTTTGTAGCTTCTTCAAATAAAAAAGGTTCGTACGGGTGGCTGTGTGAAAACAAACAATTAGGATATTGGCAAGTACGATTAAAAAGCGATTGTACTTAATTTAAAATCTAATTTACTAACTTTAAAAGGATACGCTAGGAAATACGGTATAACTTCTAAATTATAAGTACTTATGGGCAAGGGAGACAAAAAATCCAAAAAAGGAAAAATATCTAATAACAGCTACGGAGCCAGAAGACCAAGGAAGATTAAAAAACGTCCAACAGTAGAGGAAAAGATAAAGGTGGGTAAAAAGAAGTAAGACTTAGTCTATTTTAAAATTCAAATCGAGCTGATTGGCTTCGTCTAGTGTCAATTCATAGGTGTAAAACCCTATTGGTAAAGAATCTGTAAAAACGGATTCAGGACTGTAGTTTAAGGTAGTAGAATCCGCTACTACGGTCAGGGCCATTTCTTGAAAGGCTGCTGCATACTCCAAATATTTGGAATATTCTCCTGCTGCAATAGCCCCATAAACAGTATCCTTGCCTACAACACGAACTTCGGAAAAAAAAGTCTCGGTGCTATTTTGGATTCGTATGTTTACCAGAGTCACATCATCGTCCCTATCGGTACAAGCTGCTAAAACTACTACTGCCAAGATTATTAGAAAAAAATACCTTTTCATACCTATTATGTGTTACCGTTCTTACTACCTATACAACGGTAATCCCAAAAGAATATTTTACCGAATAAAGACCGGTTCGTTTTCTTTTAAGGTATGCTCTTTGCTGAACTGATACTCATCCAAATTAAAACCTCTAATATCATCTAAGGTCTGTGCATCTGAATCTATGATGTAGCGCACCATGGAACCTCTTGCTTTTTTTGCATAAAAGCTAATTATCTTTAGTTTGTCGTTTTTCCAATCCTTAAAAATTGGAGATACTACCGTCGCTTTTAATGCTTTTTTATCTACCACGCTAAAATATTCGTTACTGGCCAAGTTAACGAACAACTCGTCTTCCTCCAACTCAGAATTTAGATGCTCCGTGATGCTTTTCTTCCAAAACTCATACAAGTTTTTAGTTTTACCAACAGCTAAGGAAGTACCCATTTCCAAACGGTAGGGCTGCATAAGGTCCAATGGCCTTAGTACGCCATAAAGACCGGAAAGAATTCGTAAGGTATCTTGAAGTGTATTGAGCTTATCGTCCCCTATCGTATAGGCATCCAATCCCTGGTACACATCTCCGTTAAATGCATAAACTGCCGGCCTAGCATTCTCCTTAGTAAACGGTATGCTGAAATTTTGGTTACGCTCCCAGTTTAACTGTGCCAGATTATCGGAGATAGACATAAGGTCGACTAAATCCTTTGGCTTTTTCTTTACAAGTACCTTATTTAATTTCATTGCAGACGCTACAAATAAAGGTTCTGTGTATTGTGTAGTAGGTAAAGCTGTTTTATAATCTAAGGACTTCGCAGGGGATATTACAATCTTCATAGCATCGTTTTTTAATCGGAGTATAAAAATAAAAAGGAATGAAGACATTACCTAGATTCGTAGGAAAAGAGTTTTGATACTACTATTGTCCTAACCTATGCTTGGGTGCTACTGTGGCTGTAGCTACGCCATTTTTCGATACATTGTTGCATATCCTCAGGAATTTCTGAATCAAAGCGCATTGCTTTTCCCGTCACCGGATGTACAAACCCCAAAGTTTTGGCATGTAAGGCCTGTCTTGGTAAGACCTTAAACGCATTGTCTACAAACTGTTTGTATTTGGTAAACGTAGTTCCTTTGAGGATGCGCTCGCCACCATAACGTTCATCATTGAACAAGGTATGCCCAATGTATTTCATATGTACCCGTATTTGATGCGTCCTCCCTGTTTCTAATTGGCAGGAAATCAAGGTAACGTATCCTAAACGCTCCAACACTTTATAATGGGTAACCGCTTCTTTCCCGTCTTCCCCTTCAGGGAAAACAGTCATTTGAAGTCTATTCTTCGGATGCCTACCTACATTACCCGTTACAGTACCGGCATCATCTTCCATATTCCCCCATGCCAAAGCAACATACTCGCGCTCCGATGTTTTATCAAAAAACTGTTTGGACAAATGGGTCATTGCGGCTTCGGTCTTTGCAACGACCAAGAGTCCGGACGTATCCTTATCTATTCTATGCACCAAACCAGGGCGTTCATTACTGTTAGTCGGCAGATTATCCGTGTGATGAATAAGTGCATTTATTAGTGTACCTGAGTAATTTCCATGACCAGGGTGTACTACCATTCCGGCGGGTTTGTTGACTACAAGGAGTACATCGTCTTCATAAACAATATCTAATGGTATATCTTCCGCAACCAATAAAAATTCATGCGGCGGATGTTCAAACATAACCCGGATCTCATCGTCTGCCTTAACCTTGTAGTTCGATTTTACAGTGGCACCATTCACCCAGACATGGCCGTCTTTAGCGGCTTGCTGTATTTTATTACGTGTTGCGTTTTCAATAAAATTCATAAGAAATTTATCTACCCGCAATGGTTCTTGACCCTTTGAGGCTGTTACCCGGTGATGTTCAAAAAGTTCATTGTCTTCCGGTTCCTGATCTGTATTCACTTGCATATTTATTCGGAATCTGCCTTAATTATTGCTCTACTGGTAATGGAACCGTTCCCGCAGATGAGCTCTAGTTTAGAAGTCTTAGGCAGCTTATCGCCTGGTTTTACATATTTTCCCTTATACTTAATTTCGTACACCATGTCCTTTCCTAACTCATCTATATAGGTTACACGCTGCACATCTAAACCGACAGCTTTCAGCATAGAGGTCGCATTTCGTTTAGTCACCTGCTTAATATTGGGCACGGTCACCTTTTTATAACCAGAAGGATTTACCGTAAAGTAAATTTTTCGATTCGTCTTGACTTTGGTCCCAGCAGCAGGGTTTTGTTCTATTATTGAGAATCTAGGATAATCGGGGTTGTAATTAGCAGAATCCAACACCTCGTATCTAAGACCAGCGTCCTCTACCGATTTGCGCATATCCATTACCGATTGTTTTGAAAAATCAGGAACTTCAACAAACTCACCATGATTGGTTGAACCCTTTAACCAAGACAGGGTAACAAAAACCAAAACAACGATTAAAACGAGGGCCAATCCCAATTGAATCAAAAATGATTTACTTTTTAAAAAATTGAAAAAATTTCTCATGAGGTTTAATAATGAGACAAAGATAATAAATGCGTGTGTACTAAAATGATTCCATTTTATTTCTTCTTAGCAGCCCACAAAAACCCAATTACACATTTTTGACCATTATAGTCCTTTTTTCTTTCTGCAGAATAGTACATCTTTGTACCCGTATTAATCCCTTCAGTTTTTAAAATGAAAAAAAAGATAGCTATTATTATGGGAGGCTATTCCAGTGAATACAAAATCTCTTTAAAAAGCGGGAACGTAGTGTATTCGTATTTGAATAAAGCAAAGTTTGATTTGTTCCGTATTCATATTTTTAAAGACAAATGGGTTTACGTAGAAGATAATACTAGTGAATTTGCAGTAAATCGGGATGACTTCTCGATACATCTATACGGGGAAAAAATACATTTTGATTGCGTGTTTAACGCCATTCATGGCACACCGGGAGAAGACGGATTAATGCAAGCGTATTTTGAACTTTTGAACATTCCACAAACATCCTGTGGCTTTTACCAAGCCGCACTCACCTTTAATAAAAGAGATTTATTAAGTGTTCTAAAACCATATGGGATAAAATCTGCAGCGTCCTTTTACTTGAATAAAGGAGATGCTATTAATGAGGATGCCATTATAGAAAAAGTAAAGCTACCCTGTTTTGTAAAGGCCAATAAATCTGGAAGCAGCTATGGCATAACCAAGGTCTATAAGAAAGAGGACTTACAAAATGCCATTGAAGTAGCCTATAAAGAGGATGACGAAATTATTATAGAAGAATTCTTAGAAGGCACCGAAGTATCTGTAGGTGTGCTAAAATATAAGGGTGAAACAACCGTATTACCAATTACAGAAATCGTAACCGAAAATGACTTTTTTGATTACGAAGCCAAATACGAAGGAAAGTCTCAGGAAATTACACCGGCCCGAATATCAAAAATACAGGAAGAAAAAGTAGCCTATTGGGCAAAAACCATCTACGATGTGCTAAAAATGACCGGGTTTTCTAGAAGTGAGTTCATTTTTATTGGTGAGGAACCCTTTTTATTGGAGTTGAACACTACACCCGGCCTAACTACAGAAAGTATTTTACCGCAACAAGCTAAAGCGGCCGGTATTGATTTATCCATGCTTTTTGAAAACGCTATCATCGAGGCATTGCCCTAAAATTACTTATCTTTAATCTTATTTAAATCGCTTATGAAACGTGCTATTTTCCCAGGATCCTTTGACCCACTAACCTTAGGGCATTACGATATTATAATGCGGGGAATTACGGTGTTCGATGAGCTCATTATCGCTATTGGTAAGAATGCTGATAAAAAGTATATGTTTTCGCTGGAAGAACGAATGCGGTTTATTAAGGAAGCATTCAAAGACCAAAAACAGATAAAGGTGCTCACCTATGAAGGCCTTACCGTTGATTTTTGCAAGAAAGTAGACGCAGCTTACATCTTAAGAGGACTGCGGAATCCGGGGGATTTTGAATTTGAAAAAGCCATTGCCCATACCAACCGTAAATTATCAGAAATAGAGACCGTTTTTTTATTGACTTCATCAGGAAAATCCTACATTAGCTCTTCTATTGTTAGAGATGTGATACGAAACGGTGGCGATTATACCGGTTTGGTGCCAGATTCTGTGAGGGTATCAAAATAATTCCATTCCACTACTTCTATTTTATCGAACAGCACATATTATAATTAATTTAAATTCTTACATTTTAATATTTTTATCTGTATATTTAAGTAAGAAAATATTTATGTTTATTTCTTAAGGTTGCGATATTCTCAGGTACATAAAAACCGAATATTGGTTAAAAAATTTGAAATAAATTGCTAAAACCTATTGATTTCATTAGCATTAACTTCATTTAACGAAAATTTGGTTGTTTAACTATCGCGTTATAGGGTCTCAAAACAACTTACAGAAATAAGAATCAGATGTAATCAAAGAGAAAATTAGTCAGAACTAAAAAGCGCTAAGGCAATCCGAACACAAATTTTTAACGAAGAATCTAACAAAAAAGTAGGTAATACGAATAGTTACCACAACTATTAGATAGTTCACAACAAAAATTTATAATATTGACAAATCCGAACAACCTTGTAGGAAAATACAACACAATGTTGAAGGAAAACAAAACTATATCGACTTCTTTTTTGGTAAAACAATTACCAACAGCTACACTATTTGTAGATATGAAGCTTAATATAGTTTATGCATCTGATAAGTTAACATCTTTATTCTGCGACGATAGAATAAATATTGCTGGGCAATCCTTGTTCACCATTTTCCCAGAACTAAATCTAAAATGGAAAGACGTTTTAACAGAATGTTTAAAAGGAACATCAAATTCAATGGGAATTCACAGCGCTATAGACCTATCGGGCAATGAGAAGTTCTATGAGTGGTCCAATGCCACTTGGTACGATTCTGATGAAAACATCATTGGTGCAATTATTCAACTAAATAATGTCAGCTCTGCCATAGAAAGCGATATTGAGCTAGAAAAAGCGAAAATTTTATTAAAGCAGCAATCCGAACTTTCTAAAATAGGTATTTGGGAATATGACCTACAGAAGAGCACTGTTAGTTGGTGTCCTATGACCAAAAAAATACACGAAGTAGCTCTAGATTACAAGCCAAATATAGATACCGCAATTGATTATTATAAGGAAGGCCATAGCAGAAATGCTATCTCCATGGCTATTTTTGAAGCTACCGACAAAGGTAAACCGTGGAGTCTAAAACTACAGATTATCACGGCCAAAGGAAATGAAAAATGGATAATGGCAGCTGGGAAACCCATATTTGAAAAAGGAAAAATTGCTAGGATAATGGGGACCTTTCAAGACATAAATGAGCAGGTTATCTCTGAAACTAAAACAAAAGGAGATGCCAAACTCCTTAAAACCTTAATTGATAATTTACCTTTAAATGTTTTTATAAAGGATAGAGATTCTAAGAAAACACTTGTAAATAAATCAGAATGCGAGTATCTGGGAGTAACAGATGCTAATGAACTATTAGGCAAAACAGATTTTGACCTGTATCCTTTTGAAACGGCAAAACTATCAAGAGACGAAGATTTAAAGGTAATGGAAACCTTAAAGCCAATCCTAGGCCAGGAAAGCGTCAGTATTAAAAATGACGGTACGGAAACCTCTTTTTTAAGCTCAAAAATTCCACTACTTGATGAAAAAGGTCATGCAACAGGTCTTGTGGGTATTAGCTTGGATATTACCAACTTAAAACAGAAAGAGCAAGAATTACGAAACCTGATTAACGTAACTTCCTTACAGAACAAAAAGCTTATCAACTTTGCACATATTGTTTCGCACAACCTTAGATCCCATAGTGCCAACTTTTCTATGCTTCTAGACTTTTTGGTTAACGAAAAAAATGAGGAAGAAAAAGATAAAATCGTAAATATGCTCACCCAAGCGTCGGATAATCTATTGGAAACCTTAGAAAATCTTAATGAAGTAGTAACCCTAAGCACCAATACTCAAGCTAAAAAAGAGAGTGTAAACCTCAAAAGTAAAATAGCAAACATTCAAGGAGACTTATCCAATCTAACCGACACCAATAAATTAATTATCATCAACGATGTTTCTAAAGACATAAACATTCAAATAGTTCCGGCCTACCTGGATAGTATCCTAATGAACTTTATAACCAATGGGGTAAAGTACAAACACCCGGATAGGGAACCAATACTTAAATTCAGTACAGAAAAAAAAGGAGAGTATACACTTTTAAATATAGAAGACAATGGGTTAGGTATAGATTTGGAAAAATATGGCAGCAAGCTATTTGGAATGTATAAGACCTTTCATACCAACAAAGATTCAAGAGGCATAGGTTTGTACATCACCAAAAACCAAGTGGAAGCCATGCGCGGTAAGATCGAAGTAGAAAGTAAGCTTGGCGAAGGAACAAAATTTAAAGTATTCTTTAAATGAGAAAAATTAATTTCATCAGTATCGTAGATGATGATCCTATTACGGTATTCGGTATTAAGAAAATGTTGAATTCTACGGTGGAATGTAAGGTGGTAGAGTCTTACAAAAACGGAAAACTAGCTTTGGAAAATATCAAGCAAAGCATCACTAATAACAAGCCCCTCCCGGAAATTATTTTCCTAGATATAAATATGCCCATAATGGACGGTTGGCAATTCTTAACCGAATTTATCACCTTACCCATAAAAACAAAAGTGAAGGTAAACATAGTTACGTCTTCAATAGATCCGTATGACTTGACGCAGTGGGAGTTTTTTAAGAATAAAACCCACCACATCATCACCTTTAACAACAAACCTATAAAAAAACAGGAGATGGCCGAGATTACGAAAGTAGCATAGTAAACTGTAGGTATTTAGGTTTTTAAGTACTTTTACGCTTGATATGTATTGAACAAGCAAACATGAAAACCTTATCCATTAGACTACTTATACTGCTGATTACCACCTGTTTTCTCTCTTGTAAAACAGAAACCGAAAATAGTGCCATAGAATCTCCAACACCTTTTGAAACCTCCAAGGGTATGGAAACAGCTACGTATGAACAAGTAATAGCCTTCTACATAAAACTGGCAAAAGAGTTCCCTGAGATTAATATACAGACCATAGGAAGCACCGATAGCAATAAACCATTGCACATTGTAACCTATAACACGGATGGTGATTTCAATTTTAAAAATATCCAAAAAGACAAGACCGTAATTCTTATAAATAATGGCATTCACCCCGGCGAAAGCGATGGTATTGATGCTACCATGCTACTTTACAGAGACCTAGCAAGTGAGAAAATAAATCCACCAAAAAATACCGTTCTGGTAACCATACCTATTTACAACATTGGTGGCTCCCTGAACAGAAATACGTCCACAAGAGCAAATCAAAATGGACCAGAATCCTATGGTTTTAGAGGAAATGCACGAAATTATGACTTGAATAGAGATTTTATAAAGAGTGATACCCAGAATGCGAGAACCTTTGCAGAAATCTATCATTTGGTACAACCAGACCTTTTTATAGACAACCATGTAAGCAACGGAGCAGATTATCAATATACGCTCACCCATTTATTTACCCAGCACAATAAATTGGGAGGCGAATTAGGCAGCTACGTTCATAACACTCTTATGCCAGCCTTACAAGATTCCCTTGCGACTGCCAATTGGGACATAACGCCCTATGTAAATGTATTTAATCGCACACCAGAAAGTGGTTTTAAGCAATTTATGGATAATCCAAGATACTCTACCGGTTATACCACCCTTTGGAATACCCTTGGAATGATGGTAGAAACACACATGCTAAAACCATACAAAGACCGTGTAGAAGGCACCTATATGTTGCTGAAAAAGATGATTGGCATTGCAGAAAAAGACGGGGGCCATATTGCAGTACTCAGAAAAAATGCCCTCGAAAGACATTTAGCGTGGAAGTACTATCCCATAGCTTGGCGAGTAGATACGACAAGAAGCTCCAATCTTAATTTCAAAGGATATGAAGCAGACACCATTACAAGCGAAATAACTGGTTTTAATAGGCTCAAGTACAATCGAGATATACCTTTTACCAAGGAGGTAGTGTATCAAGATTATTTTATTCCATCAGATTCTGTTCAGATACCTGAAGCTTATATCATCGGAAATCAGTGGACATCGGCAATAGATTTACTTCGTTTAAACAAAATCGAATTCAAACCCTTTAAAAAAGATACTATAATTCTTGTAGAATCCTATAAAATAGCTAATTATGAAACCGTAAACCATCCTTATGAAGGACATTATTTACATTACAATACGCAAACCATCACTACCACAAGCCAACAAAAAGTATATGCAGGAGATATCTTGGTTTCTACGAACCAACCAGGCTTTAGATATCTCTTGGAAACGCTTGAGCCAAGTGCCGTGGACTCTTTTTTTAACTGGAATTTCTTTGACACTATCTTACAACAGAAAGAGGGTTTCTCGCCCTATGTATTTGAGGATACTGCTTTAACATTGTTACAGAACGACTCCGTTCTTAGAAATGAATTTAATACCAAAAAACTCGCGGAAAAAGAATTTTCGGAGAATTGGTATGCGCAACTAAACTGGTTGTTTAAGCACTCCAAACATTACGAGAAGGCTCACATGCAGTACCCCGTATTCCGAATACTTAAATTAGAATAATAGCTAAACCTAATCACCCTCAAATAAAATTTTAATATTGGCATAGGAATTTTGAAGTGCTTTTTTAATTTTATTCGGGCCCTTCCACTTCACTTTTTCAATACCTTCCTTTTTTTCAGGCTTCAATTTACCATTGTATTCGGTTTTCATCGCATACCAGTGTACCTGCTTTAGTGTAGGTACCCCGTTATGATTAAAAACGTGATAGGTTGTTTTTAGAAAATTCTCTATGCGCAATCCCTGCACTCCGGTTTCCTCCATAACCTCACGGATAGCACAGTGTTCCACAGATTCTCCCTTATCCAGTTTTCCCTTTGGTAAATCCCACTTATCGTTTCTATAAATAAACAATACCTTACCCTCATCGTTGGTAACCACCCCGCCAGCGGCAACAATCAAGGGGATTTCTTTTGTAAACTTCTTAAGAATTTCTTCGTGATTGGGATGATAAATGTACGCCTCGGTTAATTTTTTTTTCTTCAAAGCCTTTATAGCACCATGTATAGCCTCCTTATTCAACGGAAAATACTCACCATTGGCAGTTTCCGATAGCTTATTTGTTAAAATCAAGGGCAGTTCATTAACAAAAACTTTATACATTTGCGTTATGGTTTTAGACAAGAATACCGCAAAAAAAACAGCAGCGCTTCTCCTGCAAATTAATGCAATTAAATTGAAACCGGAAAATCCTTTTACATGGGCTTCTGGTTGGAAATCGCCTATTTATTGCGATAATAGAATCCTGTTGTCTTATCCTCCGATACGAAATTTTATAAAGGACGAAATGGCTAGGCAAGTGGAGGCACTTTATGGCAAACCGGATGTTATTGCCGGCGTGGCCACAGGAGCAATTGGTATTGGCGCATTGGTAGCAGACGTACTTGGGTTACCATTCATTTATGTGAGACCCGAACCCAAATCACATGGAAGAAAGAATCAAGTTGAAGGTCATCTTGAAAAAAACCAGACTGTTGTAGTCATAGAAGATTTAATAAGTACGGGCAAAAGCAGTCTTAATGCTGTGGATGCATTACGGCAAGAAGGAGCCAATGTTAAGGGAATGCTGGCTGTTTTCACCTATGGATTTGAAATTGCAACAAGTAATTTTCAAGAAAAAGAGCTAAAACTGAATACCCTTAGTAGTTACGAATATCTGATAGAGCAAGCTTCTGAAACAGGCTACATTAAAGAGAATCAACTTAGAACACTAAAGGAATGGAGGGTAGCACCTTCAAAATGGTTAAAAAAATAGCGATATGTTTATAGAAGCACCCAAGACTACCGTATTTAAAAGTAATAAAGAGACTTTTGAATTTTTTAATGAGTTAGCAAATTTTGAACAATTGATGCCAGAAAACATTGATAAATTTGAAGTATTGAGCGAAAATAGATTTCTTTTTGCATTAAAAGGAATGCCAGAAATCGTTTTAGAAAAGAAAGAACAAACACCACCGAACAAGTTGGTGTTAGGAGCAGCTAGTGAAAAACTGCCCTTTACCCTTACTGTGGATATTTCCGAGATAAACGAAAACCAGAGTGAGGTACTGTTAAGTTTTTCGGGGAAATTCAACGCTATGATGGCCATGATGATAAAGAATCCCATTACCAATTTCATCAATACACTATCCACTAATTTGACAAAAGTTTAGTAGTGTAGCTTAATTTCTTTTAACCCGTACTCCTTAACGGTGTCATCTTCAAGGGTAATCCTTAGTTTGCCTTCTTTTGTGATTCCTTTGATAATCCCCATAAATAGTGGACCATTAGGTTCTTGGAAGGTTGCAGGGATATTTCTTTTAAAGAGTACATTTTCATATTGAATTAGCAAACTGTTCCAAGTCGATGAACTTATATTCTGTAAATACCGTTGGAGGGTATCAAGCAGGGTTTGTAATAAACTATCCAAGCTTATTTCCCTGTCCAATACCAACTTTAAGGACGATGCCTTGGCCTGATTTGAAAACAAAACCTGATTCACGTTTAAGCCAATCCCGATTACAGAAGTTTTAATCTCTTGGCCTGCAATACTATTTTCTATCAATATGCCACAAATCTTAGATGTTCCTGACAGAATGTCGTTAGGCCATTTTACCCGAAGTTGGGGCAAACCTAGGTTCGAGAGCACTTCATAAACCGCACAGGACACACACATACTAATCAAAAAATGATTATCCAAATACAAACTATTGTGACGCTTTAAAACACTAAAAGTCAAGTTTTTACCAGGCTCAGATTTCCACGACGCACTTACTTGCCCCCTACCCTTAGTTTGTGTGTGTGCCGTTACAACCGTAAAGTTGGGTAGCCTTTTTAAGGTCATGAGCTCCTTTAAATAGTCGTTTGTAGACTCCGTGGCACCAAGTTTGATTATTTTCATTTCACTTTGCTTTTATCAATCTATAATCTATTGTTAAAAACTAGGGCTAAAAGAACAAAAAAATAATAACTTTGTAAAAATAAAATTTTTGAATGCAGAATAGGAAAAATGGTGCGGATGAGTTAATTGCATTAATTTTACAAGGAATAGAAGAGGTAAAAGGACAACATATAAATTTACTTGACCTTAGAGATATCGAAAATACCGTTTGCGACTATTTTATTGTATGCAACGGCACTTCCAACACACATGTAAATGCAATAGTAGGTTCTATCCAAAAAATAGTTAGTAAAGCAATACAAGACAAACCTTGGCACGTAGAAGGCGAAGCCAATGCCGAATGGGTTCTATTAGACTACATTAACGTTGTAGTTCATGTATTCCAGAAACAGATTAGGGAGTTCTACGACATAGAGGGCCTTTGGGGCGACGCGAAGTTTACAACAATAGAAAGTAGCATTAATAATTAAAAAAATAAAATGGCTAAAGAAAATAGTACGAATCCAAAAAAACCAAAATTCAGCACTTGGTGGATATATGGTTTGGTAGCAGTATTACTAATAGGTTTTCAATTTTTAAACAGTGATAATCTTGCCAGTACCGAAAAAACTACTACTTCGGAATTGCAGGAATACTTGCGTAACGGTGATATAGACAAAATACTTATCATTACGAATACGAACCAGGCAAAAGTCTTCCTAACAAACGAAGCCCTTTCCAAAGAAGTACATAAAAACGTTACTGAAAAACCCTTTTTACCATCAGCAGGTCAGATTCCTCAATATACATTGGACTATGGAGATCTTCAGATTTTTCAGAATGAAATAACCGAAATTAAAAAAGAAAACAACCTAGAAACAATAGTTGAATTTGGTAAAGAATCTACTGCAATGTTGGATTTTCTTTTATCCTTATTACCATTTGTTTTAATCATAGGGATTTGGATTTATCTGATGAGACGAATGTCTGGCGGAGGTGCCGGTGGCGCAGGTGGCCAAATATTTAATATTGGCAAATCAAAGGCAAAACTTTTTGATGAAAAAACGGATACAAGAACATCGTTTAAAGATGTAGCCGGTTTAGAAGGTGCAAAAGAAGAGGTAGAGGAAATTGTAGATTTTTTAAGAAACCCGGACAAGTACACTTCACTTGGAGGAAAAATACCAAAAGGAGCATTATTAGTAGGCCCTCCTGGAACAGGTAAGACCCTATTGGCGAAAGCAGTAGCTGGAGAGGCAAAAGTACCATTCTTCTCACTATCAGGATCAGACTTTGTTGAAATGTTCGTTGGTGTAGGTGCGTCAAGAGTTCGAGATCTTTTTAAACAAGCAAAAGACAAATCCCCAGCGATTATTTTCATAGATGAAATAGATGCGATTGGAAGAGCCAGAGGTAAGAATAACTTTACTGGTTCTAATGATGAAAGAGAAAACACGTTAAACCAATTATTGACCGAGATGGACGGTTTTGGAACCAACACTAACGTTATTGTCCTAGCAGCCACAAACCGGGCAGATGTGCTGGATAAAGCTTTAATGAGAGCAGGTAGATTCGATAGACAGATTTATGTGGATTTGCCGGACATAAGAGAACGGAAGGAAATTTTCGAAGTGCATTTAAGACCCATCAAAACAGCAGAAACGCTTGATTTGGATTTCTTAGCAAGACAAACGCCAGGATTCTCAGGCGCGGATATTGCCAATGTTTGTAACGAAGCAGCATTAATTGCCGCAAGAAAAGAACAAAAAGCAGTAAATAAACAAGATTTCTTAGATGCTGTAGATAGAATTGTTGGTGGCCTAGAGAAAAAGAACAAAATCATTACACCGGGCGAAAAAGAAACCATCGCGTACCATGAAGCAGGTCATGCCACAACCAGTTGGATGTTAGAACATGCATCACCACTAGTTAAGGTCACGATTGTACCAAGAGGTCAATCCTTAGGTGCAGCATGGTATCTTCCAGAAGAGCGTTTAATTGTAAGACCAGAACAAATGTTGGATGAAATGTGCGCTACAATGGGTGGTCGTGCAGCTGAAAAAGTCATTTTTAATAAAATTTCTACAGGAGCATTAAGTGATTTAGAAAAAGTAACTAAGCAAGCAAGAGCTATGGTTACTATTTATGGCTTAAACGATAAAATAGGTAATATTACGTATTATGATTCCTCAGGTCAGGACTCTTATGGATTTTCAAAACCTTACAGTGAAGAAACGGCAAAGACTATTGACGAAGAGATTTCGAAAATCATAGAAGAGCAATACCAGCGTGCCATAAAAGTACTGACCGCTAATAAAGACAAACTCACTACCTTAGCAGAAAGGCTATTAGAAAAAGAAGTTATCTTTAAGGAGGATTTAGAAAAAATATTTGGCAAAAGACCTTTTGAAAAAGATATTTTAGCGGAAAAAGAGAGAAATGTAGAAGATTTGGCTAGAGTAGAAAAAGCTAGGGAGGATAAAAAAGAAAAAGCGAAAGAAGACAAAGCAGAGGCAGACAAAGCAGAGGCAGACAAAGCAGAGGCAGACAAAGCGAAGGAAGCATAATAGCTTCAAATATACACGCATAGTAGTTTAAAGATTTAAATGGGGCTCTTAGATATTTTATTTGGTGGTGGCAAGAAAAGGGTTTCAAAAGAAACTGCTGAAACACGCGGCCAACATATGCCCCATTTAAATCTTCCGGTAGATGAAAAATTTACGATACATTTTAAAAAGAATGGCGGCAAATTCCTTTATTGTATTTCCTTAAAAGAAGTATCCACGGCAATTAAAAATATTGTAGCCGAAAATAGTTGGCAGGAGCATCCATTTTTTGCGATGGACGACAGATTAACTTCTAAATTTGAGAAAGAAAATATCGTTTTCACGGATAATTTAAAAAATAGTGAAGTCTTCTTTACTACCTGTGAGCATCTTATAGCCCAGAATGGAAGTATTTTAGTTTGCTCAAACCAACTTAATGAAAAAAAAGTAAATGAATTACCCAGCAACGTTGTGGTTTTTGCTACAACTAGCCAATTAGTAGAATCTATAGGAGAAGGTTTAAAAACCATAAAGAAAAAATATGGCCCTAAAATACCTACAAATATTACCACATTAAAACACTTTAAAGCAACCGAAGAAAATTCTGATGATTTCCTAACGTACGGAAGTAGCACTAAAAATCTCTATCTTTTACTTTTGGAAGATTTATAGTATGAGAGAAATTTTACGTAGGTCATTAACAGGAGCGGTTTATATAATCTTGCTCTTGTCTGCTGTTTTTTTAAATTCAGACGCTTTTGATTTTCTCTTTATGACTTTTGGACTAGCCTGTCTCTATGAGTATAAAAAGCTAGTGAACCTTAGAGGCTATCACATCTTTGCTGCCTATTTAGCGCTATGGTGGGCTTTTATATACTTAGTGAACGACCAAAGACTAATTAATCTATTGATGATTATCACCATTACCATTGATATTTACCTTCTTTTTTATCTTTTTACTAAAAAACAAAAGACATTCAGTACCTTTCAAAAATTCATCATAGGCCTATTTTATATAGGTGGAGGCTGCATATTTTTGACCATGATACCCTATAAGAACGATGCATTTGCAAAACTCCTAATCATGGGAATTTTTATATTGATATGGGTCAATGACTCCTTTGCCTATCTGGTAGGTAAAAGTATAGGTAGGACAAAACTTTTTCCTGCAGTTTCCCCAAAAAAAACTATTGAAGGAACACTAGGAGGTTTTATCTTTGCCCTAATTGCCGCATATATTATGGGAACCCAAGAAAAATTGATAACACCTTGGCAATGGATGATACTAGCTTGTGTCATCGTTGTAGCCGGAAGCCTTGGAGACCTTATAGAATCGAAACTAAAAAGAGCCGCAGGCGTTAAGGATAGCGGCGCTATTTTACCTGGTCATGGGGGAATGCTGGACAGGCTGGACAGTTTGGTTTTTGCAGCTCCATTTGCCTATTTAACCTTAAATTTATTTAGTTATGTTTCATAGAGAGGGTCAATCCATTATTTTGACAACCTTTTTCATAGTTGGAATAGGAGTACTTTTAGCTCAGTTTTTTGTTGATATACTATGGTTTAAATGGCTTGTTCAGCTGTTTTTACTAGTAGTATTGATACTTATTCTCCAATTCTTTAGAAACCCTAAAAGAAGGGCAAATAAAAATTTTGACGAAATCCTTTCTCCTGTAGACGGAAAAGTTGTGGTCATAGAAGAGGTTATGGAGACTGAATACTTTAACGAGATGCGTAAACAGGTGTCTATTTTTATGTCCCCAATCAATGTACACGTTACACGATATCCTGCTAGCGGTACTATCAAATATTCTAAATACCATCCTGGAAAATACCTCGTTGCATGGCATCCGAAATCCAGTGAAGAAAACGAAAGGACTTCGGTAGTAGTGCGTACGCCAAAGTTTGGCGATATCCTGTTCCGCCAAGTCGCAGGTGCATTGGCACGCCGCATTATTAATTATGCTGAAAAAGGAGAAAGCGTACAACAAGGGGATGATTCCGGCTTTATTAAGTTTGGTTCCCGTGTAGACCTTTACCTACCTTTAGATTGTGAGATTAACGTTTCCTTAAACCAAAAAGTAAAAGGAGCTCATACCTGTATTGCCACTTTTGTGAATCCGAATGAAAAAGAAAAAGCTACATACTAATTTCAAAACTGCAGTAGCATTCGTAAATGCCTATAGCACCCCCATACCAGCTGATGTGCTTCTAAAACTATACGCCTACTACAAAATTGCTAACGAAAATTTTGACAACCCGGGTAGCAAAACGCCTTTAATAAACGCCTTTAAGGCAAATGCTTTAATACAGGCTCAAAATATGAATGGTGAAGAAGCTATGAAATCCTATATAAAACTTGTGAACACCGAATTAGAATAAGTCCTCTTTATTCGTATAAATTATCAGTATCGGCATTACAAAGTTCTATAAATAATAAAGCAGCCTTATCACATATAGCATTAAAAAAACGTTCCCCTTTTTCTGCCGATGCAAACTCAGGATTACCTATTCCAGTATCTTTACTGACTTTAGACCATTGGCGTTCAGCCCATACCCATCCTTCTGAGAATGCTTTTATTTTAAACTTTTTAGCATCTCCACTGCCCCACTCCATTTTAGAAAGAACCAAATCAGACCTTAGGTACAGCATTAAACTTGTTTCCATTTCATCTGCATGATCTCCCTCTTCCTCAAAATATAGTGCCTTATCGAACATCTGAGGGAAAAAACAGAAACTAATAAACATGTCAGGAAATTGCAATCCTAATTCTCTAACTAGAGGTTTAAAGTTATTTCCACCATGTCCATTAAAAATAAGTAGTTTGTAAATACCTTGAGAATTCAGTACGGTAATAATATCTTTTAAAATAGCCAACTGTGTGCTAGGATTTAGGTTAATATCCAAATAAATATCTTTTTGACCTGTATTTACCCCAAACGGAATTGTAGGCAGGACCACTATTTTACTTCCCTTTTCCCAAGCAATTTTCGCAGCCTCCATAGCCATGGCCTCTGCTTGAAAATTATCAGTAGCATAAGGTAAGTGATAGTTATGGGCTTCAGTAGCTCCCCAAGGAAGTACCGCCAAATCAAAATTCTCATCTTTTAAATGCTTCCAGTTTGTTTCCGCTAGTACGTATGGTCTTATCATTATATTAATTTAAAAAACGTGTTGACTTTTTGCCCTTATAGGTGACTTGTAATTCAAATACAGCACTGCGGCTAGTGTGATTAAAAAATAAAGAAAAATAGTTACTCTTCCCCATGCTATTAACTCTGCAGTTACAAACCAATTATCACTAAGCAGTAGAAATAATATACCAAAAACACTTCTAATAAGCTCAATCCAAAAACCATAGGAAACACCGTCCATGAGACTGGTGTAGCCATAGATACCTAAAAAGATAAAACCTCCATACACCAAGAGTTCAAAAGTATCAATTGCACTAAAGTTATAAAATAACAACAGTAACAAGAAGGTAGTACTTAATAGCTGAAAAACTATATATAGATTAAACAACCCCGACGTAGGTGTTTCATATTTCTTAAAGGAGTATACATCTTTTATAATACCAGAAATAGGATATGTAGCGGTTACATCTGTTGGTCTCCAGCCGGTTGGCATAAACCAAATTCGTAATTTATCCCAATAACTTGTTGTCCGCCACGCGTCTTTTAGCAATCTCCAAAAGTGCTGAAAATTAATATGAACCGGATTCCAAGTTTGCGCAGGTTTTAAAACGCCGTATTGGGGCGGAACATCATCCAGCTCTTCTTGGAACGTACCAAACCATCTATCCCAAATACATAGCAGCTGACCCAAATTTTTATCAATATACTCTGGGTTTATAGCATGGTGAACCCTATGTTGAGAAGGGGTCACAATAATATATTCCAACCATCCCATTTTACCGATATGCTGAGTATGGTACCAAAACTGTGCAAACAAATGAACAGGGGCCAAAACGGCTATTACTTCGTTAGGCACCCCTAATAGTGCAGCCGGAAACAGTAAAAAAGCAAAATAACCAAACAGATTGGAAATTGGTTGCCGTAAGGCACAGGCTAAATTAAACTCCTCGCTACTATGATGAATAACATGTTGGTTCCAAAAAATATTAACCTTATGACTAAGTCTATGGTTCCAATAACCCGCAAAATCTATGGATATAAAGGCAATTAACCAGATAACCCAAGTATTCCTTAGCTCAAATAATGCCAAATGTTCCAATAGGAAAGGGTAGGACACTAACACTAAACCAATACCAAGCGAATCCTTAATTATATTGGTAAGACCCGAACTAATACTGGAGACAGAATCCATAAGTTTATGTTTCTGATTTTTTACAATATACCCATAGGTAATCTCAAAAATCAAAAGCAACATAAAAAAAGGAATGGCATAAAGCAATGCGTTTGCATAGGTTTCCATGAACGATACCTTTAATTAAAAGGCCCTACCATAATATGCGCCCTAAAAGTTCCAGGATCCATAAGCCATGGCATTCCTTTGGCATGCGGTTTAGCGGGAAGGCCTGTAGATTCGGTGGTAGCAAAAGGCGTATAAATCACATACCTGAACTGACCATCTGTCAATTCTCCGGTTTCTGCGTTATAACCCTCATCGGTTCCGTAATAAATGTAGGTCATACTTGGCTCTTTTGGCATTTCTAATAAACCTTTGGCAACCTCCATACCTCGTATTTCCCGCTTTTCATTAAAATCCTTTCCTTCTGCACTCAATTCTCTACCCCGATTCATAAAGGGTTCCAATTTCTTTGAATAACAGGAAACGCTAATTCCTTTCTTTGCTGGGTCATCTGCCAAACAGATCAAATTATTCTTACCCTCTCTTAACAAGACGAAATCACCTTGCTTATTGTAACCATACACCATGGCATCCTCCTTGTCGGCTTCAGGAGCAGGCAACACTGCGGTTTTTATTTGAATTGCTTCTGGCAATACATTAACAGATATTTCTTGGGCATTACTTAAAACACCCACGAACAATACACTTAATAAAAATAAGTTCTTCATGGCTTCTAGTTTAATATGTACCGTAAGTTATACAATTTATCGAAAATGCGACATAAATTTCAGCAACAAGATACCTAGCCAAATACTAAGACTACTTGAGAAATATCATTCTACACTTTACTAGTATGCTTGGAGAACTTTTTTACGTTTGCCTACCACTATAAATTCTGTTAAAATAAACTGGACACTAAAACGAAATCACATCTAAGATTACCAGTCCAAAATGGTAAATACTAGCCTCTGCCAAATGAACTAATTTGCATAATGTAGGATGTTGGACTTAGATTGGTTGAATCCGAAATTCAAGGTTATACTAGAAGTAAAATAATGACCAGCGCCATACCGGCAGCTGAAAAATACAATCCCTTTTTAAAAATAGAAGTTCCCGGCAAAAACATCCAAAACGAAGAAAGAACAAAGAACAATAATGCCAAGCCAAAGAATATATTTAAGACGTAGAGTGGGTCTGTAGATTTCGCTTTGTGCAGATGCGTCATTTTATCTAACACCAAGGGTAAGGCCTTGGTCGTATAGGTTACATCACCGCTCTCCAAGTTGTAGCTACCCTCCTGAAAAGTAGCGACTACACCTTCCACAGACTGAAATTCAAGTTTTTTAATCTTTATTTCCTTACCTACCGTTTCCGCATTTAAACCCGGTTCAAGTTTCTTTTCGAGGAGTGTTTCTTGCTTTAAAAAATCTGTATCCCTAAAAATAAGAACAATACCGCTTATGGAATACATGGCCATGATACCGGCTAAAAAGAACCCTAAATACCTATGGTAGGTTCTCATTTTATTGGAAAATTCTCGTTGTTTTAACATTATTTAGAATGATTTTAAACAAAGGAAAGTATATTTTTTAAAATCTCCTAACCTCAACCTCATTTTTTCAACTCTAAGACATCTATTTATTTCAAACTAGCCAAACTCTTTTCCAAGGTCTCTATTTTAGCTTCGGCATCCGCTGCTTTTTTCTTTTCTATGGCAACCACCTGTTCAGGAGCATTGTTTACAAAGCGCTCATTGGAAAGCTTCTTTTGTACCGATATTAAGAACCCTTTTGTGTACCCTAGTTCCTCTGTAATTTTTTGAATTTCCGCCTCAATATCTATAGCGCCGGAGATGGGAACAAAATACTCGTTACTTTTTACCCTAAAGGTCAAAGCACCATCTAGCGGAGCATCCACGTACGAAATTTCTGAAACATTGGTGAGCTTTGCTATAACAACATCCCATCTGGATTCTATCTTTTCTTCGTTCAACAAGGAAAGTTCTAAAGCCTCTTTCATTGGAATGTTCTTTTCCTTTCGTATGGTACGTACTCCCGCAATGACTTCTGAAGCAAATTGGAATTGGGTGATAAGGGACATATCCACATTACCAGCTTTAGGCCACTGCGAAACGACTAAGGCCTCGGTTGCATCTCGTTTAGAAATGTGTTGCCAAACTTCCTCTGTTAAGAATGGCATAAAGGGATGAAGCAATTTCAAATTCTTCTCAAACAATTGAATTACAGCATCAAAAGTTGTTTTATCTATTGGCTGTTGATAGGCTGGTTTTACAATTTCCAGTAACCAAGAACTATAATCGTCCCAAACCAACTTATAGATACTCATTAGCGCATCTGAAATGCGGTATCTACTAAAATGGTCTTCAATTTCCAACAGGGTTTCATTAAACTTAGAACCGTACCATTTCAATGCCAGTTTAGAAGCTTCTGGCTGCGGTAAATCGGTCACTTCCCAACCCTGTAAAAGTCGAAAACCGTTCCATATCTTGTTAGCAAAGTTTTTTCCTTGCTGGCATAAATCCTCATCGAACATTAAATCATTCCCTGCAGCAGAACTTAAAAGCAATCCTACACGAACACCATCGGCACCATAATCTGATATTAGTTTTAAAGCGTCGGGTGAATTTCCAAGTGACTTAGACATCTTCCTACGCTGCTTGTCGCGTACCAACCCGGTAAAATAAACATTCTCAAAAGGTCGTTCCCCTCTAAACTCGTATCCAGCTACAATCATACGAGCAACCCAAAAGAATAAAATATCCGGTCCAGTAACTAAGTCATTGGTAGGGTAGTAATAATTTACCTCCTCATTTTCTGGTTCTAGAATACCGCCAAATACACTAATGGGCCATAACCAAGAAGAAAACCATGTATCCAGTACATCTACATCTTGTCTTAAATCTTCTAAAGTCAATGTGAGTTGCTCTCCATTAGCTAAACTAGCAGCCTGAGCTTTGATCAAAGCCTCTCCTTTTGTTTCGGCAACCACAAAATCATTCTCGCCATCGCCATAATAAAAAGCAGGAATCTGTTGTCCCCACCATAACTGGCGGGAAATATTCCAATCGCGTACATTTTCCATCCAATGCCGATATGTATTTTCAAACTTTTTAGGGTATAGTTTTACATCGCCAGTATTCATAACAGCCTCTAAGGCAGGCTTTGCCAAATCCTCCATTTTGAGGAACCACTGATCGGACAACTTAGGTTCAATAACCGCCTTGGTGCGTTCGGAAGTTCCAACTTTATTAATATGAGTTTCGGTCTTTACCAAAAAACCCTTTTCCTCTAGTTCTTTGGAAATCTCCTTGCGAACAACAAACCTATCCTTTCCTTGATAATGCAGTCCAAAACTATTTAGGCTGGCATCATCGTTAAAAATATCTATGGTTTCCAATTTATGTTTTTCTCCTAAAGCCTTATCGTTTATGTCATGGGCAGGAGTAACTTTTAGACAACCCGTTCCAAATTCCATATCTACGTATGTATCCTCTATAATAGGGATGACCCTCCCACAAATAGGAACAACTACCTTCTTGCCTTTAAGATGATGAAAACGGTCATCATTTGGATTGATACAAATAGCCGTATCACCCAAAATTGTTTCTGGTCTCGTAGTGGCAATGGTCACTTTTTCTTCAGAACCTTCGATTTGATATGCGAGATAGAACAACAACCCTTGTTTTTCCTCATAAATCACCTCTTCGTCTGACAAGGTAGTTTTTGCCTCAGGGTCCCAGTTTACCATACGGTGACCCCTGTAAATAAGTCCTTTGTCAAAAAGATTTACGAAAACCTTTATCACGGAAGCTGACATATCGTCATCCATCGTGAATTTTGTCCGGTCCCAATCGCACGAACAACCCAACTTCTTAAGCTGCTCTAAAATCACGCCACCATACTCATCTGTCCAGTCCCAAGCATGTTTTAAGAACTCATCCCTACTTAAATCGGCCTTATTGATACCGTCCGCCTTTAGTTTAGCGACCACCTTTGCCTCTGTAGCGATAGAAGCGTGATCCATACCGGGCACCCAACAAGCGTTTTTCCCCATTAAACGCGCCCTTCGAATCAAAACGTCCTGTATGGTATTATTGAGCATATGCCCCATATGCAATATTCCTGTAACATTCGGTGGCGGAATTACAATGGTATAAGGCTCTCTATCATCTGGTTTAGAATGAAAAAACTCATTTTTCATCCAGTACTCGTACCACTTGCCTTCTACGCTTTTTGGGTCATATTTAGACGGAATTTCCATAATTGGAATAGTTTTTGGTCTTGTTAGTTGATGGGATTAAATAACAAAGCCGAAAAGATATGTTAAATCATCTAATCGGGCCTTTTTCTTCCCTATTGTAAATACGAAACAAAAATAAGTAACGTTAGAGTATAACAAAAGGATTTTGAGGTTGTTCTGAAAAGAATTAGCTTTGTCAACCCTTAAATTTTAAAACAATGAAAAAACTAGTACTATTCTTATTTGTAGGATTATTAGGATTTAGCCTTGCGGCACAGGATGTTGCGGCCAAGATAGAGTTCAAAACCGAAACGGTGGACTATGGTGAAATCACCAAAGGCTCAGATGGTATTCGTGTATTTGAATTCACCAATACAGGAAAGGCTCCACTTATAATTAGCGATGTGCGCTCTAGCTGCGGATGTACAATTCCTAAAAAGCCCGAAGATCCTATTATGCCAGGTAAAACAGGTGAGATTCAGGTGAAATATGATACCAACCGTGTTGGCCCTATTAGAAAGGCAATTACAGTAATATCAAACGCTGATACGCCAACAAAAGTCCTTAAGATTAAAGGAGAAGTTAAAGGCACAGGCACTAAATAAGTTTACAACATATTAGAATCAAAAAAAGGCCCGATGTATCGGGTCTTTTTTTATTTAAATAAATCCTTTAAAATAAAACTAAAGAGCAAATCCCTATTAGATCTAGTGACCAGAATTTTCACTCTCTTGTCTTTATTTTTATTGAGCATCTGTAGTATTTCTTGCAGCTTGTATCTATGTATCCGCTTTCCGTTGACCGCCAAAATTACGTCTCCCTCTTTTAACCCTGAAGAATACGCAGGGCTCCCAGCCCTAATCCCAGAAACTATAATCTCAGGAACCAAACTTAATCTTGTTGCACCTGCTAACATTATTTGCACATTACCGTACGTTGTCTTTTCCGTACTGTTCAAAATACGTTCTGAGACATAGCGCACCCCTGCATGCTGTAAGTTTATACCACTCGTATTATAATAAAAAGGCAACTTAAAATTTCTGTTCTTTTTTAATGAAATTTTTTTATTTTGATAATCAAAAATAATATTGAAACGTTTCAACAAAGCCCCTCCAAGAGTACCGTTCCTATCTCCTAAATCGGCAATAGCATCAAAAACTGACATATTTGGAAAAGAAGCTTGTGCGTTATTTAGCACAAAATCACCTATTTGAATATGAGATATCCTTGTGCGTTTCCCGTACACATCACCAGAAAGCCCTTTTCCCAAAAAATCATCATAATGGTTTCGAGGCAACACAATACTATCGTTCTCAAAAAGCCAAATAGCATCGCTGCTCCCTGTATCCAAAAGCATTTTGACAGCTACCATTTCATCATTTTCCAACCCTACTTTAGCATTCAAATAAGCCTTATTGCGAACCAAGGATATGTCAAATGATTCTCTATTTGCTCTTTTCTTGTATTGATATGTTTTAGGGTCATGAAATTTAAGGAACTGCTTACTATAATCTATTTCCACAACAAAGTCCCTAAACAGATCAAAGCCTATAATACCGTGCACTGGAATTCCTAAACTCGGTGAAAAATTAATAGCTGCATCCATCACCACATATAGTTCTTGCGACAGATTTTTTATAGCCCCTAAACGAAAATTATTACCATGAGACCTCAAGGCGTTGATAGCTTCGCCTTCCCCAAGCCCATTTATAGACACTTCAGAAACATTATTCAACAGAATAGAATCCTGATCAGCCAAATTAAAAAGAATAGGCTTGTTCACCCCAGAATCCAAGACAAACGAAAGTGCCACTCCGTTAACTTCTAACGGAACTATAATCAAGTTATTTAATAGCTCGAATTTGATTTTCTCGGCTTTCTTACCATCTTGCAATCGGTACTTCTGTGCATGCAAATAACCTTGCGAACAGAAACACATGATTAACATTAAAAGCATCATTTTTTTCAAACCACTCATAATTAATACATTAAGCTCTCTTAAGTTACGTAATAATTTGTCTTAAAATAATTATTTAACACAAATAAGGCATTGAAATAAAAGGGACTTCCTTTGTAATATCGGTTATGATTTATCATTTTTGTGAAAAATAAAATTGTATGCCATCTGTATCTAGAAAAGGGCTTTCCATGCCTCAATCCCCAATAAGAAAACTAGTTCCTTTTGCAGAAAATGCAAAGAAAAAAGGTGCAAAAGTAATCCATCTTAACATTGGTCAACCGGACATTAAAACACCACAAGTAGCTCTAGATGCTGTCAAGAACAACGACCTCACGGTCTTGGAATATAGCCGAACAGAAGGTTCGGAAGCCTTTCGAGAAAAAGTTGCTGGTTATTACGCAAAACACCAAATTCATGTTACTGCAAGCGATATTATCGTAACCACAGGAGGTTCGGAAGCACTCTCTTTTGCGATGAGCACCATTGCAGATAACGATGACGAAATCATCATACCAGAACCTTTTTACGCCAATTACAACGGTTTCGCTACTGCTTCTGGAGTCAAGGTAGTTCCTGTTATTTCTAAACTTGAGGATAACTTTGCACTACCTCCCATAGAAGATTTTGAAAAACTAATTACCCCCAAGACCAAAGCAATACTTATTTGCAACCCTGGAAATCCAACAGGTTATTTATATAGTAAAGAAGAAATTCAGAAATTAGCTGTGATTGTCAAAAAAAACGACCTCTATCTAATTGCAGATGAAGTGTACAGAGAATTTACTTATAACCAGGAGGGACATTATTCCATTTTACAGGAAGAAGGTTTGGATGCCCATGCAATCATCATAGATTCGGTGTCTAAACGATACAGTATGTGTGGAGCCAGAATTGGATTTTTGGTTTCTAAGAATAAAGAAGTTATTTCAACTGCCTTAAAATTTGGGCAGGCACGCCTCTCCCCTCCTACCTATGCACAAATAGCAGCAGAAGCTGCACTAGATACCCCACAAAGCTATTTTGACGATGTAAAAACGGAATACCTCCAAAGAAGGAATCTACTTATTTCTGAACTTGAAAAAATTGAAGGGATAAGCGTAGCCAAACCCCAAGGAGCCTTCTACTGCATCGTAGAATTACCGATAACGGATGCGGATGACTTTGCACAATGGCTGTTAGAAGACTTTAGAGTGAACAATGAAACGGTAATGGTAGCTCCGGCAGGTGGATTTTATGCAACTCCAGGCCTAGGAAAAAATCAGATAAGAATTGCCTATGTACTAGATCAGGATAGCTTAAAACGAGCGGTCTATATTCTTGGAGAAGCGCTTAAAAGCTATATAGGCTGATGGAAATCAAAAAAGATTTTTCCCTTAAAGCCTACAATACCTTCGGAATAGATGCGAAAGCCAAATTTTTCGTACAGGTAAAAACGGTAGATGAATTAAGTCAAATCTTAAAGCGGGATGAATTTCAACCCAAATTTATTTTAGGTGGTGGCAGTAATATGCTACTGACCAAAGATATTAACGCGCTGGTCATCCATATCGCAATCAAAGGAATTTCAGTTGTTTCAGAGGACGATGACTGCGTGACCTTGATTGTAATGGCTGGGGAAAACTGGCACGAAACCGTATTATGGACCTTAAACCATGGGTATGGCGGCCTAGAAAACATGTCCCTTATCCCAGGAAACACGGGTACAGCACCGGTACAAAATATTGGTGCATACGGAACAGAATTAAAAGATTGTTTCGTTAGTTGTGAGGCTATGGAGAGAACCACACAGAAAGTACGGACCTTCTCCAAAGAGGATTGCAAGTTCGGATACCGAGAATCGTTTTTCAAAAACGAGGGAAAAGACCAATATATTATTACCGCGGTAACGTTCAAACTTACAAGAAAGAACCACAATCTTAATACCAGCTACGGCGCCATAGAGGAAGAATTAGCAAAGAATAATATCACAAGTCCCAACATAAAAGAGATTTCCAATGCTGTAATAAATATAAGAAACAGTAAATTACCAAATCCAAAGGAACTAGGAAACAGTGGTAGCTTCTTTAAGAATCCGATTGTTAACCAAGACACTTTTGCACGGTTTAGCCAACAAAGCCCTGAGGCGCCATTTTATAAAATTTCCGATACGCAATATAAAATACCGGCAGGATGGCTCATTGAACAATGTGGCTTTAAAGGGAAACGATTTGGGGACGCTGGTGTGCACAAAAATCAAGCCTTGGTCTTGGTAAATTATGGAAATGCAACAGGAAAAGAAATACTGAATCTAGCGGACAGCATAATTAATGCGGTAGAAAAAAAGTTTCAAATTAAGATTACACCCGAAGTAAATCTAATAAAATAGCCCTCACATTTAATCTTGCGAGGGCTATACCAAACCAAACTAACCAAAAAATAAGTAGCAGTAACCAGCTGCATACTTAAAAAGATTTATATTTTCAGATAACGCCGCTTTAACAATCAATTTTATAAATTAGCGTTTCAAGTGATATACGGATTAACTAGCTATTTGGATGTTTAAACCAAAAAAGTTCAGCGCCCCATTATGAGCACACTACTGGAAAAACATATTGTTGAATTGTTACAGGAACGAAATGACAAAGCCATTTCGCTTTTGTACGACAATTATGGTGATACCTTACTTGGAGTAGCTAAGAAAGTGGTCCGCAGTGATGACCTTGCCCAGGATGTACTTCAGGAAAGCTTTGTTAAAATCTGGAAGAAGTCAGACACCTACGACCCCTCAAAAGCAAAATTATTTACCTGGCTCTTTCGAATTACAAGGAATACTGCTATCGATAAACTAAGAAGTGTAAACACAAAAACTGACAAGGAAATCCAAATAGACGTTTCTGACGTATATAATATAGGTGTAGAAAGTACCAAACCGGAACTTATGGACATGCAGGAGCATTTGAGTAAGATAGAGGACAAGTATCAAATCGTATTGGACGCCCTCTTTTTTCAAGGAATGACCCAACAAGAAGCTAGTGAAGAATTGGATATCCCTTTGGGAACAATCAAATCCAGACTTAAAATTGGCCTTCGTGAACTCCGTAAAATATATGGCCCGGCATCTTTAGCACTGTTGTTAAATTTATTATGATGGTAGAAAAAATAAAAACATTTTTAGAATCGGACATTTTGGAACGCTACCTTTTAGGTAACACTACCGAATTGGAAAGCTTACAAACGGAAAGATATATTGCCATGTACCCTGAAGTAAGAAAGGTGTACAACGAGCTTCAGGAAAATTTAGAGACCTACGCTAAACTTCATGCGGTACAAACACCAGACGGACTCAAGGAAAAAATTATAGCTAGAATCCGTTCTGAACGGGCAGGAAGACGAAAGTTCTTTAGATATGCAATGGCCGCAAGCGTTGTTGCGTGTATGTTTGCGAGTGCCTCTTTTTTCTTCTGGAACCAAAACCAGAGCTTACAAGAGGAAAACACTATGGTGAGCAACAAAATAAAATTGTTGGAGGAAGACATGAAACAACAGCTGGAAGATGTAAGAAACCAATTCATTGTGCTCAACAATCCGCAAACCAAAAAGTATAACGTAAGAGGAAATAACAATGCTAAAGAGCTAAAAGCCGTAGCATATATAAACCCAGTTAAAAAACTATCCTTCATTAATGTGAAAAAATTACCTAATCTTCCAGAAGATCAATGTTTTCAGATGTGGGCCGAAGTAAACGGAGAAATGTTAAATCTTGGTATTATCGAAGAAGCAACAAAAAGTGACAACCTTTTGGCCTTGCCTTATGCCAAGAACGCAGTTGGGTATATCACCATTGAACCAAAGGGAGGCAATCAAAACCCTACGGTAGAAAATATAGTAGCAAATATTACCTACTAAACTTCAACATTAAAGTAATTCTAAAGCCCCGTATCGGGGCTTTATTTTTATATCTTTGTACCAGTTTGTTAGTGCCTATCATCAATGTATATTCATATTGATAATGTCGGCTGGCATATCTAAAATTATATTAACTGGTTTGTGAATTTATATACGGATGAAACTTCTATTTCTTACTATTGGACTTTTAGGACTTGCCTTCTTAGGCATCGCTATTAAAATATGGGCAAAAAAAGATGGTGAATTTGCAGGAACCTGCGCCAGCCAAAGTCCATTTCTTAATCAAGATGGTGAAGCATGTGGTATGTGTGGCAAACTACCTAGTGAACAAGATTGTAAAAACGACAGTATTGCCTAAGGTGGAACTCTTTTAGTATTGTCAGAATCATGATACAAAATGAACATTGAATAAAACCGAGGATATAGCAGAGACCATCAACAAAGCCAAAATGGGTAATCAGATTGCTTTTAGCAATTTATTGCATACGTTTTGGAACGATGTTTACGGTTTTCAACTGAAGCGTACGGAAAATGAAAATGACGCAGAAGACATTACGATTCAGACCTTCTCCAAAGCTTTTGACAAAATAAACACCTACAAAGATACCTACGTTTTTAAAACCTGGCTTATTACAATTTCCAAGAACATACACATAGACCTCGTTCGTAAAAGAAAGAGAAATATCCTAGATACTAGAGGAAATGGAGAGGCCATAAAAAAAATGTTGGACGATACTCCTTCCATGGAAGACCGTTTGATTCAAGAACAGAATTTAGCAAATTTACTTCGTGACATTAAAAAATTAAAACCACACTATCAAGAAGTCATCAACTTAAGATACTTCAACGAACTTAGCTACGCAGGTATTGCCGAAAAGCTGAACGAACCCATTAACAACATCAAGGTGAAGCTTCTGCGCGCAAAGAAGCTTCTAGCTGAAATTATTTCTAGCAAAAACTAAGCTCCCAGCAAGCTATAAACTGTAATTTTTGGTGCCGATATTCGAAATCACTAGCCAAGAATCAGCTCATAATTAAGTGATTTAGTTCGTATATTTACACAAAAAAGAAGCATGTCTGTAGCAGTAAAAGAAAACGTAGCTCCTCCAAAAGGTAAACCAAAATGGTTAAGGGTAAAACTTCCGACCGGTAAGAAATACACCCAATTAAGAGGTCTGGTCGAAAAATATGATTTGCATACAATATGCACCAGTGGGAGCTGTCCCAATATGGGAGAATGTTGGGGAGAGGGTACTGCTACCTTTATGATCTTAGGAAATGTCTGTACCCGCTCTTGTGGCTTTTGTGGTGTGAAAACTGGAAGACCGGAAGATGTGGACTGGGCCGAGCCGGAAAAAGTAGCACGTTCCATAAAGATAATGGGCATAAAACATGCGGTTGTCACATCGGTAGATCGCGACGACCTTAAGGATATGGGCTCCATTATCTGGGCAGAAACAGTACAGGCAATAAGAAGAATGAACCCAGAAACGACCTTGGAAACACTTTTGCCTGATTTTCAGGGCATAGAAAAACACTTAGACCGCATTATAGAGGTTTCTCCAGAAGTGGTTTCACATAATATGGAAACCGTTAAAAGGCTCACCCGTGAAGTTCGGATACAAGCAAAATACGAACGTAGTCTAGAAGTTTTAAGATATTTGAAAGCCAAGGGCATAAACAGGACTAAATCTGGCATTATGCTAGGTCTTGGCGAGTTAGAAGAGGAAGTTATCCAAACGCTAAAAGATTTACGAAATGTTAACGTGGATGTGGTTACTATTGGACAGTACCTACAGCCCTCCAAAAAACATTTACCCGTAAAGGAATTCATAACACCTGAGCAGTTTAAAAAGTATGAGGAAATTGGACTAGAAATGGGCTTTAGACATGTAGAAAGTGGTGCTTTGGTAAGATCATCTTACAAAGCACATAAACATTTACTATAACCGCTAAAAAAATTGATTTGGGCTTAGACGCTAATGCATTCAAACAACGTATAGCAACCAAATTTTGGAGACCTAAGGGATACCAAATGAGTATAAAAAGGTAAAATCTTTCCTATGAAACAGATCAATGTAGGAATCAACGGATTTGGTCGAATAGGTAGAACCTTTTTTAGATTGGCCCAAGAGCACCCCCAGATCAACATCGTTGCAATCAATGACCTGTCGGACACTAGGACCTTGTCCCATCTGTTAAAGTATGATAGCATTCACGGTATCATATCTACCGAAATAAGTTTTGACGACAAGCACATTATCGTTAACGACCACAAGATTAGGCTAACTAGTGAAGTTCATCCTGAGAACATAGACTGGAAAGAAAAAGCTGTGGATGTCGTGGTGGAATGCACTGGTAAATTCAAAACTCGTGAGCAGCTCAGTTATCATTTAAACAATGGGGCAAAAAAAGTGATATTATGCGTTCCACCCGAGGAAGATGAAATTAAAATGTTGGTTTTTGGCATCAACGAGGAAACTTTGACAAAAGAAGACAGCATTATATCAAATGCCTCATGTACCACCAATAATGCCGCTCCTATGATCAAGGTAATCAACGATCTTTGTGGCATTGAGCAGGCCTATATTACCACCATCCACTCCTACACAAGCGATCAGAGTTTACATGACCAACCTCATCGAGATTTACGACGCGCACGAGCAGCGGCTCAATCTATTATTCCTACAACCACAGGTGCTGCAAAAGCACTCACTAGGATTTTTCCAGAATTGGCAGATGTCATTGGCGGATGTGGTATTAGAGTACCCGTTCCAAACGGCTCTTTAACGGATATTACTTTTAACGTTAAAAATCAGACAAGTATTACAGAAATTAACGATACTTTTAAACGTGTTTCTGAAAACGAATTAAAAAATATACTTTTTTACACAGAAGATCCTATTGTATCCATCGATATAAACAATAGTTATCATTCTTGTACGTTTGATTCACAGATGACCTCTGTAATAGGAAAAATGGTAAAGATTATAGGATGGTACGACAATGAAACAGGGTATAGCAGTAGAATTATAGACCTTATCAATTTTATGAACAAGAAACAGTTTATTTGAATCTTCAATTTTCATATAAGAAGCTACATTACTTTATGGTAATACTCCTAGCTTTAGGCTTTGGAGAACTTACTGTTGGCCAGGAAACCACACCCTATAAAGATGTTGCCCCTTACCTAAACGAAGCACGCAATCTTAGGAACCAGAATAAAATAGACCTTGCACTAGAAACATTGAACAAAGCGGCAGCAGAAGCCGAGAAAAACGAAGATGTAAAAGCACTAATAGATTCCTATCACGAATTAGCCATTCTTTATCTTAAATTAGACCGCGAAGGAGACACGCAGTTCTACTGGGACAGGGCTAGTGTTCTTCTAAAAGATACCGCCTATCCCTATGGCGATGCCATTCATAAATATATTGAGGCTATTTTATTGTATCGAAGTGACCAGAATTTTCAAGCGCTAGCCATGCTGGAAAAAGCCAAGCAATTGAATAACGACAGGAATTTTTTCAATAACATACTATTAGCAGAAGCGAAGGTTTATTTGAATCTTGAAAAATACGAAAGTGCTACCAAGAACCTTAATTCACTAATTGTAAATACGGACATCTACGAAAAAGATTTTTTGACTACACAAGCTTATTTGGGGCTTGCGGAACTCTACTTAAAAAAAGGGGACTTAAACGAAAGCGCAAAAAATGGAGAATACGCCTTAAAAATGGCGAACACCAATGGCTTCTTTATGGAGTCAAAAAAGGCTAACCTTCTGCTTACAAATATCTACGAAGAACTGGGTCTGTATGAAAATGCCTATACAAAAAGCCAAAATCTACTTCAAATCAACGATTCCATTTTTAATGTTGAAAAACTTAAGGTAGAAGTCAAAACAGCAGATAAAATAAGGGATGATATAAAAACCAATCAAATCGTTGGTTTGGAGACCAAAGTAGATGAGCTTACCGAATCCCAAAACAGATCGGAGATTACTGCTATTCTGGCATCAGCCTTTTTGATTATTATTTCTCTCTTGGCAGTTTCCCTTTTTCGAAACAATCAAATAAAGGTAAAAACAAATGACCTTCTACATACCAAAAACAAGGAACTACAAGTAGCACGGGATGGCGCAGTACAAGCCATGGAAGCAAAGACTAATTTTTTATCTACCGTGAGCCACGAGCTAAGAACCCCTTTATATGCAGTAACCGGCCTCACCCATTTACTATTAGAAGAAGATCCAGAAGAACATCAAAAGGAACATTTAAAAGCATTAAAATTCTCAGGAGATTACCTCTTAAATTTTATCAATGATATTCTCCACATCAATAAAATAGACGCCAACAAATTGGAACCGCTGAATATGGATTTCAATTTAAAGAAAATCATAAATGAAGTCATGGAATCCCTGCAGCAAAGTGCAAAAGCGAACAATACCAAACTCGTTTTGGAATTTGACGATAGCATCCCAGGTCATTTAATGAGCGACCCCTTAAAACTATCTCAAGTGTTCATGAATCTGGTAGGGAATTCTATTAAATTCACCAAAGATGGCCAAGTTACAGTTATCACTAAATTATTACATAAAGACAAAGAAGATGTAAAGATTTATTTTGAAGTGAGGGACGATGGTATAGGTATTTCTAAAGAAAAACAAAAAAGTATTTTTGAAGGTTTTGAACAAGGTTCTATTCAAATCAATAGAGAATACGGAGGAACAGGTCTTGGCCTAACTATTGTTAAAAGCTTGCTAGGACTTTTCAATAGTGAAATACGCCTCGAGAGCGAACTTGACAAAGGAAGCGCCTTTTCCTTTGAAATAGATATGAAAAGTATCGATGACCTGCCGGAGGATATCACGTTCGAAATTACCCAACGTGATTATGACTTTAAAGGACTTCACTTAATGATTGTGGAAGACAACAAGATCAACCAAGTGATTACTAAAAAAATGCTAAGTAAAAAAGAGATTACGAGCGATATTGCCAGTAATGGAGAAGATGCTGTTATACTAGCAAAGGAAAACGTTTACGATGCCATTCTTATGGATATTCACATGCCAGGTATTAGTGGAGAGGAAGCAACCATACAAATACGTAAATTTGACCAACGCACACCCATCATTGCCCTAACCGCAATTTCATTAGACGATAGTTTGGAAAGTTTTTATGCTGCCGGTTGTGACGACGTGGTTACTAAGCCTTTTAAACCAGAAATCTTCTATCAAAAAATTGGTGAGAACATATTTGATAAAAAGCAGCATATTAGCGATTCATAAGCGCTTCCAGTTCCTGTTCTAATATCGTCTTTCCATCACCTAAAAAAGAGTGTGCTATAGGAAGGTAGAATATATTATCCAAATCATCTTTTAACCTCACAAAGTCTTTTTCAGTAGTCAATATATATTCCTTTCGTTTAAGAAGTTCCAGTTCACCTTCGGAAAAAAAGTGATGGTCTTTATATGCCAGATGCTCAAAGCTAATCCCTTTCGCATTTAAATAGGAAACCAAGGGCTTGGGATTCGCGATACCTGTTACCAAGCTCACCTTCTTATCCTTAAAGGCGCTTAATGACAAGCTACGATCTATTCCTATCACTTCATTCCCATACCATAAATAAGCAAACAATACGCTTTGATGCTCCTTTGGATTTATTCTTTTCTTTATCGCTACTTGCTCGTTTTTACCCAAAGATTCGGGACACTTCGTTACCACAATACAATTCGCTCTTTCTGCGGCGTACTTTACATCTCTTAGATTACCCGTAGGCAGATACCAATCGTCAATATAAAGGTTATCATAGGTCGTTAACAGCATAGCATAGTCTGCCTTTACCTTTCTATGTTGAAAAGCATCGTCCAATAAAACAACATCTGGCTGTACTTCTTGTTGCAATCTGTCTATACCATTTCCTCTATTAGCATCAACGGCAACAGTTATTTTCGGAAACTTAGAAAATAACTGAAAGGGTTCGTCCCCTATATCCGTAACTTTACTGGTAGCGGTAGCTAAAATAAAACCTGATGTCTTTCTTCTGTACCCCCTACTAAGCACGGCTATGTTGTATCTTGGACTTAGAGAACGTACCAACCATTCGGTCATAGGGGTTTTTCCTGTACCGCCAACGCTTAGATTTCCAATGCAAATGGTTTTTACGGAAAAAGAGGTAGACTTGAAAATGCCTATATCATATAAGCGATTGCGCACAAAAACAACCAAAGCATAAATCAGCGAAACGGGAAAAAGAAGTTTTCTTAACAGTTGCATTAGAACGAAATTATAATATTTTATCTTTGATAACCTTATATTTTACGGAAAATGACAGTAAACGCAGTAGCTCGAGTATTAGAGGAATTAGCTCCATTAGATTACGCAGAGGATTTTGACAACGTAGGCTTGCTCGTAGGTGATGCTAGCATGGAGGTAAAAGGCATACTAGTAACCTTAGACACGCTAGAAAACGTGATAGAGGAAGCTATTGCTAAAAACTGCAACCTCATCGTTAGCTTTCATCCTATTATCTTCAGCGGACTTAAAAAAATTACAGGTAGAAACTATGTGGAAAGAACCGTGTTAAAAGCTATAAAGAACGACATAGCAATTTATGCGATACACACAGCACTCGATAATTCTATCTCGGGTGTTAACCATAAAATATGTGATATCCTAGGCCTCACGAATACAAGCATCTTAATTCCACAAAAAGAAACCATTAAAAAACTAGTTACCTACGTTCCTTTAGCAAACGGAAACAACCTTAAAAGAGCACTGTTCGCAGCAGGCGCGGGCTCTATTGGTAATTATAGTGATTGTAGTTTTAGCACAGAAGGCACCGGAAGTTTTAAAGCTAACGAGAAGGCCAATCCTGTAACCGGGACCATTGGCAATCTACATTATGAAAACGAAGCCCAAATCAGCGTTACTTTTTCAAAAACTTTAGAAAAAAAGGTACTTGAATCGCTATTTGAACATCATCCTTACGAAGAGGTGGCCTATGAAATTACGACCTTAGAAAATACCAACCAGCATATCGGTATGGGTATGGTGGGAGAATTGGAATCGGCCATGGCTGAAACAGAGTTCCTAGTCTATCTAAAAGATAAAATGAACGCTTCTGTAGTACGCCACTCAGAACTTAGAAACAAGGACATAAAAAAAATAGCTGTACTAGGAGGAAGTGGTTCTTTTGCTATTGGGGCCGCAAAAGCAGCAGGGGTAGACGTTTTTGTCACTGCAGATGTCAAATATCACGAGTTTTACCAAGCAGAAAAACAATTGGTAATAGCCGATATTGGACACTTTGAAACTGAGCAGTTTACAAAAAACCTTTTAGTTGATTATCTTACGAAAAAAATTCCTAATTTTGCAATCCG
>CAZMUV010000011.1:45117-61823 GCA_964569345.1 uncultured Maribacter sp. | reverse complement strand
TCAACATAAGGTTATTGTTCGCTTTGGCAATAACACTAAAACTTAAGAAGCTAAGCGTTTGTTGGGCCGTTTCCGGTCAGGCCTGCGTCGAAAATTAATCGGAAACTAAACATGTAGAAAGCACTGACGTTGCTTGTTTGGACGAGGGTTCGATTCCCTCCGGCTCCACTTATTGGATATCAAAATCCACCAAAAACCCTGTAATCGTATGATTTACAGGGTTTTTTTAATATCTACACAAGTGTATTTCCAAATAGTAGTTCCTCGTCAACAGCCAATTTTCAGAATTGTAGTTGACTCGAAAAAGCAACTCTAATTCCTTAATGCTTGAATACAAGGTGGAATCAAAAGAGTTATTAACAATCAGCTTGGAAAACTTTAATAGTGCATTTCATCGAAAAAATAGCGCATTTCATCTACAAAACGAATTTCCTGAATACCTTAGAACTCTTAAACGTAGCATTCCGTAAAACCAGCTCCCTTATAAGTCCATGAAATCACACTTTTTAAAACATACCTTTTTTTATTCCCTCGCAATCCTTTTTATTTCCCTAAGCACTTCTTGTAATAAAGAGCACGATTTGATTTCTGACTATATGATTTCGAATACCAACGAGATTTCCCCGGAACAAAATACGACAACCACACTTTTATCCAACTCTAAAAAAACGAAACAAGTGGAGCATAATGCTAATCTTACCGAAACACTAGGTAAGTAGTATTAGGCTGCAATTCATTACTTTTTACAATCTTAAGTTTTACTACCCATAGTACAAATACAAATTCCTCATACCATTAATTTCGAAACCATTTTTGAATTTAGCACTTCAGTGATATATTGTCACCTAAGCTGCGATTGCTAAAACAAACAAGCTCAAGATATAGACCAATAGGATATTAACATTCATTTACTTTAAAAACTACGCTTTATCTAACTAGAAACTGTTGCTATTGTCAAGACTATCTTAAGATGGCTCAACCGCACCGTTTATATCTAAATCATTTGTAATACCTTAGATGAAAATCGTTTTTTATGCCTAAAACAACAGAACGTAACATCTCTCTTACGGGAACTATTAGTTTTACTGGACTCAAACTTAATAATACAGCATCCTATGCTGCAGGAGTACCTGGAATCAAAGCAGCTCTGCAACATAGCTTTAAGGAAATGGGAGCCTTAGAGGCCCTTTCTACGCTTTCAAAAATGAACCAAAAAGATGGTTTTGATTGTCCAGGTTGTGCTTGGCCAGACCCAGAAGTACCATCCAAACTAGGGGAATATTGCGAGAACGGCGCGAAAGCCTTGGCCGAAGAAGCAACATACGAAAAAGTAGATGCCCATTTCTTCAAAACACATAGTGTTGAAGAAATCTCCACGTGGTCCGATTTTAAAATTGGAAAGAGCGGAAGACTTACCAGTCCTATGGTTCTTAGAGAAGGTAGCGTACATTACCAACCTATTTCTTGGGAAAACGCTTTTGCCCTTATCGCAGACGAACTTAAGTCTCTAAACAATCCTGATGAAGGTGTTTTTTACACCTCCGGAAGGTCTAGCAACGAAGCTGCTTTCCTATACGGACTCTTTGTTAGAGCTTTTGGGACCAATAACATGCCCGATTGTTCCAATATGTGCCATGAGAGTAGCGGTGTTGGGCTTTCGGAAACACTAGGTATCGGAAAAGGTTCTGTTACCTTAGAAGATCTTCATAAGGCCGAAGTAGTTATGGTTATTGGTCAAAACCCAGGTACGAATCACCCCAGAATGTTATCGGCACTAGAGGCCTGCAAAAAAAACGGTGGAAAAATAATTAGTATTAATCCCCTAGCAGAAGCCGGACTCATCCGATTCAAAGACCCACAATCGGTTAGTGGGATGCTCAAGGGCACTTCCTTAACGGATATTCATCTGCAGGTAAAAATCAACCAAGATGTAGCGCTACTTAAACTACTCATGAAAAAGTTAGCTGCGCTCAATGCTAAAGGAGAAAAGGTGTTTGATTATGAGTTCATCAATACCTACACCAACGGATACGAATCCTTCCTTTCCGATTTAGATAATTATACCGAAGCAACCTTATTGGAATTATGTGGAATTGCTTCCGAGCAAATAAATGAAACCGTAGCACTACTTGCAAAAAAAAATAAAATCATTATCTGTTGGGCCATGGGACTTACACAGCATAAAAATGGAGTTGCCAATGTTAAGGAATGTGTTAACCTACTGCTCCTTAAAGGCAGTTTGGGAAAACCAGGTGCTGGCACCTGCCCCGTTCGTGGGCACAGCAATGTACAGGGCGATCGTACGGTAGGCATCATGCACCACGTATCCAAAGAATTAAACCAAAGCCTAGAAAAGGTATTCGGTTTTACACCACCCGAAGAAGAAGGCTTGGATACGGTACATGCTATAAAGGCCATGCATGAAGGGAAGGCGAAAGTATTCATAGCCTTGGGCGGAAATTTTGCGTCGGCGGTGGCGGACACCCAATATACGGCAGATGCCCTACAAAGATGTAACCTTACAGTACAAATCAGCACAAAACTCAATCGAAGTCATTTGATTACGGGTAAAAAAGCCTTAATACTTCCTACGCTTGGCCGTTCAGAAAAAGACATTAAAAATGGAAACCAACGTTTTCTTACGGTAGAAAACAGCATGGGAAAAGTACACCGTACCAAAGGGGTATTGCCTCCAAAATCTGACCATCTAAAAAGTGAACCGGAAATTATTGGCGGTATGGCCGATGCATTTTTTAAGGGTGATCATCCAGTAGACTGGAAAAACCTAGGCTCAGATTATAATGCTATTCGAGAAAAAATAGCAGCGACCATTACCGGATTTGAAGCGGTTACAGAAAAATCACAAGGAACAGGCTTTTACCTCCCAAATAATGTACGAGAACTGGATTTTAGCAAGCTCCCAAATGGCAAGGCTCAATTTAGCACTTGTGCAGTAGCGGACCATAAAATGAAACCAAACGAGCTATTACTCATGACCATACGCTCCCATGACCAGTTCAACACCACTATTTATGGACTCGATGATAGATACAGAGGTATCCATAACGAGCGTAGGATAATTTTTATGAATCAGGTCGATATGACAGCTCAACACTTGAAAAAATTGGAAATAGTAGATTTGGTGAGTAATTATGATGGTATTGAGCGAAGAGCAGAACAGTTTTTGGTAGTTCCGTACAACATTCCGAAAGGGAACGTTGCCGCCTATTTTCCAGAAACCAATATGATTATACCTTACAACCATTTTGCGGATTATAGTAATACGCCTATTAGTAAGTCGGTAATTATGAGCGTGGAGAAAAGATAGTGGAGTAGTTTGTTGCTTGGCATGCAAAGCTGCACAGTTAGGAGTAAAAAGCAGTATCTAGAACGTATTTTGCATGTATTTACGTGGGGCGAAAAGAAGGTTGAAGTGGTAACGAAAACGCTCGTGAGATACCAGAGTATCGAAACAAAAAACAAGAATTAAACGGTTGCCTCACAAGAATGACAACAGGAAAAATTAGTCAAGAGATTACCCCCAAATCAACACTAGTATTTGATGCTTGGGTTGAACTTAAAAAAGTGTAGCTTTAAACGTAATTAATTTAAAGATAACCAAAAGAGTGTACTGTATTGTAGACATAGAGACCACAGGAAACGGAATTAAAGGCAACCGTATAACCGAAATTTCCATTTTAAAATATGACGGCCATGAACTGGTAGACGAGTTTACAAGCTTAGTGAATCCAGAATGTGAGATTCCCTATTTTATTACCGGACTTACCGGTATAGACAATGCTATGGTCAGAGATGCTCCTAAGCTAAATGAAATTGCCGCTAAAATCCTTGAAATAACGAACGACTCTATTTTCGTTGCCCACAGTGTGAATTTTGATTACAACGTCATCAAAAATGAGCTGAAAGGTATCAACATAGAATTTTCCCTTAAGAAACTTTGCACGGTTCGTCTTTCACGAAAATTAATCCCAGGTTATAACTCATATAGTCTAGGAAAGTTATGTTCAGCTATCGGTATTCCGCTTACCGACAGACACCGAGCACGAGGAGATGCTCATGCAACAATGCTTCTATTTCATAAACTTTTGAGAACCCAAGGAGCGGAAAAAGTATTTAAATCTTTTTTAAACGCTAGGTCACAAGAAGCTACCTTACCACCTAGCCTACCTAAAGAAGAATTCGATAAACTACCTTCAACACCAGGGATATATTATTTTAAAGATGCTAAAGGAGGTATTCTTTATGTTGGAAAAGCCATTAATATTAAAAAAAGGGTGCTTAGTCATTTCTACGATAAATCCAACAAAGAATTGGATTTATGCAAGGAAACCCATTTTCTGGACTTCGAAGAAACAGGGAATGAATTAGTAGCCCTCTTATTTGAATCAGGAGAAATTAAAAAACATTTCCCCAAATATAATCGCGCACAAAAGAGAATCGTACAGCAATATGCTATTTTTAGCTATGAAGACAGGAGCGGAATCATCCATTTAGCACATAACAAGCTAAAGCTCGCTCCAAACCCGCTTCATATTTATTATAACCTTACGGATTGCCGAGCGCATATGGAAAAGCTTTGTGAGGATTTTGAACTTTGCCCAAAATATTGTCATCTGCAGGAAAACGTGCCACACTGTTCCCATTTTAGATTGAATAAATGCTCCGGTATCTGTAAGGATATTGTGCATTTACAAGAATATAACAGCAAGGTACAATTAACTATAACCTTCCTAAAAGAGCAAAAAAACAATTACATCATTAAAGGCAAAGGAAGAACTACGGAAGAGGAAACAATAGTCTTGGTAAAAAACAACCTATACGCAGGCTATGGTTTTGTGCCCAAAGAAGCGCAAATTATAACTTATGAAAACCTAGATCCATTTTTAAAACTACAGAAAAACACCTTGGAAAGTCAGCGCATCGTAGCATCCTATATTTTGAAATATCCTAAATCAGTGTTGGAAATAGAAAAAGAAGTTTGGAGTATGGATTACACTTAATCGTTAAGATTACGGTACATACGCATCACAAAGATGACCCATACCACAAAAATAACACCTACAAAAATCGAATACATTAATACAAAATCCACTATCTCTTTCTCTTAAAATAATTCATAAATCCTAGAATGGTAGGTGCCCAAAAAGCTATAAAAATAGCATCTAGCTTTTTACCACTAAGAAAAAGTACTTCAGAAACAACTATAATGGACAAAACAACCAAGAGTAAAATACAGTTCATTACTCCGATTCGTTGAATAAAATTTTTAATCATCACCGTAATACAAATCTTAAATTAAAGTTAGTAATTAATTTAACACTAAATTCATTTTTATTAAGTTTTCTTTAACAATTACTAAATTCACATGAAATTAGCATTGAAATAAAGAAATTCATAAAAAAGCAAGGTCTAACACAAATTAATAAGGGAATCTATATAACCGTTTAGCCTAGCTAACATCAATTTATTAGGCTGCTAAGGTATATCAATAATCGCAATAAACCCTATAATAAAAACCTTATACCTGCAACCATAAACTACTCCTTTTTTCTTTCGCTATTGATAAAACTTAGTAAAATCGCTACCAAGATAACACAAACCAAGGCAAAAATACCTATCATTATAATGCCGTTACTCCAATTAACCAGAGGATAAAATGTCTGCATACTATAGAAATTAGATTACTTATTCAAGATTATTGGTATTCAAACCAAACATACCATAAAGAGAACAAAAACCGACCAAACTTGTTAGTGCAAATATACCGGCTACAGCAAGAAGCACAAACGAAGAAGACCCGTTTATCATTCCCAAATACACTATAAAACCTCCCATAATTGCAATTATAGTTTGGATAGTCTTGTCTAAAATACCCATGTTTATTTTCATACCCACTTTGTTCTAGCACTCCTACCAGATTACAATGCCATCCATTTTATAAACAAAAAGGCAAGCAACCATTGTACAGAAACTACTAGTTACACTGCAAAGTTATGTGGACATTGGTGAACAAAAAATGATAATTATCAGGTTTACAATGTCGAAGGACACACATAATCTGTCATAGCAACACCCTCTTTTTTGATTGCACCAAAACCTCCAGCAACATCGATAAGGTTGTGGATACCCCTACTTTTTAAAATGGATGCTGCAATTACGGAGCGATACCCTCCTGCGCAATGCACAAAAAATTCTTTCTCCTTAGGGAATTGAGAAAGGTAGCTATTCAGATTACTTAAAGGTGTATGCGTAGCATTAAGAACATGCTCCGATGCATATTCCCCCTCTTTACGAACATCAAAAATAGGAATCTGCTCAGCTGCTGCTTTTTCTTTAAAATCCGAAGCAGATATCGAAGTGATACTGTCCGTTTGCTTTCCGGCGGCTTCCCATGCGTCTAGACCCCCATTTAAATAACCCACCGTTCCATCAAATCCTACTCTTGATAATCTGGTGATAGCCTCCTCTTCCTGGCCCTCTGGTATGACCAATAGTAAAGGTTGTTTGGTATCAGCTACCAATGCACCGACCCAGGGAGCAAAATCCCCATTAAGGCCAATAAAAATAGAACGTGGAATATGTTTGGTCACAAACTCGTCTTGATGCCTTACATCTAAAATTAACGCTTCAGTGGTGTTGGCTGCCAACTCAAATTCCTCTGGGGACATTGCCGTTGTGCCCCTATCCAATACGGCAGCAATATCTTCATAACCTTCCTTATTCATTTTTACATTTAATGGAAAATATTTTGGTGGAGGCAATAGCCCCTCCGTTACCTCTTTAACAAACTCCTCCTTAGTCATATCGCCGCGTAAGGCATAATTCATTTTCTTTTGGTTACCCAAGGTGTCTACCGTTTCCTTCATCATATTCTTACCACAGGCCGAACCTGCGCCATGTGCCGGATATACGATAACATCATCAGCCAAAGGCATAATTTTGTTCCGTAAACTATCAAATAGCGTTTCGGCAAGTTGTTCCTGCGTAAGGTGGGCTGCTTTTTGTGCAAGGTCTGGCCTTCCCACATCACCCAAAAATAATGTGTCCCCAGAAAAAATTGCATAATCTTTACCGTCGGCATCTCTTAAGAGGTAGGTGGTACTCTCCATGGTATGGCCTGGTGTATGTAGTGCCTTAATCGTAAGCGCACCCAATTTAAATTCTTGACCGTCGGTCGCAATAATCGCATCAAAAGAAGGGTTCGCTGTAGGGCCAAATACGATAGGCGCACCTGTTTTTTTAGATAGGGTAACATGGCCACTTACAAAATCGGCATGGAAGTGGGTCTCAAAAATATATTTTATTTTTGCATTGTCTGCCACTGCCCGGTCCATATACGGCGTTACTTCACGCAAAGGATCTATAATTGCGACTTCTCCATTACTCTCTATATAGTAGGCACCTTGTGCCAAACATCCCGTATATATCTGTTCTATTTTCATACCTTCAATTTATTAAATTAAAATACACTGTTCTACACTTTTGAACCCTGTATTGTTTTCTTTTTACAACGATTTTCATAAGCAACACGTGAGCTTACCTCAGATACAGCCTTAGGGTCATCATAGAAAGCTACGGCCTCTTTTGTTTTTACAAATAAATACTCTCTACCCAATTCATTAATGATTCCACTACTAAATATAATATCTCTAGTGGGTCCAATCGCTCCCGCAATGTAGAACTGTAGCCCCATATCATGAATCACCTGTATAGTCTTCATTAACATAGCTGCCGCTGTGGAATCAATATAGTTTATGGCCTCTGCATTTAAAACAACACCTTTCAATGCTTCTCCCTTTTTATGTACCTCTTTCAACAATTGGTTCTTAAAAAAAGTTGAATTTCCAAAATACAATTGGGCATCAAAGCGCACAATAAGCAAATCTTCTCGGTAGGTTATTTCATCGCCAAAACGCTCTATATTTTTATAATAGTCGGTATCCCTTACATTACCTAACACGGCAAAATGCGGTTTTGAGGTCCTATAAACCATCAGCAATAAGGAACTTAACATCCCTATAAAAATCCCTTCTTTAATCCCTAAAAATAGGGTAGCCAAAAATGTAATTAGCAACACTACAAACTCATCGCGCCTATTATCCCACAGGTTTTTGGCATAGCTAACATCAATCAAGCTGAAGACAGAAACCATGATGATACTAGCCAATACAGCATTGGGTAAAAATTGAAAAATAGGTGTTAAAAACAATAAAGTTAGCACCACTAAAATTACGCTATAGAGTCCAGCCAAATTGGTTTTCGCGCCCGATTGATGGTTTATGGCCGACCGAGAAAAACTAGCAGTAACCGGATAGGCCTGAAAAAAAGACCCTACGATATTAGAAGACCCCAAGGCCAATAATTCCTGATTTGGTTCTATAGTCTCCTCACCACTTTGAACTTCCAATGCCTTTCCTATAGAAATTGCTTCCAAATATCCGACCAAAGCCAAGGCCAGGGCTATGGGCCACAACTTTTCCAAACTGTCCCATTGCAGGTTTGGCATTACAAAATTGGGCAATCCACTGGGAACGGCACCCACCAATGCCACTCCATAATCACCAAGTTTAAGCGCATAGGCGGCCACCATAGCCAATACTACAACAATCAAAATCCCTGGAATACGACGGTTCCATTTTTTAAATACCAAAATCAATAAAATACCTGCTGCACCTATACCTAAGGAATATGGGTTTATATCAAATAGATAGCTATATGCATCCATTAAAAGTATATGAAACTTACTGCTATTGCTAGAGGAACCAGTTCCCAAAAGATGTTTTACCTGGCTTAACATAATTATGATAGCAGCTCCGGATGTGAATCCGCTTATCACAGGTTTGGAAAGGAAATTTACCAAAAAACCCATGCGTAATAAACCTAAAACCAACTGTATGGACCCAACAAGAAAAGCCAAGACTGCCACCATAGCGATGTATTGCTCTGGGCCAGTTATGGAAAGTGTACCCAAACCAGCTGCCACAAGTAGCGAATCCATAGCAACAGGACCTACTCCTATTTTTCTGGAGGTACCGAGAAACACATAGGTGAGTACCGGCAAAAAGGCAGCATACAGACCGTAAACCGGAGGAAGACCTGCAATCATGGCATAAGCCATGGCCTGTGGCACCAAAACAATACCTACAGTAAGACCAGCTATCAGGTCTTTTGCAAAATAGCTCCTTTTATAAGTGGTGACCCACTGTAAAAATGGAAAAAATCGGTTCACAATACAAAGTTACATAATAATGGCCGTTCCCCTGCTTGTGGTTTTGGAAAGGTGCGTATGCATACTAATTTTAGTTAATCATTGAGCTTCCCTAAAAAAACATTTACTTTGGGGTGTATAGGATTTCCAGAAGCCCTTCGCAGCACTACAACCTGACCAGCATGCCAAACGGCATCTTCTATTGGTCCGTTTATCTGGTTCCAAAATGGAAATTCTGAACTGCCGTTTTCCCGAATAAAAACAATGGAATGTTTTGATATATCATCGGAAGTCAAAAACAGCGTACTGGCCAACCTAAAATTTTCCAAGGTCGCATTACGCTTTTCGGTATAGTTCATTATTGGCTGTTCCTTGGTGAAATCTGTAGGCTCTCGTTTGGCGGAATTCAAAATGGTTCTGGATAGACCATAAATATGACCTAGCGTTTGCTCCAAAGTTCTAGCGTCCGCACTTGGTTTGTAGCTTAAATCAGTCTCCGTTAAACCTTCCGTGGCCCAGTAATAGCGAAAACCCAAACCATCTACCATTCTAGAAACGATAGCTCCTGGAGTGTAGTCCAGTGGTGCAGTTGGAATCTCGGCATAATAAGAACTATCCTCATTCGTTTTTTGAGCAAAACTGTTTAGCCAGAATAACATAACTAAAAAAAATACGATGCTTTTCATAAATCACTTATTTAGTTTTGCAGCGGTTTTAAAAATACAGTATACTCTTTCGGACTACCATCCAATGTAGTAAATCCTTCATGTAGGTTTTCTTGTGCCACGGCATAAGGATAAAAGGTTATCGGCTCTATACAGACCATATTGGACACTTCTGTCCACAGCATAAAACTACTAAAACCCGTTGTAGTAATTTCTAAAGCCTGTTTATCTGAAAGGACCATTTTTCTGCAATTTGGCACGTGGAGCGCCCTGCTTCCAACAGCCAACACCTCAGCGATAGAAATAGATTTAGCATCGGTATTTATAGTTGCGTTAGCTGTATGTAAATTAAAAGCCGGATGGTAGCCTAGCATATAAGGCATACCGATTTTTCCTGCTATGGCAAAAATTATCTCTAAGCCATTATCTATAAGCTGGAACGTTTTAGTGAATTCGAAATCATACCGCCATGACAAGGTTTCCTCTGAAGATTTTTGGGGGAATTTTGAGTTATGTACGGTTGAATTCGCTTTATACCGTTTTGTAAAAACTACTTTTGTTGCTGTTTGCTGCGTTACCTCGTACTGCATTTCGCGCAGTAGTCCATGCTGGTCCTGTATCGCTTCGCCCATTGGTGTAAGCACCCTAAAGTTTGCTTTATCGGTAGGGCCTATAATGGGAAACATTTCCGTATCCGAGCTACGCCATCCTGGACTTCCTTTTTGATGGATAAACTCATAATCAGATACCTTATAGCCAACCAATTCTCCTGCATCGATTCTTACGGTTTGATTTCCTAGACTGAGCATATTATTTTTCTCCATAAAAGCTTAATGATTTGAACACTATTAAATAGATGTACCTATGCACAGCTAAGCAGAAATCCTCTTATTTTCCATAGTCCTAAGGGGAAATAAAACGGAAATTGGCTGCCTTTGATAATGAATAAATAGGTGTAAATAGATTGAAAACTTCTTCCTGTAATTTTAGCAAAACGCTTACAGTCCTTCTATTTCAGTATCCATCCATAGCAACCTATTTTCTATCCAATCGGTCAAATACCCTAACTCTTGCTCGGAGGTATTCCCAACAAAATTATTGGGCCAAATATACGTTCCCAAAACAGGCCATCTTATAAAGTTATTTTTTGTCGCACTTGAAACATTCAACAAGGCTGAATAGGAATCGATTTTTGACAAAATAGCTCCATTTGACAAGCTACTGCCGCGTAGTTCGTTCCATCTAGATTGCAACTTGGCCACATAAGCCGGGTCTTGCAACAGGCGTTCCCACCAAAAAGGCACCAGTAAAAAATCCTGCGGACAACGCTGATTAAATTGATAAGCCCATACGTTGGTGCTTCCGCCATCACAATAATCAGCATTCCCAAAGGCAAGATTAAAATCCCAAATGGGTCCCATTTTTAGCTTTTCATTTTTATCCTTATGCATAAATGTACTTATACGATAGCCGTCCACGTTATTAGAAAGCTCGTTCAGAATAAAGAAATCGATAAAACTATCTACGTCTATAAAAGCCTCGTAACCGATTTCTGTGTTCGTAAAGACATCAGAAGCCAAAGCCATCTCAAACTGACCTACATAATCGGAGATATACGCTTTCTGTTCCATGGTAATATCCTCTGCATCCGGTTCCTCGTATAAGAAATTGATTTCTTGCCCTAAACTAGCATTAGGCGGGGCAACAGCCGATACAAAAGAATTTTGATTATTATAGCCCTCTCCTAAGTTGGTGCCCGCAGTTTTGTCTATCTTTAAAATGTAACCACCCGTTACATCTTCTCCTGAGTTTTCGTCTTCTTTCAGGTTATTAATATCGATGCGACCAGAATCTCTTTTTAGTTTCTCCATAAATACATACACTCCTTGATACGAGTCATTTATGGTAACCTCCACAAATTTTGTCCTACTCGCATATTGGTTCATATCTCTGGATAAATCATAAATCAACATATTCCGCATTAGAGATTTATCGCTGTACGGCGCGTATAAAATCCAATCTTCCTCTTCCGGAAATCCAAGTACGGAGACATCTAAATCCTCATTGGCAGCATCTCTTGTTTCAAACCCAAAAGATTTTTTAGGAAACAGTTGAGAGGAAGCCCCTCTAATCTCAATGCCCATTCTTCCTTCATAAGACACTGCATCCCCTTCTGTAATTGTGAACGTAGCATCGATCTTTGGCTCATCTACAATTTGGTTTCCATTAGTGGAAATAGCGACCAAGGGTAACCTGTCTTCCGGTGGAATTACCGTTTCCTCTTGCTCTTCCTCTTCCTCTTGTTGAATGGATGATGTATCGTTCGAACTACAGTTGAAAAGAAATAGCGATAACACCAGTAGCACCAAGTTATTTGGTGATAAAAAATAGTGGAAAGATTGGATTTTCATCGGTCTAATTTTTTACTAAGATACCAAAAGTAATACATACCGAGTATTGACCAGCCTTATACAAAAAGCTGTAATACACACTTTAAGAAACCATAACTAAAAAAACTAAAGCCGATGTTTTAATACCAACACCTAGTTCACTCAAAACCATTTTTCACCGTTTACTTTAATCGCATCAAAATACACAACCTACAAACTAAAATCTACTGATTTATCAACCTATAAATAAGCAATGCGGTTCTTTTCGTAAGTGCCTCTATAGTATTTAGGTTAACCGTTTCCTCTGGGGTATGCGCTCCTGTTCCCATAGTTCCAAGACCATCTAAGCAGGCTACATAATCCGCCACAAAAGAAGTATCCGCAGCTCCACGTTTTCCGGGATCATAAGCCAATACGGCTCCCTGTTCTAAATCTTCACTAACTTCATTCAGTTGTTTTAATAATTCCAAATTAGAGGCTTTTGGTCCCATAGCGGGATAACTATCCGTAAACGTTACCGTTGCTGAAGTCATGGGTAGATTATCTGCTACTATTTCACGCATCTTTTCCCTGGCACGCTCCTTTTGCTCCTCGGATATAAAACGAAGTCCACCACGAACTTCTGATTTTTGAGCCACTACATTTGACTTACCAAATACGGTTCCCTTGCTCGTAGCATCATCGTATTCTACAAACGTACCGCCCATTAAGGTGCCTGGATTGAAGGTCAATAAATCTTCTCCTTTTACATCGGTATAAAAACGATGAAGTATACGGGACATTTCAAAAATAGCACCAGCTCCTGTATTTTCGCTGAAAACACCAGAGGAATGGGCACGCTTTCCTGTTACCTCAACTTTCCATCCAGAAGCGCCTCTACGAGCTACAGTGGCATAATTAAAGCCTGTAGAGGTCTCAAATCCCAGTGCAATATCGCTTCGTTTTGCCGCCTCAATTAAATCTTTTCTGCTCACGGACAATGGCTTTCCGGTACTTTCCTCATCGCCTGTAAAAGCAACGATGATTTGAGCATCATTTAATAAATCTTGCTCTTGAAGTGCCTTTAGTGCGTATAGAATAATGACATTCCCACCCTTCATATCATTTCCACCTGGTGCGTGAGCAATACTATCATTGATTTTAGCAAAGGTCTGAAACGGACTGTCTTCCTCGAACACCGTATCCAAATGACCAATTAATAGGAGCTTCTTTCCTTTTTTTCCATTGGTTTCCGCAAACAAGTGTCCTGCCCTGTTCATCTCTTCGGGCATAGGAATCCAAGTAGTTTCCATACCTATGTTTTCGAAGGCAGTTCCAAAAACATCCCCTACTTTTTTAACTCCGGCTAAGTTTAAGGAACCACTGTTAATATTGACCACCTCTTCAAGAAAACCAATGGCCTCCGCATTATTAGCTTCTATACTTTTAATAATTTTCTTTTCGGTCCTCGATAGGTTTTGTGCAGATAATGATACTACAAACAACATGCCCGAACATACCAAAGCGATTCCTGATTTCAACATAGGATATATTTTTTCTATTAATTTTACTAGTTAATCTAAGAACCCCTGCTCACGCATCCACTCATCGTTAAACATCTTTCCAACATACCTACTACCATGGTCATGGAACAAAACCACGACTACATCGTCCTTCGTAAAATGTTCTTTTAATTGTAACAAACCTTTTATAGCAGCACCAGCAGAATTACCCAAAAACATAGCTTCTTCCTTTGCTAAACGTTGGGTATATACCGCAGCATCTTTGTCCGTTACCTTCGTAAAACCATCAATGACGCCAAAATTTACATTTAGGGGTAAAATATCCTCCCCTATTCCTTCTGTTATGTAGGGGTAAATTTCCTTTTCGTCAAAAATCCCCGTTTCATGGTATTTTTTAAAGACCGAGCCGTAAGTATCCACACCCCAAATCTTAACATTGGGATTCTTCATTTTTAAATACGAACCTACTCCAGATATGGTTCCACCAGTTCCTACACCTACTACAAAGTGCGTTACTTTACCATCCGTTTGTTTCCATATCTCTGGTCCAGTACTCAAAAAGTGAGCCTTGCAATTGGAGGGATTATCATACTGGTTCACATACCAAGAATTAGGTATTTCGGCAGCTAATCTTCTAGCAGTGCTATAATAACTTCGAGGGTCGTCTGGGGCAACATCCGTTGGGCACACATGCACTTCGCTTCCAACTGCCCGAAGGATATCCATTTTTTCCTTGGATTGCTTATCGCTTATCACACATATCATTTTATAGCCTTTGATGGTGGCTGCTAAAGCCAATCCCATGCCAGTATTCCCAGAAGTACCTTCTATGATGGTACCGCCCGGTTTTAAAACTCCGGCTTCTTCAGCGTCATGAATCATTTGGAGCGCCATACGATCTTTGACCGAGTTTCCTGGATTAAAGGTCTCGTACTTTGCCAAAACCAAACAAGGTAGTTCCGCCGTTAGTTTATTCATTTTCACCATGGGTGTATTTCCTATGGTTCCCAAAATATTTTCTACGTATTCCATGTTACTTTTACTTGTTACTAATGATGATTGACACTACATCAATCTAAAAAAACACCGTTTACACTCCAAGGTGCTAGGTCAGGTTTCCTATACCCATGTACTGAAATTAATTGCTAGTCACTACTCAAAACGAATGGCTTTGACCGGCGTAATTTTTGTGATGATATAAGATGGTATGAGCAGCATTAAAAGGCACAAAACCATAACTCCAACATTCAAGTAGACTACCGTCATTATATCCATATGTACTGGAATGTATTCTATATAATATTCCTTAGGATTCGGAAACTTAAAAGGTTTAAAAACCGCCTGGATATAAATAATCCCTAAACCAATCACATTACCCCAGAACAAACCAATACCAATGAGATAGGCTGCATTATACAAAAAGACTTTTCGTATACTCCAATTATTGGCGCCCAATGCCTTTAGTATTCCAATCATGGGGGTGCGTTCCAAAATCAGCACTAATAAAGCCGTAATCATATTAAAACCGCATACCACAATCAAAATACCAATAATCAATATGATATTGAAATCGAACAGTCCTATCCATTCAAAAATATTTCGGTATTTATCCTTAAGTGTTTTAGTATTCAAATCGGACAAGGTCTTTCCGTAAATTTCTTCACTTTTTTCATCAATATCATCAAAACTTTCCAAGAATATTTCAAAGTTCCCTACCTCATCTTCGGCCCATTTATTCATTCGTTGAATGTGCCTTATGTCTATAAACAAAAAGAGTTCGTCTATTTCCTCAAAACCACTATCATAAATACCTTTGATGGTAAACTTTCGTTGATTGGGCAAAGCATTGGTGTCTTCGTTTTTTAAAAAAAAGGTAAAAAAGGAATCGCCCACCTTCATGTTCAATCTATTGGCCATGAGTTTGGACATTAAAACATCTCCGTTTAATCCCTCGTTATAATTCGGTAATTCACCCGATACCAGATACTCTTCCAGGGCTTCCCAATTATAATCGCTCCCTACGCCCTTAGCCATAATACCCTCAAATGTTTCTGGCGTGCGTATGATACCTGCTTTTGTTGCTACCGCCTGCACGTGTACAACACCGTCGACACTCGTGAAATTTGGATAAAAATCCTGATTTCTGGATAAAGGAACTACCGAAACCTCCGAGTTATTATTATCGTAATTATAAATCTGAACATGCCCGTTAAAAGCGGTAACTTTTTCCCGAATCTTGTATTTAAGACCTACTCCTGTAGCTATGGCAATCAACATCATTACCAATCCCAAAGCGATGGCTGCAATAGCGATTTTTATTATTGGTGCGGAAATGCTAATTTTATGCTGCTTACCCGTAATAAGCCGTTTGGCAATAAAATACTCTAGATTCAAATGATGTTATTTATATCCAGTTTCAAAAATACAGTTTTATTATCGTTTTTAGTATGCTGGGGCTGTGGAAACCCGGCCAAATCAGCGAAAGAAAAAACGGCGAATAACAGCGAAGTAGAAGCACCTCTTCTTGTTGAACCAATAATAGTAGCCGCAAACCGGACAGCAGCGTATGTACCCCTTCTAAAGAACAAAAAAATTGCCGTTGTAGCCAATCAGACCAGCGTTATATTCAAGAATGACACCTATACACACTTGGTAGATTCTCTTTTGGCACTTCAAATCGATATAGAAAAGGTATTTGCACCCGAACACGGGTTTAGAGGCAAAGCTGATGCTGGCGAAAAGGTACCCGATGGAATCGATACTAAAACCGGACTTCCGTTAATCTCTCTACATGGCAAGAACAGAAAACCATCGCAAGAACATTTGAAAGGGATAGATGTAGTTTTATTTGACATACAGGATGTTGGCGTACGGTTCTATACCTACATCGCTACCTTACAACTGGTGATGGAGTCCTGTG
>CAZMUV010000011.1:0-45017 GCA_964569345.1 uncultured Maribacter sp. | reverse complement strand
GGCGTACGGTTCTATACCTACATCGCTACCTTACAACTGGTGATGGAGTCCTGTGCCGAAAAAGGCATTCCAATCATTGTACTTGACAGACCAAATCCTAATGCACACTATGTAGACGGACCTACCATGAAAGCCCAACACACTAGCTTTCTAGGAATGACTGAAATACCATTGATATACGGGATGACCATAGGAGAATATGCCCAAATGATTAACCAAGAAGGATGGTTAGAAGGAGAAAAGAAAGTCGAACTGACCGTAATTCCTCTAGAAAATTGGACGCGAGACATGGCATACCACCTACCTGTAAGACCTTCTCCAAACCTACCTAATGATACGTCCATTTCCCTATACCCAAGTCTAGGGCTTTTCGAAGGCACCAATACCAATGCCGGCCGTGGTACGGAATTTCAATTTCAACGCTACGGGGCTTCCTTTATGGATTCTACACAATATGATTTTAGTTATGTTCCAAAACCTAACTTTGGATCCAAACATCCTAAGGAAGAAGGTAAAATCTGCTACGGAAAAGACTTGTCCGACACACCAAGAATGAAAAAAATGTCTTTAAAATGGCTTATAGATGCCTACCAAAACACTTTTGATAAGTCAAATTTTTTCCTTACTTCTGGTTTCACAAAACACGCCGGAACAGAAAAACTTCAAAAACAAATAGAAGCAGGTAATTCTGAAGCTGTAATCAAGGCTACTTGGCAGGCTGATATTGAAAAGTTCAACAAGATTAGGCTAAAGTATTTAAGTTACTAAAAACTTACTCTTTTGAAATATGAAAAATACCATCTCCTTGGTTTACGATTGGTGACTGATTCACGCAGATGACATATCCTGAAAATTGAGATTTAATCGTACGTTCAAAAGAACCAAAAGGGTCGGATATACTACCTAAAATAGTCCCTTTCTCTACTTTTTGTCCAGGCGCTACGAAAGGATGCATCATACCAGAATAACCGGCACGTATCCAAGTGGAATTTTGTATTATAATAGGGTTGGATTCGACTGCGTTGCCTTCAGCAAGTTCATTTTCAAAATTACGCATTCCCAAATGCTGCATGACGCGCAATGCACCATGCAAACCGGTTTTGGTAATTTCATCATCAATGTGAAGTGATTTACCCCCCTCATACAGCAGCACTTTTTTATCTAGCTTATGCAGTGTTTCCCGAAAAGATTTTTCCCTACGAGCAGATTTAATAATAAAGGAAGGACTAAAAACCTTTGCGAGCTCAAGACTAGCAATATCATTCCTACTAATGCGAACTTGTGGCACGTTAAATCGACTATCCCCACCAGTATGATAGTCTATACAGTAGTCTACCAATGGAGCTATCTCCTTTATGATGTGGTATGCAAATCTACTTGCCAAAGAACCCCGTGGACTACCAGGAAACACACGATTTAAGTCTCTCCCATCAGGAAATTGTCTTGCCTGATTCAAAAAACCAAACACATTTACTACTGGAATACATATAACCATTCCAAACTCTGGCTTATTATACTTTTTAGAAATGAGTTGTCTTACAATCTCAATACCATTAATTTCATTACCATGAATTCCGCCAGTTACAAGCAACGTAGGTCCCTCTTTCTTTCCCCGCTCTACAATTATAGGCACTTGAATTTTCGTACGTGTATGTAGCTTGGCAATATCACAATTTAACTGAACTCCTTTTCCTTTAGAAATAACTTGTCCTAATACTTCAATTTCCTTATTCAACATTGCGCTCCATATACTGAATTATCTTACTTGCGATATCTTTCCCTGTTGCTAATTCTATTCCTTCGAGTCCAGGGGATGAATTCACCTCTAAAATTAAAGGCCCTCTTGCAGATTGCAACATATCTACTCCTGCAACACCAAGCCCCAAAACTTTCGCTGCTTTTATGGCCGCATTCTCTTCTTCATCTGTAAGTTCAATAATGTTAGCCGAACCACCTCTGTGTAGATTGGAACGAAATTCACCTTCTTTACCCTGGCGTTTCATGGCGCCTACGACTACTCCGTCAATTACAAAAGCTCTTAAGTCTGCACCTTTGGCCTCTTTGATAAATTCCTGAACGATAACACGAGCTTGTAAGCCATTGAAAGCCTCCAATATAGATTCAGCAGAATTCCGGTTATCAGCTAATACAACACCGAGTCCCTGCGTACCTTCCAGTAATTTTATGACCACAGGTGCACCACCAGCCTTGTCTATAATTGCGCCTACATTTTTAGAATAGTTGCTAAAAACCGTTTTGGGCAGACCTAATCCAGCTCTAGATAATATCTGAAGACTTCTTAATTTGTCCCTTGACCTTACCAATGCTTGAGATTCTACCGCAGTAAATACTTTCATCATTTTCAAATTGACGAACTACGGCCGTTCCATAAAAAGTTATAGACGCGCCTATACGAGGAATAACCCCATCAACATCTTCAATTTCCTTTCCTTGATAAATGAGTCCAGGTTTTTTCTTTTCGATAATCAGATCACATTTAGAATGGTCTATAATCTGCATCTCATGTCCCTTGGCAATCCCAGCTTCAATAAGGCGTTTAGTAGAGTATAGATTTGGATTTTGGGACAGAATAACAATTTTCAATGAATTATTTTAAATTAGGGTTAGTTCTTGATATAGGCTAGCGTATGTTAACATTGTAACTCTGAAATAAGATAGGTTGAATTAATAATCTTTATACGTCTTAAACTTATATAATTTGGAAGGTACTATTTGAGCCGTGTTAAAATAAGAAAGCTAAGCCGAAAAACTAAAAATTATTATATACCAGAGTAGATATCAAATTTCTCTACGTACTATACAAGAGCATTCCCTTCTGTATTCTCTGTGGTTGTGGGCTTACGATACGTATGAAAAGGCTGCTTCAATAGCCCCTTAATACTAGAATTCTCGTTTTCGTCGGGGAAGGTATCCACACCATAGGTAATCTTGTTGCGATCAAGGGCCATATACGTACCGAACATACGATCCCAAATAGAAAAAATATTTCCATAATTAGAATCTGTATAGGGTAATTTGTAATGGTGATGAACCTTATGCATATCAGGAGAAATGATCAACCAACTTATGGCCTTATCCAGTTTGGTAGGTAACTTAATATTAGCATGATTAAATTGGGACAGCACTACGGAAAGACTTTGATACAGCATGATAATTCCTACAGGAGCACCTACCACAAAAACCCCTAATAGCGTAAACATATAACGAATCAGACTTTCTAAAGGGTGGTGTCTATTGGCAGTCGTCGTATCCACATTATGGTCGGAATGATGCACCAAATGCACCATCCATAGCGGCTTCACTTTATGCTCTACTAAGTGCGCGGTATAGGCACCTATTAAGTCTAACAGCATTACACCGAGAACTACATATAACCAAAAGGGCATTTCGGGTAACCAGTTGATGATTCCAAAATTATTAGCAACCGTCCAGTCAGCGGTTTTCAACAACAAAAATGCCAAGGGAAAATTAATAATAATCGTCGTTACCGTAAAAAACAGGTTGGGCAATGCATGCTTCCATTTCTTATAACTGACACTGAATAATGGCACAATACCTTCTAAAACCCAGAAGAATGTAATGCCACCTACCAAAATCAGCGTACGGTGCAAAGGGGGTATAGTTTCAAAATAAGCAATCAACTGTTCCATGCTATAAATATACTGATTTTAGTTTGCAGTAATTGGGTAGTTAAATTGAAATTCAGAGTTCAGAGTTCAGAGCAATATAGGGTGCGTTTACTGTATTCTTACTACTCTTATACCCCACTAACTCTTTTCTTCATCTCCTCCACAATATTAAATGCAGCAGGACAAATAGCCACGTTTTTAAGGGTAAGATTACTTATTTGCTGAAACTTTTTTCGGTTGGTATGCGGAAATTCTCGGCACGCTTTCGGTCGTACATCATATATGGAACAGTAATTATCCGTGCCTAAAAATGTACATGGAACCCCTTGCAGCACATAATCGTTTTCCTCATCCAATTGCAAATAAGTGTCTATGAATTTTTGAGGTTTTAAACGAAAGTGTTTGGCAATGCGCTCCATATCAGCATTGGTAAAAAGTGGTCCGGTCGTCTTGCAGCAATTAGCACAGCTTAGACAATCGGTGCGTTGGAATTCTTCTTCGTGTAATTCCTCCATCAGATAATCCAGATTCTTGGGTGGCTTCTTTTTTAGCTTGGTAAAAAACTTCTTGTTTTCAGTATGTTTTTCCTTAGCCTTAAAAGGTAATTCGGCAATTGTTTTCTCCATCACATAAAAGTTTCAGTTCAAAACTAGGGAAGTCGTTCTAAAAAAAAGGATTTTTGTAGTGCAAAACAATCAATTTGGAAAAAGATACACTAGGCGACGCTCTCTTAGATTTCCACAACGGAAATTATACAACCGATATCATCACATACTCCTCATTGGAGGAAAAAGAGGTATTACCCCTCCCATACCTTTTTAGGGATTATGAGCACATGCCGGAACTTGAGAAAAAAGCACTGAAACTTTGCAAGGGTGCTATACTGGATATTGGATGTGGAGCGGGGAGTCACAGTTTATATTTACAAAAAAAAGGATTTACAGTAACTTGCCTGGACCAATCTGAAGGTGCCATAACCGTATGTAAATCTCGAGGCATAAAAAATGCTAGTCAAGGTACGCTCCTCGATTTTGACCATGGCAGATTTGACACGCTCCTACTTCTAATGAACGGGATTGGTATTTCGGGTCAATTAAAACATATAGATGTGTTTTTGAACAAATTAAAGTCGCTTTTGAACGAAGGAGGACAAATACTTTTGGACTCCAGCGATATCATTTATATGTTTGAGGGTGATGAAGCTGATGGGTATTGGATTCCGGAAGACGTAGCTTATTATGGAGAAGTTACTTTTACTATGAAATACAAGAACCAAATAAGTGATGAATTCCCATGGCTATACTTGGATTTTAATACCTTGCAAAGAGCAGCAACGTTTAATGGACTTATATGCGAATTGTTATTTGAAGGGGAACATTTCGATTATTTAGCTAGATTACGTTTAAAAACATAATTGTGGGCACGTTTTTTGCGCCCCAATACTATAAAAATTAAATATGAAGAATTTCCAAAGGTTTTTGATGTTTATCTCTTGTGCTTTTATTTTGATAGGCTATAATAGTTGTACTAAGGAGGATTCCCTACCAAAAGAAATCAATAAAACACCAAACTTACAATCGACAGGATCCTCTGCCAACGATATTCTTTCCAATGCCAATTTTGACAGAATGCTTATTGAGATTGCCTATGTTTCAGGCTTTAGACCAAGAGAACAGACCATTGACCAATTTACTAATTTTCTGAGACAGAATACGTTTAAACAAGAAATAGAAGTACAGTATCTAGATTTGGATTCCCCTGACGAGGAGGATTTAACTCTTGAAGAGATTGTAGATTTAGAAAAAGAGAATAGAACCGCATATAATGATGGTAAAACCTTAGCCATATATATCTATTTCGCGGATGCTCCTTCAGAAGGAGATGATATGTCCGAAGGCTTGGTAACCGTTGGGGCAGTATATAGGAACACCTCTATGGTTATCTATGAAGAGACCATTAGAAGATTAGCCTCCCAAAGCACAGCGATATCGATTACCGATGTAGAGTCGGCGACACTAAACCATGAGTTTGGACATTTATTCGGGTTGGTAGATTTAGGAACCAGAATGGTTAATGATCACGAAACGCAATCGGAAAATAGCGATGGCGAATTGGTTGGAGACAACCATTGTAATGTGGCAGGGTGTCTAATGCGAGCAGAACTTCAACTTGGAAGAGGAACAGGCAAAAGTAGTATAGCAGATACGAACTTAAAATCAATATGTAATCTGTCCGGGAATACGATGATGAAATTATTACAATCAAAAACCGGCAAAAACAACACGGTCGATTTGGGCCCAGAATGTGTGCTTGATCTTAAAGCAAATGGAGGTAGGTAAAAATAGCTCCTACACTTGAACTTCGTAACTTTTAGTATAACTCTTTGTTACTCACTTTCTTAAAAAAATTGCGATTTTCCCAAATACACAGTGGATAAGACTTAAAAGTTGGAATTTTCAAAACCTAATATTTTAGAAAAAAGTATCTTATCCAGAATAGAGTAACATCCTAATTTACATTAGTTTCGAATTCCAAAATGGGTTATGAGAGTAGCAAACGAAAATAGTTATTCACTAAGGAATATTCAAATATTTATGCGTCTGTAAGGACACCTTCCACTTTGGGTTTTTCATAACATAATCTACAATCATCGGCGTTACTTTATCGCGCACGCTCCATTCCGGTTGCAGGTATAAAATACAGTCTTTGTTGGTTTTTTTTGCCTGTTCCTCAGCAAAATCAAAATCGTGCTTATTATAAACAATCACCTTAAGTTCATGCGCCTCGTCGTAAATGCGCCCTTCTGGTAATTTATTCTTTTTAGGGGACAGACATATCCAGTCCCAATCGCCACTTAGCGGATAGGCTCCTGAGGTCTCAATATGTGTTTTGAGTTGTTTCCCTTTTAACGCAGATGTCAATGGTCCCATATCCCAAGTTAGCGGCTCACCTCCTGTGACTACTATGGTATCTGAATATTTGGCCGCATTCGCTACAATGATATCAATATTGGTTGGCGGATGCGTATCCGCATTCCAACTCTCTTTAACATCGCACCAATGGCAACCCACATCACAGCCGCCAACACGAATAAAATAAGCCGCGGTTCCTTTGTGAAAACCTTCGCCTTGTATGGTATAAAACTCCTCCATTAAGGGAAGCATAACTCCCTTATCTACCAAAGCAAGTACCTCTTGTTTTTCCATCATGCAAAGATACGAATAACAAGTGCTAAAATTAAGGAACAGAAGGGTGCTATTTTCTACTTAACTAGCGCTAAGAAACAGTAACACAAACACCGCTGTTAATTACATTTGATAACACCATAAAAAATGTGTCGTCCCCTTCCTCAAAATCAGCTATTTTTATCAAAAATAAACGAGATGGGTTCCAAAGAGGATTTCTTTGCACATATTGAAGAAGGATACACGACCAAGGGTGATTTTATAATAATGGGAGCAGCCATGCTAAATGAGGAGGCTGTCACCAATGCATTAGTAAAAATACCTTTAAAAACCCTTAACCGTCATGGACTCATTGCAGGGGCAACAGGAACAGGAAAAACAAAGACACTACAAGTTTTTGCAGAAAACCTATCAGAAAAAGGTATTCCTGTTTTATTGATGGATTTAAAAGGGGATTTAAGCGGATTGGCACAACCCAGCCCTGGACACCCAAAAATTGACGAACGCCATGCTAAAATTGGTATACCTTTTGAAGCGAAAGGCTTTCCCATAGAAATCCTATCGCTCTCCGAGCAAGATGGAGTTAAAATGAGGGCAACGGTTTCCGAATTCGGACCTACCCTGCTCTCCCGTATTTTAGATCTTACCGAAACCCAAGAAGGAATTGTTGCTGTAGTCTTTAAATACTGTGATGACAATAAGTTGCCATTGTTAGACCTTAAGGATTTTAAAAAAGTGCTCCAATATGCCACTGGAACCGGAAAAGCTGAATTCGCTAAGGAATATGGTCGTATTTCGACTAGTTCTACCGGCACTATTTTAAGAAAAATAATTGAGCTGGAGCAACAAGGTGCAGATCTATTTTTTGGAGAAAAATCATTTGATGTGGATGATTTGACTAGAATAGATGAAAACGGCAGAGGGTATATAAATATTCTTAGACTAACCGATATCCAAGATAGACCAAAACTATTTTCTACTTTTATGCTGAGTTTGTTAGCGGAGATTTACGATAGTTTTCCAGAACAAGGTGATAGTGATAGGCCTGAACTTATTATTTTTATTGACGAGGCTCATCTAATATTCAAAGAAGCATCCAAAGCACTACTTGACCAGATAGAAAGTATTGTGAAATTGATACGTTCCAAAGGTATTGGACTCTATTTTGTAACCCAAAACCCGACTGATGTTCCCAACGAAGTGCTGTCGCAGCTTGGTCTTAAAGTACAACATGCCTTACGTGCCTTTACCGCAAGAGACCGGAAAGCCATAAAACTAACAGCCGAGAATTATCCAATCTCAGAATTTTACAATACCAAGGAAGTGCTTACCTCACTAGGTATTGGAGAAGCCTTAATTTCGGCTTTGGATGAAAAAGGAAGGCCAACTCCGCTTGCTGCGACCTTATTACGCGCACCTATGAGTCGCATGGACATCCTCACTGACTTGGAACTCAAGGAAGTTATCGATAAGTCAAATCTAGTTAAAAAGTACGGGGAAATTATAGACCGCGAAAGTGCCTACGAAATATTAAACGAAAAAATTGAAAAGGCAGAAAAATTAGCGAAAATAGAAAAAACTAAACCTACGAGAAGAACGAGTACTAGAACCAGTACAAGACAAAACCCCATCATAAAAGTACTCACGAGCGCCACCTTTATACGGGGTGTACTCGGAGTATTAAAAAAAGTAATGCGATAAACCATCAACCGAAGAAACAACCAATAACACTTAATGAAATCAATCAAAACAATCATAGTTATCTTTTCTTGCCTGCTTGCGACGCAATGCCAAAAAGAAAAAGATCTTAATTTTTTAATAGCATCTAACCACGTTGGGAAGCTCGATAAACAAAGCCTAGCCAGAGATCTTGAACTTATTTATGCCAACGATTCACTGGTCATGGATACGGTAAAACTAAATTTTGGAAGTGGAGCGAGCAAAATTAAAATTTTTGAAAAAGGCGGTGCGCTCTTGCTTACGTTGACCCCTAATGCTGACAGTATTCCTACGGTACAGAACGTTCTAATAAAGGACCCTCGCTTTGCTACATCCAATGGTGTCAGCATTAAAAGCACCTTCAAGGATATTAAGGAGAAATACAAAATCAAGAAAATCATTACCTCTATAAACAACGTTATCATTTTACTTAAAGATAATGACATTTATTTCACTATTGATAAAGCAGAGCTGCCTGCCAGCTTGCGTTATAATGCAAATACCACTGTAGAGGAAGTGCAAATTCCAGATAATGCCAAGATTAAATATATGATGGTGGGTTGGGATTGATGTTAGAAAATTCTATTCCTCGCGGAACTTGAAAGGTTTTGGTTTAATTCACAAACTACACAAGATTGGAGCATAATAGCGTATAAAATAGATTCATTAATATGGGTGAAAATTACAATCTTCAAAAGTCTCCTTTTATTGTTCCTACTTCGGATGAAAAGTATATTGCAGAGCACTTTGGAAAGGCCACGGACGGGAATGACCAACTAAGCATTGCCCACATGGTTGCTCCACCTGGTTGGAGCGAACCTGCCCAAACTCCAGAATTTGACGAATATACCCTTGTCGTGAAAGGAAAAAAACAACTGGTTATAGACAATGAAATAGTAATTTTAAGTGCTGGAGAATCCATTAAAGTAAATAAGAATAACAGCGTCCAATATTCTAATCCGTTTCAAGAGCCTTGTGTGTATGTTTCAATATGTACGCCAGCATTCAGCATGGAGAAGGTCCATAGAGAAGAATAGCTCAATCTAATTGGACGCTACTCCTATTACCTTATAGCTTTGGAGGTACTAAGCAGTCCTATTTTAAAAATTTACTCAATATAGCTAGATAACTATCACATATTTACATACCTCTAAATCGCTCCCAACCACTCCCAACCGCTCCCAACCGCTCCCAACCGCTCCCGTTACTTAGTGAAAATTATAGCGAACTCCTTCTAATAATAAACAAGATCTCAAAACCCGAGCTATTGGAATATAAAAAGCATTATGTATTTTTGCGCTCCAAAAACTATGAAAAAAATCCTCTCCAAACTTGTCCCAAAAGCATACGGTACCTTTTTAAATCTATATGCCCTAATAAACCCTGAAAAAGCCGCAGAAAAAGCGTTTTCGGTCTTTTCTAAAGTTAGAAAAGGAAAGGTGCTTCCGCACCAAAAAGCCTATTTAGAAGGAGCAAAAGACAAAACAATACTTGTAGCCAATAACGCCATACAAACATATCGATGGCCTGGCGAAAAGGAAACTGTGCTACTAATTCATGGTTGGGAAAGCAATGCATGGCGCTGGCATAAACTAATTGAAAAGCTGCAAGTAGCAAATTATAATATTATCGCTTTTGACGCACCTGCACACGGATATTCTAGTGGAACTCACCTAAGTGTTCATTTATATGCCCAAGGATTGCAAACTATTATAGAGAGCTATACCCCCAAATACCTTATAGGACACAGTATGGGTGGCATGACCGCCCTGTACAACGAATACTTGTTTCCTAATTTAACTGTTGAGAAAATAATAACCCTGGGTTCTCCTTCTGAATATCATGCAATAATGACCCATTTTAAACAGCTATTGAATTTTAATAATCGAGTATCCGAGGTATTGCGAACTTACATTTATAAGCAGTTCGGTTTAAGTGAAACAGACTTTTCTTCGGCTAGATTTGTACAAACCAATATCAAAAAAGGCTTGCTATTTCACGACCGCTTGGACACAATTGCCCCATATCACGCATCTGAGATAGTACATAAGGCATGGAAGGGAAGCAGGTTAATTACCACAGAGGGCCTTGGACACTCCATGCACCAAGATGCAGTAAATGAACAAATAATCGCTTTTTTAGCATCTTAAAATGACGTAATTTTATATAAAACAAAACGCCATATGTCTAACGTCACTCCTTTTCACATTGCCATACCAGTGCACAACCTCGCAGAATGCAGAACTTTCTACAGGGATGTATTAAACTGCGAAGAAGGCCGCAGTAGCGACCATTGGGTCGATTTTAATCTCTTTGGTCATCAATTGGTGATTCATTATAAACCAAAATCGGAAGAAACCGACCTACATAGCAACCCTGTTGACGGCAAAGATGTTCCTGTTCCACATTATGGCGTGGTACTCCCTTGGGAAACTTTTGAAAGCTTCTCCTTGGAGTTGCGTGAAAAAGGTGTGGAATTTATCATTGAACCCTACGTGCGATTTAAGGGCCAAGTTGGGGAGCAAGCGACCATGTTCTTCTTAGATCCTGCTGGAAATGCGCTTGAGTTTAAAGCGTTTAAGGATATGGGGCAGTTATTTGCGAAGTAATTCGGACCTATTTCCTATGCAGTATTATTTTTGACCCGTATTAATTATTAAAGCCCAAGCTGTTATCAATAAAAATTAGGGCTTCCATTTTACTGGGACCAAGACGTTGGAACCCTATCCCATCTGTGTTTTAACAACTCCTCGTATAAAGCCTTAGATAGACCAACACCGTCACTTGTGGCGGTATTTGACAATACATTTCGCTGTTTGCGCATACCGGGTATCGTTGTACTCACATTATCGTTCATCAATATAAAACGAAGTGCCATTTCTGCCATCGTCATTCCTTCTGGGATTAGCGGTCGTAAGGCATCTGCATGCTCCACAGAAGAAATTAAATTTTCAGGCACAAAATACGTTCCTCGCCAATCGCCTTCTGGAAAGGTAGTTTCTTTGGTCATCGTCCCTGTCAAAGTTCCTTCGTCAAAAGGTACCCGGGCAATGGTGGCAATATCCATTTTGGCACATAAGGGAAAAAGATGGTCAACCGGTGCTTGGTCAAAGATATTATAAATGACCTGCACGGCATCAAGCATTCCTGTTTTGAGGGCTTTTATACCATTCTCAGGTTCCCAGCGGTTCATACTAATACCCATAGCGGCAATTTTACCGGAAGCCTTTAAATCCTCAATAGCCCGTTGCCATTCCTCACGGTCGCTCCAACCATCGTCCCAGGTATGAAACTGCATAAGGTCTAGTTGTTCCGTACCTAAGTTCTTTAGGGTCTTGTGGGTATATTCCTTGATATGTTCCGTGGGATAGGAATCCTCAAACCGATACTCTGGTTTTGCAGGCCATTGGAAATTTTTAGGTGGTATTTTACTGGCTGTATATAGTTTTTTGGAAGGGTGTCTTCTTAACAGCTCCCCAAGTAATTCTTCACTATGCCCTTCGCCATAGCCCCAAGCGGTATCAAAAAAGTTAATACCTTTTTCAACAGCCAAATCTAATGAGGTTGCAGATTGTGCATCGTCACTTGCCGTCCAACCTGCCATACCCCACATGCCATAACCTACTTCACTTACTTGCCAATCGGTACGACCGAATCTTCTATACTCCATTATTCTTTAGTATTTAGTTTTTCTTCTTTTCAAAACCTTACCCCAATTGCAAACCTTTTTTGCGAACCCAGAAATAGGCAAAAATAACATTCGGCACCCAACATAACCAAGCCACCACGCGGTAGGCAGGAACAAAGTCACCAAACCCTATCGTTAGCAACGGCAACCATATTCGTAAGGTTACTGCTGCGAAACATAAGGCATAACTGTAAATCATAAAACCTTGATGTAGTTCTATATCACCATTGCGCACCGCTTTGTAGGCTGTAATGGTGGTATACAACCAAAACACGCCTAATAAAATAAAACCAATAGACGAGATAAGACCTCCGGTCGCATAAAACCCGATATAAATACCACAAACACCACTTATAACCGCAGATAGCACATACACCTTACCAACAAGCCGATGCCTGTTCAAATTACGGGCTCTCATTTTCTTACTGAATTGCATCCACCCAATCAATAAGGTGATACCACCAAACATAATATGGCCATAAAAACCAATATTCCAAATCACATTTGATAAGAGTGATTCGCTCTTTGAGGCCAATAAACCAAACTCACGATCTACAAATAGATAGAATAACGGATATAATCCAATGGAGATGGCCAAAGCGACAAAGACAAACCAAGCTACTTTATTCGTATTGTTCATATTCTGCTATTTATACCTCCAACTGGTTAAATCAGCATCTTTTGGAGCACTTTCCGCGATGCGTTTCATAATCTTAGGCACGTACATGCTGTTATAGCGCAATCTGGTGATTGCGTTGGGCAATTCCGGGTCACCGTTCCAACAATGTTCGGCTCGGTCACCGTACAATACTTCTCCCCCATAGTAAGGCTCGGTGGTACTTTCTAAAAAGTCTTCCATGAGGTATACGGCGTTATTCAAATAGTAGTTATCCATATCGCCACAATAGATGTGGATTTTCCCTTTTAGATTCTCGCCTAATTTATCCCAATCACGTTCTAGAATATGTCTTAAATCATAGTTTTCCTTCCAATAGTCAGCAACAGAATGGTCTATATCACCGGTCATTTTGTCCCAAATCCTTACAGGATAGCCATCTTCCCCTTGCGGAGAGTAGGTCGCCTCCCAAATATCCCATTGCTGACCAGAACGAGACTTGTCGCCCAACACCAATTCTAGATGGTTACCTTGGCGCAAGGTCGATTGTATGTTCCCTAAATAATCACGATGCGCAGGAACCTCTAATTTTTTATTGGCACTTTCATAATAGTACGCATTATCATCCTCGTAAATATTTGTAAGTGTATATGCTCTAAAATCGATAGGGTCCGGACAGGCAGCAAAGCATCCATTATACTCTTCCGGATATTTTACTTGCACAGCCAATGACTCCCAACCACCTGTAGAACCACCATATAGGAATCTAGACCATCCTTCTCCTAATCCTCTAAATTCTTTTTCTATGTGCGGAATAAGTTCATAAGTAATCGCATCTCCGTACGGACCTTGGTTGGCAGAATTTACGGCATAAGAATCATCATAATAGGGGGTTGGATGTTGAATTTCTATAATCAACATTCTAGGAAAATCAGGCTCATTCCAACGTTTATAAAAATCATATGCTTCTTGTTGTTGGATTACATTGTATCCTTCTAGACTAAAACGTTCAGAGTATTCCGGTTCCATTTCTGGGTCGGGTGGCGTAGTCCTGAATCCGCCGAAATCACTTGGGAAATGACCTTGAAATACCATAAGCGGATATTTCGCCTCAGGATGTTCTTTAAAACCTTTGGGCAGCAATATATGAGCACCCAAATACATGTCCCTACCCCAAAACTTAGATAGTTTTTCCGATTTAATTTTGATGTGCTTTATCCATTCGGTATCCTTTGGTTCTTCAATTGGCGGAATTACTTGGTCCATGACCACGTCTACATTAGAAATACCGTTATCTGCTACTCTTATTTTAAAAGGCTTACTGTATAAATTACCGGGTGATCTCTGCCATTGTTGCCCTTCACCGTTATCCATAGGAAGTTTAACCGTTTGCCCTGTGGCCAAGTCAAACGTTTCATATACATTCAAAAGTGCTTGGACACTATACTCGCCTGGTGGCACTTCTGCTAAACTAGAAAAAGGATACCCAAAAACAGTATCATCAAAGGTAACAGCAGTCCCAGGAGCCATGGCATCTACATTCACCCCAAACACCAATTGGCCGTTTAATCCATCATTAATCTGAAAACGAGGTTCTTTCTCGTCGTTGTTGGAAAGCATCAGCAAAAGTCTGCCGTCTTTTGGTATATCGCTAAGCTCGGAACTGAAAGAGACATTCACCGAATTTGTAGATTGTAATTCTTTTTTACAGGATTGTAATATAGCAATGGACAGTAGTAATAGTATGGTTTTTTTCATGGTTGAAAATGTTTGTAAAAAGATACGCTATTGTTCTCTAGCATCAAATACCAAAATATAGATTTTTGACGTTGTTATATAAGTTAGATACCAAAAAAACAATTATATAATGAAAAAACTACTACTCTCCTTAGTACTTGCGACAGGAATTATTGCCCTTAGCAGTTGCGATTATGATGACAGTAACGATATAGACTTTATAACGCCTGTAGATTCTACTGAAACAAGTATGCCCAAAAGTGATTTGCTGAATTAAAAAAGGGCTTCTTTACTAAGAAAAGGTCAAAAATATAAAGATTAAGAAGCGCCTATTCTCAGGCTATCTCACGATTAATCGACAAACAATTTTTTAGTAAATTTTCGATTAGGCTGGGTGCTATTGAAGCGTAAACCTTTTAGTATTAAGGGTCTCCACCCGAAGCACAGAGTGCGCTATCGTAAAGGTAATTCCTTACTCATTTAGTAAATAGTACAACGCGATTTTTTAGTGACATACATTAATCCTAAATATGGTGTTTGAAATCGAGGTTTGGTAATGACTAAAAAAATTACTCACGATTACGGTGTCTTTCCCTTGCCAACAAGGTGTTTTTAAGGAGCATGGCAATGGTCATGGGACCAACGCCCCCTGGAACGGGCGTAATAAATGAAGCTTTTTTACTAACATTTTCAAAATCAACATCCCCGGTGATATAATATCCTTTTGGTCGTGTATCGTCCGGAACCCTTGTAATACCCACATCAATAACGACTGCATCATCCTTGACCATCTCGGCTTTTAGGAAATTAGGCACGCCCAACGCTGAAATTACAATATCTGCCTGAGAGATAATCTGGGTAATATTTTTAGTGTGACTATGGGTCAAGGTAACTGTAGAGTTTCCTGGCCAACCTTTCCTCCCCATTAAAATACTCATAGGCCTACCCACGATATGGCTTCTCCCAATCACTACCGTATGCTTTCCTTTCGTGTCTACTTTGTAACGCTCCAAAAGCTCTAAAATACCAAAAGGCGTAGCGGGAATGAATGTACTCATATCCAAGGCCATTTTACCAAAATTGGTAGGATGAAAACCGTCTACATCCTTATCTGGATGCACTGCCATAATCACTTTTTGTGTGTCTATTTGTTCCGGTAACGGCAATTGTACAATAAAACCGTCTATATCGTCATTTACATTTAGCTCCTTTATTCTCTTTAAGAGCTCTTGTTCAGATGTGGTACTGGGCATTTGAATCAGCGTAGATTCAAAACCTACACGTTCGCAAGACCTCACCTTACTACCTACATAGGTCAAACTAGCTCCATCGTTCCCAACGATTATGGCAGCCAAATGCGGAACTTTTTCGCCTTTCGCCTTCATTTTGGCTACCTCAGCAGCGATTTCCTCCTTTATTTGATTGGATACTTTTTTACCGTCGAGAATCTCCATTTTTTATCTTCACTGATTACTACTTATTATTTATCACCAACGTGAAACCTACTTTTACTTCATATTCTGCATCATCTGCATCATCTTTTTACCTCCACCGCCTTGCATCATTTTCATCATTTTACTCATCTGATCAAATTGTTTTAGCAACTGGTTAACATCCTGCACTTCTCTACCACTTCCTTTGGCAATTCGTTTTTTACGACTTGCATCAAGCTTAGAAGGGTTGGAGCGTTCGTCCGGCGTCATGGAATGAATAATGGCCTCTATGTGTTTAAACGCATCATCATCTATATCCAAGCCTTTTAAGGCTTTTCCTGCTCCTGGAATCATACCCATGAGGTCCTTCATGTTCCCCATTTTTTTGATCTGCTGTATCTGACTTAAGAAATCATCGAAACCAAACTTGTTCTTGGCTATTTTCTTTTGAATCTTGCGGGCTTCCTCTTCATCGAACTGCTCTTGTGCGCGTTCCACTAAGGAGATAACATCTCCCATTCCAAGGATACGGTCTGCCATACGGGAAGGATAGAATACATCAATAGCCTCCATCTTCTCGCCTGTCCCTATGAACTTAATCGGTTTATCTACGACGGACTTAATTGAAATTGCCGCACCACCACGAGTATCGCCATCCAACTTGGTAAGGATGACCCCATCAAAATTAAGGATATCGTTAAAAGCCTTTGCTGTATTAACAGCATCTTGACCAGTCATAGAATCTACAACGAACAAGGTTTCCTGTGGCTGTATAGCCTTATGAATATCAGAAATCTCCGCCATCATTTTTTCATCCACGGCCAAACGACCTGCGGTATCTATAATGACTACATTATGCCCATCGGCCTTTGCCTTGGCAACACCTGCTTTAGCAATGGAAACCGGATCGGTATTTTCCCTATCGGAATATACCGGCACCCCTATTTGTTCTCCAACCACATGCAATTGGTCAATAGCTGCAGGACGGTATACATCACAAGCCACCATTAAAGGATTCTTAGATTTTTTCGTCTTTAAGAAATTTGCTAGTTTCCCAGAGAATGTAGTCTTACCCGAACCTTGAAGCCCTGACATTAAAATTATTGATGGGTTTCCCGAAAGATTAATACCTTCAGATTCCCCACCCATAAGTTGGGTAAGTTCATCTTTGACGATTTTGACCATTAACTGACCTGGCTGAAGGGTCGTTAACACGTTTTGTCCCAATGCCTTTTCCTTTACCCTATTGGTAAATTCCTTGGCAATTTTAAAATTGACATCGGCATCCAAAAGCGCCCTACGGACTTCCTTCGTGGTCTCGGCTACGTTAATTTCAGTGATTTGCCCGTGTCCTTTTAGGACATGAAGGGCTTTATCTAACTTTTCGCTTAAATTATCAAACATATGTTTTGCAATTTTGAGGGGAATGCAAATTTAACAATATCAGCGCTAAGTAGATAAAATGAAGCCTAAAATCTACAAAACAAAAGAGCACTCATGAAACATGAGCACTCTTTTCTGGGATGTGGGGCAAAAAAGGTATTAAGTTTTCATAACAATTCCCAGTTTCATAACTCCATCAACACCTCCAACGAGGCCCAACTCTTTACTGTTGGCGGTGTATATCTGGATGTTATTCTTATCAATAGTCACTATTTGAATAACCTTCTATAATTTTTCAAAAATGAGTCTATCTGTACTATCATTTCCTTCACCTATATCTTTCAATTCAATTCTCGTATCACTGTAAGAGACGATATCCCAATCTTCAGATAATTCAGTAAAATTTATTGGAGACGCAAAAAAGATATTAAAATCAATATCTTCTTCTGAGCTATCATCATCCGTGGTAATTGACCAAGCTCCAGTAATCGAATTATCACCATTTACCACCCGCAATACACCGCCGCTATTAAAAGCAAAACCAAAACCAGCAAAATCAGCGGTCTCATCCATTCCTTCTTCCTCAAACAGAGAAACAATCCACGTTCCAGATTCAGCGTTAGCTTTAATCTCAGTTACACTTATACCCGTATTTTGCAAGTCATCATCTTCAGACTTCTCACATGAAAAGACAAAAAACACTAGTAATGAGAGAATGTAAACTTTAATATATTCCATTTTCATAAACTTCTTTTTTTAGTATTTGTTTTATCAAAAGCCTTTAGGGAAAAATTCCCTAAAGGCACTACTAAGATTATTGTTTTTCAAAAACTACAATACTGAAAGTGTTGTCATCATTTTGCTCTTTAAGCTCAATTCTTTGGGCCGTAACCGATACAACTTCCCAATCATCAGTAAACTCATCAAAAGGCATGTTTTCACCAAAGTTTAAGAGGATTTTTAATTTTTCGTCGTCAGCTCTAATAATTCTCCAAAGACCATTGCCAAATGCATCTGTTCCTTCGTTTATAGTGATTTGATTTTCTACCATAAAATCAAGACTATACCCTGCATAATCCATTGTTTCATCTTCACCACTGTCTACATAAGAAGCTACAACCCAACCTTCACCCAGCATCAAACTTCTGAATTCAACAACATCTGCATCATTACCACTGTCCTCGCAAACGCGCTGAAGTTCTAATTCATAGCCACTTTCGTTAGACTCAAATTCTAACTTATTGCTGTAAAAATCACGAAGAGGCCATTCAAAGCTTAGCCCTGGTTCATCGCTCATTTCAATAGCCATAACTAGTTTTTGTTCTTCATTATATTTAATTTCCCAAGTACCTTCGGTAGTATTGATACCGTTGCCTAACGTTACAACACCTTCAGCCATAAATTTGAATTCATAACCTAAAACCCTGTAAAAATCAACATCTTGTAATTCAATGTCTTTGATAACCCAAGAACACTCCTTAAGTATTTCCCGTAACGTATCTGGATTAACTTGTGGAAGGTCGTCCTCACATATTTGCTTCATGATGATACGGTTGCTTTCACCATTATATAATTTGATTCTATCCTCACCTACATCATAAACATTCCATTCCAAATTAAAATCAACAGACATATCAAACTCTAGGTTTAGTTTAGCTCCATCATCATTAACAGTAGTACTCCAAGTACCTTCTATCGTTGTAGCTCCTCTAAAACCAGTTACTACTGTTCCATCTTCCTTAAAGTTGAAAATATAGTCCACATACTGACCAGTTTGATCAATATCATTTCTTTTAAATTCCTTTACAAACCAGATACATTCCACTAATTCTTCGTAGAAGTCGTCCTCATCAAAATCATCATCATTATAATCATCATCATCATCCTCATCACAAGCGTCTCTGGCACCCTCAATGGTCCTTGCCAATTCTTGATTACTATTAACAGCAACAGTAGTACCGTCATAAAGTTTCAAGGAAATTGGAAAATCAAAACTTAAAAAATCAGTGTCATCAAGACCTTTAAAAAACAATCTAAGATCCCTATCACTTTCGACAACGATAGAACCTGACTGTTCTAAACTTGCATCAAAAGTAAATACCGTCATAGGGTAGACAAAATCGATACATTCAATATCATCATCACCACCACCTTCCTTACATTCAGCGGCTAATTCCCTTAGATCTTCAAAACTATTAATAGTAATTTCAGTAAAATCACCTGCAGTTATGGTTATCGGGAAAAGAATTTCTAAGAAGTCTGTATCATCATCAACCTCATCAAAAATTTCTTCGATTAAATGAAGATCCTCCCTAGAATCTATAGTGATTTCTAATCCATTTACCTGAACGGTATAAGGAAACTTAATATCAAAACAACTGGCTCCGTCTACTATATTATCGAAAGAACCATCTTTGGTAGAGGTATTCTCTATTAACTTTCCAGCAGAAGAATTAGCTGTAATTGGCTGCTCTTCAGCGTCACCACCAATTACCTCAAATTCATCCTGACAAGAGGTGAAATTTAATGCAACTATCAGTAGGCTAAGATACCCTGCATAACTAAAAAACTTTTTCATAACGATTTGGTATTTATTGTTCGTACATTTCTAAAACAACGCACTTTAAAAATACCCTACCTCCTTTTTTATTTTTTTTAAAATATATTTGACAAAAATAACTAGAGTGCAACCAAGCCAAGAATCTAATGTTTGCCAAGAAAGCGTGTATAATGGTATTTTTAAGGATACCTCTAAAACGATTTTCAACTACATATATTATAAGTTCGGTAATGAAGAAAAAGCACATGATGCTGTGCAGGAGGCTTTTTTAAAACTCTGGGAAAACTGTGCCAAGGTGCCGCCACAAAAAGCAAAATCCTTTCTATACACCGTAGCCAACAACTTGTATTTGAATGTTCTAAAAGCTGAGAAAGTAAGGTTAAAGTACGCTGATAAAAGTTTAAAGACCACGAATGAGAATCCGGAGTTTATTATGGAGGAGAACCAGTTCCAAGAAAAACTGGATGCGGCCTTGAATAGTTTACCGGAAAATCAACGAGCTACTTTTTTGATGAACAGAATAGATGGATTAAAATATGCCGAAATAGCAGAACTGGAAGGCGTGAGTATTAAGGCTATAGAAAAACGGATGCATTTGGCGCTGAAAAGTCTAAGGGAAAAAATTGATGGAATTTGAATAAAAGTGAGTATTGGGTTTCAAAAAGGTTGGTTCAAAGTTTAAAATCGATTATTTAAACGTGTTTAAAGCTGGTTCTTATTTTATTTTTAAAGAAACACAGTGCATAGGCATGTTGATATTTATTTTAAGCTCTACACTTTTATTGATTTGAAAAAAAAGTAGGGTTTTTTTAAAAGCGATTGTTATTAACGTATAAAGCTAGAACTAATGCAAGAAGATTACTTGGCAAAATGGCTCAATAATGAACTTTCGGAAGCAGAACTTTCGGAGTTTAAAAAGTCCGATGCGTATGCCACGTGCCAAAAAATAAAAGCTACTACGGCGACCATGCAAGCTCCGGATTTTGATACAAATCAGGCTTGGGAACAACTGGAAGGACAGCGCAAACAAACAGAACCAAAGGTACTGACCTTATCTCCATTCAAATCTTTCCTAAAGGTAGCCGCAGTGGTAGCCATAGTATTGGGAGGTGCGTATTTTTATTTGAATTCGCTAAACGAATCTGTGACCACGCAATATGCAGAAACCAAAGAGATTGTGTTGCCCGATACCTCAGAAATAGTATTAAATGCGGAATCCCAAGTAACTTACGACGAAAAAGACTGGGGCAACAAGCGGAATATCTCCTTACAGGGAGAAGCCTTTTTTAAAGTAGCCAAAGGAAATACCTTTACCGTAACTACGGACCAAGGAACGGTTACTGTTTTGGGAACCCAGTTTAATGTAGAGAACCGAGATGGCTTTTTTGAAGTGACTTGTTTTGAAGGGGTAGTAAGCGTTCTTTACGATGGAGAAGAGAACAAACTTCCTGCCGGAAATGCTATTATAGTTGTCAACGGAAAACTATCCAAAACTAGCGCTGTAAAAGACGGACAACCCTCTTGGATGCAGAACGAAAGTAGTTTTAAGAGTATACCGTTGAACTACGTTTTGGCTGAATTTCAAAGGCAACATAATATAACGGTAGACAGCAAAGGTGTGGACACCAATGTCCTTTTTACTGGTTCTTTTAGTAACACGGATACAGACCTTGCACTTAAAAGTATTAGTGTTCCTCTACAAATAAAGTTTACATTAGAGGGGAATAACGTGCTGTTCTATGAGGAAAACGCACCTTAGTACACTTTCTTTATTTATTTTTTTTATCAGCCTTTTACTTACATTGGGGAGAGGCCTAGCCCAAGAACTGCCAAAACCATCCATAGATATCATTGAACTCATTAAAGAGTTAGAAGTTAACTATCAAGTAAAATTTTCTTACTTGGATACCGATCTTACCAAAATTGAACTGGCAAAACCAAATGGCAATACTCTCGATTTGATATTAGTTCAAATAAAGGAGCGTACACAATTGGATATCCAAAAACTAAGCGATAGGTATTACAGTATTTCCAAAAAAAAACTTCTTAACATCTGTGCCAGCGTGCTGGATAATTTTGAACAGAATACCATACCGGGCGCTACCATACAAGTGCTGGGAAGTCCCCGGGCTATCATAACCGACTTGGATGGTAATTTCTCCCTATCGGACATTCCAAGAACCGCCACAATACAAATCCAACACATCGGTTTCAAAACACTTTTCATACCTGCGGAAAACTTTGTAGAGAAACCGTGTACCATTATCGCTATGGCTCAAAGCTATCAAGAACTGGAAGAAGTTGTGGTGTATAAATTCTTAACCGAAGGTCTAAAGAAACTCACGGATGGCAGCATAGAGCTCAACAGTACTGGGTTTGGAATTCTTCCTGGGCTCAGCGAACCGGATATACTACAAAGCATTCAATCGCTTCCAGGCATAAAAAGTGTGGATGAAACGGTGTCCGACATCAACATAAGAGGCGGAACAAATGACCAGAATCTCATTTTATGGGATGGAATTAAGATGTACCAATCTGGACATTTTTTTGGTTTGATATCTGCATTTAATCCTTATTTGACGGATAAGGTTACGGTAATCAAAAATGGCTCAAGCGCTAGATACGGGGATGGTGTTAGTGGTGTCTTGGATATGCAAACCAAAAATACCATTGAGGATTCCTTCTTTGGTGGAGCAGGTTTTAACCTAATTAGTGGAGATGTTTACGGACAAATTTCTATAACAGATAACCTAGCCGTACAATTCTCAGGAAGGCGCTCCCACACAGATTTTATTGACACACCTACCTATACCACGTTTTCCCAGAAAGCTTTTCAAGATACAGAAGTACAAGCAAATAGCGATTTCTACTTTTACGACTTTACCGGAAAAGTTTTGTATGATGTGAATCCGTACCATCGCCTTCGTTTGAGTCTCATCCAAATGAATAACAACTTGGACTATGAGGAAAGTAATACGGACGGAAGCCTAACTAACCTCAGCTATCTGGATCAGACCAATCTTTCGTTTGGTGGTATTCTAGAAAGCGATTGGACCGATACCTTTTCCACTCAGCTCAGTCTATATTACACCAACTATCAATTGAATGCTTTGAGTATTTCCAACGATGCTAGACAACGATTGATACAAAATAATCTGGTTATTGAAAAAAGTGCAAAACTCAATACCACACTTAAACTAAATGAGGACTTGCAATGGGACAATGGGTATCAAATAATCGAAACTGGGATAGCGAACAAAACAGACCTCAACGAGCCAGCATTCATAAGTAATATAAAAGGGGTAGTCTACAACCATTCTCTTTATTCAGAACTTCGGTACCATTCGCCCAACCAAAAACTGGCTGCTAGAGCTGGCGGACGATTCAACTACATACAAAATACAGACACCTTTGCGGAATTGGTCATAGAACCTAGACTCAATGTAAGTTATGAATTGGCGCCATTTTTCAAAACTGAAGTGATGGGAGAGTTTAAAAGTCAGACGACGAGCCAGGTCATAGATTTAGAACAGAATTTTTTAGGTATAGAAAAACGCAGATGGGTACTGGCAGATGGCACCAATCTACCCATTACCAAAAGCAAACAAGGTTCTTGGGGCATAAACTATGACCAAAATAGTTTCTATGCAGGCTTCGAGGCCTTTTATAAAGAGGTAAACGGAATAAATGTAAACACACAGGGCTTCCAAAACCAAAATCAGTTTGATGGGGAAGTAGGTAGCTATGCGATAAAGGGAATAGAGCTTCTGCTGAACAAAAAAACCAATACCTATAGTACCTGGCTCAGTTACACCTTTAATCAAAACGATTATAATTTTAATACGCTTGTTCCAAGCACTTTTCCAAATAATCTTGATGTAACGCATGCCGTTACATTGGCCTATAATTACACCTATGGCAACCTTAAACTTGGTGTGGGACTCAACTACCGTTCCGGCAGACCGTTTACTCTGCCCAACGCTACTAATCCAGTGGACGATAGCGTAGTTCCAAATCAAATCGTTTATCAAGACCCCAACAGCAATAGACTTTCAGAGTATTTTAGAGCAGACTTCTCGGCTATCTACGACTTTTCACTTAACGATAAGATTAAAGCATCTGCTGGTGTATCTGTACTCAACTTCACCAACAGGCGTAACAATCTAAACACTTTTTTTAGGTTGGACGAGGCTAACGATGTAGAAAGAGTGGAACGCGTTTCTTTAGGAGTAACCCCGAACGCAAGTTTTCGGATTCGGTTTTAACCCTTATAAAGCCTATTAATTACGAGTACATGAGGGAAGGTAATCGCTGCTAAAAAAGAAAAGAAAAATGCCAAAGACGTACTTAAATTATCCTTGAATAAAAATAACATAATACCCATTCCTAGCACTGATATCAACCAATACGGAAAAGAGGATATTACATATTTTTTAATATTTGAAATATTTACCGTTCCATACAGGTATTTAATTTGATCTACCATGGAAGGCAAGGAATGCCATAGGATAAAATATATGGCAAAAGCCAATAACAAGGAAGATGAATAGAAGACGACAGTAAGTATTAAAATAAAAAATAACTGTTTGATCACATTGAACCTTATTTTATTCCTAGTATAACTAATTGCACCAAACAAGCAAGTTATTATTCCCATTAACAAAACGCCATAACTGTAAAAGTCAATGGGAATGTTAAATCCACTTATTTGTTCTATTATCAAACTCACCTCAGTCGCATGTGCCGAAAAAATTAAGAATAAAATAAAGATACCATAGGCCGATAAAAAAATAGAGTTCAAAACTGATGGGGCTTTAATTTTAGAGACCCAATGTTGCTCTCCAAAATGATAGCCGCTAAATAATACAAACGCTGCTAAGGCTACTGTTGGAATAAATAAAAACAATAAGCCACTACCTAGCACAAAAAGAGTGTAATAAACCAAGGTAATAAGAAAGCCCTTCTTAGTATTTATTTTTTTATTGGCCTTTTGAAGTAACTTAATATCGTTAGCGCCATGAAGAATCCCAAAAGTTAATATTAATATGTATGCCAGAATATTTTCGATAGCTTCTTCAAAATATATAGCTAACCACAGTGATAAAAAGGTAGTTACGATGGTAAAACTTCCTAAATCAATATTTTGAACTATATTATTTTTCAATTTGTTTAATATTTTAACATTTTAATTAAACATAATATGTTTAACTTTTTGTAAATTTACCTCAACAAAACCTTAAAAACTAAATATATGGAAAATTTAATGAGTTCTTTTTCTCTGATATCCAAAATGGCTACAGACGATTATGTTGGCTTTACCTTTTTTGTAGGTTCCATGGCCATGATGGCGGCTTCCGCCTTCTTCTTTCTTTCGATGAATGATTTCGATAGAAAATGGAAAACTTCGATACTAATATCTGGTATCATTACTTTTATTGCAGCGGTGCACTATTTTTACATGCGCGATTATTGGGAAGCAATTGGTGAATCTCCAACATTTTTCAGGTATGTGGACTGGACGTTAACCGTACCATTAATGTGTGTTGAGTTTTACCTCATATTAAAAGTTGCTGGAGCTAAGCAATCATTAATGTGGAAACTAATTTTAGCCTCTGTTGTTATGCTAGTTACAGGATATGCTGGTGAGGCAATATTTACTACTGGAACTGGTCCAGCACTTTGGGGCTTCTTTTCAGGGGTTGCTTACTTCTACATTGTATACGAAATATGGTTTGGAAGTGCCAGAAAATTGGCAGAAAAAGCTGGCGGTGCAGTTTTAAAGGCTCACAAGACACTATGTTGGTTTGTATTAGTCGGATGGGCTATTTACCCATTAGGTTACATGGCAGGTACGCCAGGATGGTATGATGGTCTTGCTGGATTAGGTCTAAACATGGATGTTATCTATAACATTGGAGATGCTATAAACAAAATTGGTTTCGGTCTTGTTGTTTATGCTGCTGCTGTAGCATCTAAAAGTGGAAATAAAGAAGTAACTGCCTAGTAGGTCAGTTGAAATAGTGACTACGCTAGTCGCTATTTTAAAGAGATACTAATAAGAAACTAGCAACCCTTATTTAGTTGGTTATAAATTCAAGTTGCTATGTGAAAGACCGCCTCAGGCGGTCTTTCTTATTTATATAGAGTGACAAACTGAATCAGATTTATAAAAAACTCATGTGCATTTGTCTTAGCATACTTTCTAAAGTAGCTCTTCTTCTCCCATTATAAAATAAACTCGTCATCCAAGAGTAAGTATGTCATTTTTTTCATTGCAAAAATGAAAAGAAACTACCTCACATTTAATTTATTGGCCACATTAGAACTTAAGGCACGAGCGAATTCATGAACTGCCAAGTTCAGGTTATCATTCGTAATCCTGAATCCTAGTAATAATTGCTCCGCTGAAAAACTAAGATTTTAAGTCTGGAATTGTATTCCCCATACCATTGCTGTTGGATTATGCTAGAATAGTATTGGGAGGGATAAACAATGATTTTGTAAATAGGTAAGAGTAAGAAGTCTGCCATACCCAAAGTCAATATAGCGGCAGAAGTGGAGAGCAGCTATGGTAACCTTTCCTCTTCCTGTACATCTTCAAGGAATACAATTTTTTTCTAATACCTAAAAATGGACTACCCTTTTCTCAAACTTCCTTTTAAGTCGACCTTCTCGAAGTTTATAAAATGGTAGCTGTTCTCGAATAAGGGTTTTCTCTGTTTCTGTAAGTGAAGGGATTTTACTGAACGGATTAAGGAAGAATAAATCTAGGATATACTAAACCATGTATAGAAAATAACCAACTATGGAAAGTAGGCACCCAATTGCAAAAATATTGACCAGAATCTCTATCCCATAAGTATAACACTACATTCGTTCAGGTACCGCTATACCCAATAATCTAAATGCAGATTGGATTACTTCGCCCACTTTTTCAGACAGTTGAACTCTAAGTGCTTTCTTATCCTCATCCGTTTCCCCTAATATAGAAACCTGTTGATATAAGGAATTGAATTCCCGTACCAATTCATAGGTGTAGTTTGCAATTACAGCCGGACTATAATTCTCAGCTGCCAATTGAATCGTATCCGGAAACACTTGTAATTGCTTTATCAGCTCTTTTTCCTTTGGATGTAATTCGGTAATTGCCACCTCACTCTCCCAAGCTACTTGGGTATCCTTGGCCTTCCTTAAAATAGATTGTATCCTAGCATAGGTATACTGGATAAAAGGTCCCGTATTCCCCTGAAAATCGACCGATTCCTCTGGGTTGAATAAAATTCGTTTTTTAGGATCTACTTTTAGGATGTAATATTTTAAAGCTCCTAACCCTATCATCTTGTAAAGCGATTGCTTTTCTTCTTCGGAATAGCTTTCTAACTTGCCCAACTCCTCCGAGATGGCACCTGCGGTTTTGGTCATATCTTCCATAAGATCATCCGCATCTACTACAGTACCTTCTCTACTCTTCATTTTTCCACTAGGTAGGTCTACCATCCCATAACTCAAATGGTACAATTTATCGGCCCACGTAAATCCTAGTTTTTTAAGAATCAGGAAAAGTACCTTAAAATGATAATCCTGCTCATTCCCTACAGTATAGACCATTCCGTTAATATCCGCATGGTCTTTTACACGTTGAATGGCAGTACCTATATCTTGGGTCATATACACCGCAGTACCATCAGAACGTAAGACAATTTTTTCGTCCAGCCCCTCTTCGGTAAGGTCTATCCAGACGCTACCATCTTCTTTTTTATAAAAAACTCCGTTTTTAATTCCGTCCGCAACTACATCTTTTCCTAAAAGATAGGTATCACTCTCATAAAGGTAGGAGTCGAAATCTACACCAAGGTTTTTGTATGTGGTTTCAAAACCTGCATATACCCAACCGTTCATTTTCTTCCATAGGGAAACGACGGCTTCATCTCCTGCCTCCCATTTTAAAAGCATTTGTTGTGCCTCTAACAAGATAGGAGCTTCTTTTTCAGCTACTTTCTTATCTGTTCCCGCATCAATCATTGAAACAACTTCTGCCTTATAGGCCTTATCAAAAGCCACATAATAATTACCAACCAACTTATCCCCCTTAAGTCCAGTGCTTTGCGGCGTTTCCCCATTACCAAAACGCTGCCACGCCAACATACTTTTACAAATATGAATGCCACGGTCGTTAATAATCTGAGTCTTGTATACTTTTTTACCTGACGCTTTTAAAATCTCCGCCACAGAATACCCTAATAAGTTGTTTCGAATGTGCCCTAGATGCAAAGGCTTATTGGTGTTTGGGGATGAATATTCAACGAGTATCGCGTCATCTGATTGCGGTACAATCCCAAACGTTTTATTTCCCCTAATATCCCTAAAGAAATCAATGTAAAAAGCATCAGAAATAATAATATTCAAAAATCCCTTTACGACGTTGAAACCGGTAACGATGTCTAGCTCCTTTTCTAGGTAAGCTCCAACTTGCCCCCCTATTTGGACAGGATTACCTTTTACGTACCTAAGCATTGGAAAAACAACCACCGTTACGTCCCCTTCAAAATCCTTTCTAGTGGGCTGAAACTCCACATTAGGTAAGGTTACACCATATATCGTGTGAATAGCTTCGATTACTTTTTTCTCTAGTACATCCTGAATCTTCATACATAGCTAATTAAGGCTGCAAAACTAATCATTTTTACACTTATCGCTCTATTAGTTCAACTATCCCTTTCCCTTTTATTAACTTTAAAGAAAAATGCCAAATGCTAGTAAACGTATCTTATAACAACAAAGCAATAACGAAAAAGGTAGATGAGGTTGTTGGAAAACCCTTCACATTAAAAGAGCGCTGGAATATGGGCGGCATCGGTTCCCCAAAACTGATTATAACAGAAACCAGTGTAGAAATTAGAAATCTACTTATTTTGGACAATAACCGGGATACCTGTAATATAGAAATAAGACCCAAAGGAATTATAGTCCGGTTTAGATCCTTATTGGAAACCTTTGCCCTAGTCATTCCCTATTACAAGCTCACCATCTATAAAGGGCAAGCATCGGTCTACTCGGTTTTTCGAGATAATTATTTCATCAAAGTGGAATCCGACACCAAAGCAGTACAGAAATTCTTTTCAAGGCTGTTGGGCTATAAAGCGGATAATGCGCCTACTTCTATAGAAGATCTTTGAGACGTTAGACAAATAATAAAAGTCCATTTAGAAAACAAAGTCACATTGCTTTAAAACCGAACTGCTAATTCAACACTAACTCGCTGATAACTCTTTATACCTAGATTTCCAAAAAAATGAAAATACTTCTTACAGGTGCCAATGGGTACATAGGAATGCGATTGCTCCCCCAATTACTTGATGCAGGGCATGAAGTGGTATGTGCGGTTAGGGATGCAGACCGACTTTCAGTAGATGCCGAAACACGTAGCCAAATAGAAATCATAGAAATCGATTTTCTAAACGAGGTAAAAGCAGGGTTACTACCAAAGGATTTGGATGTCGCTTACTTCCTTATTCATTCCATGAGTACCTCTACCACCGATTTTGACGAACTGGAAGCCAAAACCGCCATCAACTTTAATGCCTACGTCTCGGAAACAAATATCAAACAAGTTATCTACCTAAGTGGTATTGTGAACGATGCCAATCTTTCTAAGCACTTATGGTCTCGTAAAAATGTGGAAGAAATACTCTACCAAGGCGATTTTAGCCTAACGGTATTAAGAGCCGGGATCATTGTGGGGTCCGGAAGCTCCTCTTTTGAAATTATCCGAGACCTATGTGAGAAATTACCCTTTATGATAACACCAAAATGGGTGTTGACCAAAACACAACCTATTGCGATACGAGATGTTATTGCATTTTTGACCGGTGTATTAGGCAATGAGAAGACGTATGATGACTCTTTTGATATAGCTGGTCCAAATGTATTAACGTATAAGGAGATGCTCCATCAATATGCAAAGGCCAGAGGTTTTAAAAATTGGATTTATACTGTTCCTGTTATGACCCCGAAACTGTCTTCCTATTGGTTATATTTCGTAACATCCACCTCGTACACCTTAGCTTTAAACCTTGTAGATAGCATGAAAATAGAGGTTGTGGCAAAGGACCAAAGACTAGCGAACCTTTTAAATATAACTCCTCATACCTATAGTGAGGCAATAGATATGGCCTTTGTGAAAATAGAACAAAACTTGGTTGTCAGTAGCTGGAAAGACAGTATGGTAAGTGGGCGATTCAATAAAAATTTAGAAAAGTATATACAAGTACCTAGATTTGGTGTGTTGCGAGATGTGAAAACACTAAAGATTAGCGACCCTAAACAGGTACTGGGAAATATTTGGAAAATTGGCGGAAAAAATGGTTGGTATTATGGAAACTGGCTGTGGCAAATCCGAGGATTTTTAGATAAATTGATAGGTGGCGTGGGACTGAGACGAGGAAGAACGAATCCTGATAAAATTTACGCGGGTGATGCCTTGGATTTTTGGAGGGTACTTTTGGCTGATAAAAAAGGGAAACGGTTATTGCTTTTTGCTGAAATGAAACTACCAGGTGAAGCTTGGTTAGAATTTAGAATCGATGAACACAATGTACTTCACCAAACAGCCACGTTTAGGCCTAGAGGTTTAAGAGGCAGATTATACTGGTACAGCATTGTGCCGCTACACTATTTTATTTTTGGTGGGATGATACGGAATATCGCCAAAGCTAAACCAAAAGTAGAATAAGAATTTAGTTGTCATCTTAACACAACAAATGTTAAGCAAACACATTTTATAGGATAGCTTAGTTTTCATTCGTATCCGTTACTACGTGAGTTCAAAGGGGATTTTTATACATGCAAGAACAAAATATCGCATCAACTCAACTGCAAAGGCATTTCTCTAAGTCGCTGTCCCGTTAGCCTAAATACAGCATTTGCTACGGCTGCTCCAATAGGTCCCAAAGGTGGCTCCCCAACGGCACCTGGTGTGTCCGATCCTTGAAGCAAAACTACCTCTATCTCTTTAGGCGCATGTTTCATTAAAGCCATTTGATACGGCCCATAAATGGTTGGTATCAACTCGCCATTTTCCACTTCCATTTTTTCGAACATAGAAGCACTTATACCCATAATGATAGCACCTTCACATTGGGCGCGAACCTGATCCGGATTCACAGCTAATCCAGGATCCATAGCACACGTAACTTTATGCACTTTTATTTGGTTGTTTTCTATAGACACCTCAGCAATTTCAGCGCAGGGCGTATTCGCATCCGTAGATACTGCAAAACCCATTGCTTTTCCATTGATAACCTCATCTGTATATCCTGCTTTCTCTACTGCGGCTTTGATGACAGATTTTAACCGCATACCCCTTTCATCATCCTGAATTTGAGCCAAGCGAAATTCCGCTGGGTTCTTACCTGCTTTCACTGCCAATTCATCCATAAAACTTTCAATAGCAAAGGTATTGGCCAAAAGCCCAAGACTGCGCCACCAACTGGTAGCGAAAGGCAATTTAACACGCCAAGAAACAGCTTGATAGTTGGGTATTGCTCCATACTGAATCATTCCCCCGCGCCAAGCACCTAAATCAGCTCCCAAAACGGTTTCCAACATGCTGGGAAGCATAGGAGAACCAAATGCAACATCACCGCTAGATACATTGTGCTCTAGCGCTTCTATCATGCCGTTAGAATTCAGTTTCCCTTTCAATACATGGTGTGTCGGTGGACGAAACGTATCGTTCTGAAACTCTTCTTTTCTAGTAAAAAAACACTTTACAGGTTTCCCTACAGCTTTAGATAGCACCGCTGCCTGTATCCCATTTGGAGTATGCAGCCGTCTGCCGAAACCACCACCCAAGAAGGTAGGAACTATATTCACTTGTTCGGCATCGAAACCAAGGCGTTCCGCAATTTCTCCGCGTGTAATATTCACCACCTGTGTAGACATCATAATGGTAGCCTTATCTGCCTCTACATAGGCAAGAGCTCCACTAGGCTCCAATTGTGCATGTGCCCCTATCGGACTCCAGTACTCGGAAACAATAAGGTCATCACCATCTTCCAATAAACCTTTAGCGTTTCCTTCTTTTTGTATTACGAAAGGTTCTCCCTCCCCAACAGTAACCATAGCTCTAATATCAGCTGTTTGCAGATTTTCTTGGCTTTCCCATTGAACTTCAATAATTGCCTTAGCATTTTCAGCTTCAATTAAGGAGTTAGCCACAACGCCTACAAAGTCCTTTTCTTGGACTATTTTAACTACGCCAGGCATTACTTCTGCTTTACTGATATCGGAACTCAAATAAGTTGATCCAATTCTAGACTGGCGCACCACTGCACCATATAACATATCCGGCATAGTAGCGTCCATACCAAAAATAGGCGCACCAAAAACTTTGTCTTCTAAATCTACACGTGCAATGGGCTTACCCACAAACTTATATTCAGAAATAGGCTTTAACTCTGGCGTAGCTGGAAGTACCCAATCAGAAACCCCTTCCACCGTTTGCGCAAAGGTCATGCTTTTAGCTCCATCAGAAATAACACCGTTGGTTATGCTAAGCCCAGAGCGTTCAACCTCCATTTTCTTGGCCGCTTCAATCTTAATCATTTCTCGCATGGTAGCAGCTAATTCGCGTAGCGGTACCCAAAGTGAGGATACCGATGTGCTGCCACCTGTAGCAAACGCATCCATATTTCCCGAAGCAGAATCTGCATGTATCACGCTAATCTGTTCCATAGAAACCTCCAATTCATCTGCTGCCATTTGAGCCAGACTGGTAAACGTTCCTTGACCCATTTCCACCTTGGGACTATGCAAAACCACGTTGTTTTCACTGGTAATCTCAAACCAAATTATAGGCGTATCCGTATTGCCTTGATAAGGCCCATCTGCCGTATTTATCATTCCTGCAATTCCTCTTCGAATGGGGTTTCTAAACAAATAAGTACCCACAGCAAGCACACCCAATGTACCTAAGCCACCTCTTACCAAAAATTTACGTCTGGATAATTTTTTCTTTTCTGCCATGACCTAAGCGTTTTTAGTTTCAGATACTTCGTGCGGCGTATGTAATTCAGCAGCTCTGTGAATGGCCTTTCGCATGCGGTAGTACGTAGCACAACGGCATACATTTATAATATTGTTATCTATATCTTCATCTGTGGGTTTTGGCACTTTGTTTAACAAAGCAGCGGTAGCCATCATAAACCCGGGTTGACAATAGCCGCATTGTGGCACCACTTCTTCTACCCATGCTTGCTGTACAGGATGGGGATTCTCTTTTGTTCCAAGCCCTTCTATGGTCGTAATCTCTTTTCCCTCGGCAAATTTAACCGCATAGGAACAAGAGCGAACCGCTTCGCCATCTACATGCAAGGTACATGCACCGCAAGCCGCTTTTCCGCATCCAAACTTGGTACCTTTCAAGTCTAAAATATCCCTAATAACCCACAGCAAGGGTGTGTTCACATCGGCTATCTCTAGGGTATGAGACGTTCCGTTTACGTTCAATGAAATGTTCATTTGCTTTCTTTTATTTGGATGGTATAGTATGGCCTTCTTCAAACCACTTTTTAACCGCCTTTATATAATTCTCTTTGGAAACAGGAGGAAGTTCTCTTGGAACTCCATTTGCATCTACTCCAGGCTCCCAGGCCCACAAGACAAGTTCGTGTTCCGTTAAATGATGCATGGTTTCTTCTGGAGTACGACCACCATTACGTTCTGGGTCCATCATAGATTCTGCTATTTCAATTCTACTAAGACCTTCCCAATACATAGACGCCGGTGCGAGTGCCCACTCAGGTGCCCCAGGAACACCAGAATAGTCATTATTATCAGACTGGTGGCAGTTGGTACAATTTGTAGCCTCAAAACCTATATTATTGGTTCCTCTTTTAATTCCAAAATAATGGGGGTGGCTATCATCTCCCTGCTTGGGTATATTATCGTTTGGATGACAGTTGACACAACGCTCGTGTGTTAGTACGTCCATCATTTTATCGAACGCCTCATCCGAGTTAGTAACGATTGTATCATTAGAACTCACCAAAACATAATTAGAAGTTAATGGTGTGTTGGTAGCAGCTAAGAGCGCACCAACCAACAAGAGAATGGTAACTAATGCTGCACCCTTCAATTTCATAAATACAAAAAATTTCAATATTCTCTCATAAGTTAAGCAATCATAATCAGTAATAAAACAAGAGTGAAACAAATATTCTTAATGGATTTAAAAAAACCTAGACTCTGGGCAAAAACACCTCTGCCATCATACAACGTGCACTACCGCCACCACAGGTTTCAATAGTCTCTAGTGAACTATGAATGATTTCGCAATGATTACGTATCGCCGCAAGCTGTTCTGGTTTGAGGGAGTAGTACGCAGCCGAACTCATAACCATGTAACGTTGCTCATCTGCACCAATAACCTGAAGCATATTACCTGCAAAATGGTGCATCTGCTGTTCGCTAATAGTTATAATTTCCTTACCATCATTTTTTAGGTGTTGAACCACATTTTTACGTTCCTTCTTATCGTCTATAGTATCTAAACATATTACGGAAAAGGTCTCTGCCATTGCCATCATAACATTGGTATGATAAATAGGCATGCGCTTACCATTTACAGACTGGTTTGCGGTAAAAATTACAGGAAAGCAATCAAAATCTTCGCAATATTCTATGAATAGTTCTTCATCGGCTCTTTGTGACAATGCGCAATAGGCTTTTTGATGTACTCTATCCTTTAAAATACTCCCCGTCCCCTCTAGGTAAATACCCTCAAGCTCTGCCGAAGTATAATCAACAATATCGTTTATAACGTACCCTTTCTCCTCTAGGATATCAAAAATATCGACTCTCCTTTCCTTACGTCGATTTTCTGCGAACATAGGATATACAACCACTGTTCCTGATTTGTGAAAAGAGACCCAGTTGTTGGGGAAAATAGAGTCTGGAGTATCGTTTTCCTTTTTATCATCTACTACGATAACGTTAACTCCATTCTGTCTTAAAACTGCTACAAAATCATCAAACTCCTTTTGTGCTCGCTCATTTATAGTTTGTCTCTTAACATCTAAATCTTCCTGGAAATAATTATTAACTGCCGTTTGCTCGTTCATACGAAAGGCAACCGGACGTATCATCAATATAGTGTTGGTTATCTGCATATTCTATTTAATTACTCCCGTATTAGGGGCAAGGTGCTACATCTCAAAAGTCCTTCTTGTTTGGCAATTTCTGCATAAGGGATTTCCTCTACAGTAAAACCTTCACCCCTTAGCCAATTGTTTAATCTGGTAAAGTTTTTTTCAGAAACGATGACATCAGGAGAAATAGAAAAAACATTACTGAACATGTTGTACATTTCATCAGAGGTAATCTCGAATATGTTTTCCGAACCGAAAAAATTGACCAGCCACTCGTATTCGGCTTTCACTAAAAATCCATTTTTATGTAGAATTGCTTTTCCTTTACCCAAAGGTTGAAAACAACAGTCTAAATGAAGGGCGTTCTCTTTTGCATTGGTAGATTTTCTAAGCTCAAATGATTTCACCTTTTTGTTAGGGAATTGACTTGCCAACCAATCTACCGCTTGTTTATTTGTTCTTGCCGTAATATGAGTAGCATAGTCCACTGCCGTATACGTTCCTACAAAAAGGTAATCGTTCCAAGGCATCACATCACCACCTTCTACATGCACTTCTTCCGGTGGATGCAAGATGTCGGTATCATCAATCTTATCTAAAACATGCAAAATAGCTTCCACCTCTTGCTCTCTATCGGGCAATATATTGGCAATTACCAACTTGTCTTCTATAACAAAGGCAATATCCCTAGAAAAAATCTGATTACAGTCCTCAAGGACTTCTGGCCTAAAAACCTTTACATCGTACTTTTTAAAAACATTGGCAAAAGCTTCCATTTCCCTAATCATATCTACCTCTTTTGGATAGGTGCCCGCCAATATATGCTCCAAAGACTTTGGATCATAGGCCTCTTCTGGTCTAGGGGTTGGTCCACAACTTTTTGCAGTTCCTAAAACAACCGCTTTTAAAGGTGCTATTTCGTCTTTAATATTCAGTTTTAACATGATGTTATCTATAAAATTAAATCTCGTTTTAAACCAAAAAAAAGCTCCTTTAAACTAAAAAGAGCTTTTTTGTTTTTTTTAGAAGGTAGCAATCTACCTTTTATCGAGTTCGACAAATGGCCTTAGTGTTTCTCCAGTATATATTTGTCTTGGTCTTCCGATAGGTTCACCATTCAATCGCATTTCTCTCCACTGTGCTATCCAACCTGGAAGCCTGCCCAATGCGAACATAACTGTAAACATCTCTGTTGGAATACCTAATGCTCTATAGATAATACCAGAATAGAAATCTACATTCGGATATAACTTACGGTCAACAAAATACTGGTCTTCCAACGCTTCTTTTGCTAATCCCTTCGCTATTTCCAAGATAGGATCCTCAATGCCTAAATCTGCCAATACTTCTTCCGCAGCTACTTTTATGATTTTTGCTCTAGGATCAAAGTTCTTATATACTCTATGTCCAAAGCCCATTAACCTAAACGGGTCATTCTTATCCTTGGCCTTCGCCATATATTTTTTCGTATCTCCACCATCTTCCTGTATGGCTTCCAACATTTCCAAAACAGCTTGGTTGGCTCCTCCGTGTAATGGGCCCCATAAAGCAGATATTCCTGCAGAAAGAGATGCAAATAAGCCAGCGTGCGAAGATCCTACAATACGTACAGTAGATGTAGAACAATTCTGCTCATGGTCCGCATGAAGTATCAATAACTTATCCAAAGCATCAATTACAATCTTATTTCGTTGATACTCTTGGGTAGGTTTTTTGAACATCATTTTGTGGATATTCTCTACATAACCAAGAGAATCATCACCATAATCCAAAGGCAAACCTTTTTTCTTTCTAAGGGTCCAAGATACCAATACAGGGAATTTAGCCAAAATGCGAACAATAGCTCCATACATCTCGTCCTTAGACGTGACATTGACAGAAACAGGATTAAAAGCAATCAGTGCACTGGTTAAAGAGGAAAGAACACCCATTGGATGTGCTGATTTTGGAAAAGCATCCAAAATCTTTTTCATCTCTTCATCTACATGAGATTCATTTTTAATATCTACATGAAACGCTTCTAATTGTTCCTTGTTTGGTAACTCTCCAAAAATGAGCAAATAAGCAACTTCCAAAAAGTCAGCCTTCTCTGCTAACTCTTCTATGGAATACCCTCTATATCTTAAAATTCCTTTCTCACCATCCAAAAACGTGATTTCACTTTCACATGACCCCGTATTCTTAAACCCTGGATCTATAGTAATGATTCCATTAGTAGCCGAACGCAAGGTTTTGATATCAATAGCAAGCTCATCTTCCGTGCCCTTTATTACAGGAAACTCATACGTTGTACCATTATACTCTAAAGTAGCTTTATCTGACATTCTTATTCTTATAAATTATTGGTTATGTAAAAAGTAAACTTACATAAAAACGCTCATTTTAACAATTATGTAAATCGCTTTAAACAATAATTAACATGGCGGTTTCAAGTGATTACAACTGATTTAAAAGGAACTACAACAAATAAAGTGATTTATAATATTCATCTAACGATTTTTCCCACGTAAATCTTGCTTTTTTTGCGTTTGCTTTTATCCTCTTCCATTTGGGTTGGTCATTCTCCCAGAGTGTTAACGCTTCATCAAAACTGGAAACCATATTCCTTATTTTCTCGTCGTACGTATCCCCATCAAAAACAAATCCTGTTTTCATATGATGCACGGTATCCTTTAAACCACCCGTATAATGAACCAAACAAGGATTACCGTTTCTCATGGCTAACATTTGGCTAATACCACAGGGCTCAAAAAGACTGGGCATAAAATAGAGATCTGTCTCTAAATACATAGAATCGATTAAATCTTCGGATTGGCCATTGGTGAATATGAAATTCTTGTGTTTATAGCTCATGTTCCTAAAAAAATCCTCATAGTCTGGATCACCGGTTCCTAATAAAATAAATATACCCCCTACAGATTCTAAACGTTCTAAGATTTGCTCCAAGGCTTCCGGAGAACGTTTAAAAAAATAGAATTTTTGTTCCGTTAATCTCGCCACACTAGATACGATGAACTTTGGTCTGTTGCCAACATGCTCCATGATTTTTTCGCCTGTATGTGCTAAAAAATCAGCTTTATACTTTTTGGATTCATCCTGTAACCACCTAAAAATAGCCTTTACCGTATTCCTGTAAAGAAACCCAGTCTCTGCAACTCTAATGTTTCCATAGTTGGAAGCGTTCAATATTCCAAAAAGACGCCCCTCATGCTCTGCTTTTTGTAAATCTTTCTCCAATGCTTCCCCTCCAATAAACTCTGGTTTTCTGCTGGGCAGTAACACATCTTCCTTATAGGAAGGGGAAACGGTATGTACCGCATCTGCCAAACGTATTCCTACGGCCATCAGATTTATACAATCCTGATACCTCGGATCCATAAGTGCCTCATGGTCTAAATTGATTTCCGGGAACCAATGATTTACCGAAGCGTAATTATTATAAAACGGACGAATACCTTGTATGGCTAGGTTATGTATACTGTACACGTAACGCATCTTTCTTAAAGCCCTATAATTTGGATGATAGGTCTTTAAAAACAATATCGCGCTTGAATGCCAATCGTGCATGTGAACAATATCCAATTGACCAAAAACTTCCATTTTTATAGCTTCCGCAACTGCGGTGTTAAAAATCATGAATTTGACAAAGTCATTGAAAAATGGCTCTGTTGGGTCATCATGGTAAATATGGGCAATACCACCTTCCTCTATTTCTGGATGATGAATTACGTAGTGAACAATGTTAGCTATTTCCTTTTTAGGTGTAACCTGATACAATTCTGCGCGATAGGTCGTACCACGAAGATTAAAATCTAGATTTGTTATAAAATTACCATCCTTATGCAACCTGGAATAAGCTGGCACAACCACATGAACGGTATCACCACGCTTAGCAATCTCCCTTGGCACATCGCGCACCACATCACCCATTCCACCGGCTTTACAATTTGGTATGGCATCATTTTCCGCAGCAACAAAAAGAAAGTTATTCATATAAATCTAAATAGGAGAGATTAATTATTATGTTCGAAAAAGGTAGGCATCTTTTTTGAATTAAACCAAAAAAAAAGCCTTTCCGATTAAGAAAGGCTTTAAACAACAATCGTTGTTGTTAGTTAATCTTGAAAGCTTTCTCTTGAGGATAATATGCCATACTTCCCAATTCCTCTTCGATTCTAAGTAACTGGTTGTACTTTGCCATACGATCGGAACGTGATGCAGAACCGGTTTTTATCTGACCCGTATTCAATGCTACCGCCAAATCTGCGATAGTATTGTCTTCTGTTTCACCTGAGCGATGCGACATTACTGAGGTATAACCTGCATTCTTTGCCATGTTAACCGCTGCAATAGTTTCGGTAAGGGTTCCTATTTGGTTTACCTTAATCAAAATAGAATTTGCAATTCCCTTTTCTATTCCTGTGGATAAACGCTCTACATTGGTTACAAAAAGGTCGTCTCCTACTAATTGCACTTTGTCTCCGATTTTATCGGTCAAGGACTTCCAACCATCCCAATCATTCTCATCCATTCCGTCCTCTATAGAAAGGATAGGATATTTTGCAGATAAGTCAGCCAAATATTGAGCTTGCTCCTCAGAAGTTCTAATAATTCCTTTATCCCCTTCAAATTTAGTATAATCGTACTTACCATCCACAAAGAACTCGGCTGCTGCACAATCTAGTGCAATCATCACATCATCCCCTAACTTGTACCCTGCCTTTTCTACTGCTATTGCGATAGTATCCAAGGCATCTTCAGTTCCTCCAGCAAGATTTGGTGCAAAACCGCCCTCATCACCAACTGCGGTACTTAACCCTCTATCGTGTAATACCTTTTTAAGGTTATGGAAAATCTCGGTTCCCATTTGCATGGCATGTGAAAAGCTCTTTGCCTTTACCGGCATCACCATAAACTCTTGAAAAGCAATAGGTGCATCTGAATGCGAACCACCATTTATAATATTCATCATTGGTACCGGCAACGTATTAGCACTAACACCTCCAACATATCTAAATAAGGATAATCCTAACTCGTTGGCAGCAGCTTTAGCCGCAGCAAGCGAAACACCTAAAATAGCATTCGCACCTAATTTAGATTTATTGGGTGTACCATCTAAATCGATCATCGTTTGATCTAAGAGATTTTGATCAAAGACAGACATTCCTAAAATTTCTTCAGCTATGGTAGTGTTTACGTTAGAAACAGCTTTGGTAACCCCCTTACCCATAAAAGCACTGCCGCCATCACGTAGTTCAACAGCTTCGTGTTCACCGGTCGAAGCTCCGGATGGAACCGCTGCTCTTCCCATTACACCATTTTCGGTAATTACATCTACCTCTACTGTAGGATTACCCCTAGAATCTAAAATTTGCCTTGCGTGAACACTTAGTATAATACTCATTGTATTTTATTATTAATATTGATTAATTATTGCTAGCTAAAGGTACAAAACACAGCATGTATAGATATCCTCATACACCTGTTATTCCCAATAAAATATGGATTCTTTAAACTTTGGCTAACTCTTTTGTGTTTTTCTCGATTAATTTAAAAAAATCATCAAAAAGATAATCTGCATCGTGTGGACCTGGACTAGCCTCAGGATGATATTGTACAGAGAATACATCCTTACCTTTCATTTTTATACCTGCGACGGTATGGTCGTTTAAATGTACATGTGTAATTTCAAGAAGCTCATTAGCTTCTGTTTCCTCCCTATTTATGGCAAATCCATGATTTTGTGAAGTGATTTCTCCCTTTCCCGTGCCTAAGTTCAAAACAGGATGATTAATACCCCTATGTCCGTTGTGCATCTTATACGTAGATACACCGTTTGCTAGTGCAATTACTTGATGCCCTAAGCAAATACCGAATAACGGTTTGTCAGTCTCAATTATCGCTTTGGCAGCAGCAATTGCATCTATCAAAGGCTCTGGATCTCCGGGCCCATTCGAAATAAAGTACGCATCTGGACTCCAAGCAGAGAGCTCTTCAAAACTTGCGTTGTATGGAAATACCTTTATGTAAGCATCCCGTTTAGCAAGATTTCTAAGGATATTTTTTTTAATTCCAATATCTAAGGCCGCTATCTTATACGTCGCATTTTCGTCGCCATAAAAATAGGTCTCTTTAGTAGATACCTTTGAAGCAAGCTCCAAACCTTCCATACTTGGCACTTCCTTTAGCTTTGCCTTAAGTTGTTCTATATTCTCAACGTCTGTAGAAATGACCGCGTTCATAGCACCATTATCACGAATATAACCTACTAAGGCCCGTGTATCTACATCAGATATAGCAAAAAGTTTATTATTGTCAAGAAACTCTTCTAAACTAGCATCTGCCGAGGGCCTAGAGTACTCATAACTAAAATTTCGACAAATTAATCCTGCTATTTTAACCGAATCTGACTCCACTTCATCAGCGTTAGTACCATAGTTTCCGATATGTGCATTTGTTGTAACCATGAGCTGACCAAAATAGGAAGGGTCGGTAAAAATCTCCTGATAGCCCGTCATGCCAGTATTGAAACAAACTTCACCGAATGCTGTACCTTCATTATCACCAACGGATTTTCCATGAAAAATAGTTCCATCAGCCAGTAATATTAATGCTTTCTTTTTGGATTGATACTTCATACCTTATTCTACTAAATTATTACTTAACAAAAAAACAAAAAAAAAGGATAAGCAGTAAAGCTTATCCTTTTAAAATTATCACTATTTATTGACATCTTATTTTTCAGAGTCATCAGTTTTAACATCTTCGTCTGTCGGTGTCTCTTTTTCCACCTCTGAAACTGTATCCGTTGCAACTTCAGTTTGGTCTTCCAGAACTTCTGCAGGAGCCGTTTCGGATTTAGCACCTGAACCTCTTCTACTTCTTCTTGTAGTCTTCTTAGCTGGCTTACCTGCGTTATAAATTTCATTGAAATCTACCAACTCTATCATGGCCATATCCGCGTTATCTCCAAGACGTGTTCCTAGCTTTATAATTCTAGTATAACCACCTGGTCTATCCGCTACCTTTTCAGATACTACACTGAACAACTCAGTTACCGCAACCTTATCTCTTAAGTTTCTAAAGACGATACGTCTGTTATGCGTACCTTTTTCAGTAGACTTATTATTCTCTGCCTTAGATTTTGTAATCAAAGGTTCTACGAACTGCTTTAAAGCCTTTGCCTTTGCAACTGTAGTATTTATTCTCTTGTGCTCAATCAAAGAACAAGCCATATTCGCCAACATAGCGTGCCTATGTGCTTTCTTTCTACCTAAATGATTGATTTTTTTACCGTGTCTCATCTTTTAATTTTATCATCTTGCTGCCAAATCCACCTAAGGCAGAGAGCAAAATATGATTATTTAATCTTTATCTAACTTATATTTTGACAAATCCATACCAAAGCTCAACCCTTTATTGATAACAAGCTCCTCTAGCTCTGTCAATGATTTTTTACCAAAGTTTCTAAACTTCATCAAGTCATTCTTGTTGAAGGAAACCAAATCACCAAGTGTATCAACTTCAGCAGCTTTTAAACAATTCAATGCACGTACAGATAAATCCATATCTACAAGTTTTGTTTTCAATAACTGTCTCATGTGCAAGGACTCCTCGTCATACGTCTCCGTCTGAGCGATTTCGTCTGCCTCTAAAGTTATACGCTCATCAGAGAATAACATAAAGTGATGTATCAACACTTTTGCAGCTTCTGTAAGTGCATCTTTAGGATGAATAGAACCATCAGAAACGATTTCAAACACTAACTTTTCGTAATCTGTCTTCTGTTCTACACGAAAATTCTCTATGCTATATTTCACATTTTTAATTGGTGTGAATATAGAATCGATAGCGATTGTTCCAATTGGAGTTCCAGATTTCTTGTTTTCTTCGGCCGGAACATATCCTCTTCCCTTCTCTATGGTAATCTCCATATTGATATTTACCTTGGGATCCATGTTGCAAATGACCAAATCAGAATTCAAAACCTGATATCCAGAAATAAACTTCTGAAAATCTCCAGCCGTCAATTGCTCTTTACCACTAATTGAAATAGAGACAACCTCTGCTTCTGAATCTTCAATCTGTTTTTTAAAGCGTACTTGCTTTAAATTCAAAATTATCTCGGTTACATCTTCAACAACACCTGGTATAACAGAGAATTCATGTTCAACCTTATCGATTCTTACCGACGTAATAGCATGGCCTTCTAATGAAGAAAGCAATACTCTTCTTAATGCATTCCCAACAGTTAAACCATAACCAGGTTCCAAAGGACGAAATTCAAACTTCCCTTCGAAATCTGAAGAATCGATCATTATTACTTTATCGGGCTTCTGAAAATTAAATAATGCCATAATTAGATCAGTGTTGTTTATTTAGAGTATAACTCGACTATTAGTTGTTCCTTGATATTTTCAGGAATCTGCATTCTTTCTGGAATGGCAACGAAGTTACCCTGCATTGTTGCAGTGTTCCATGTCATCCACTCATAAACTGAACTATTTGCAGCCAATGAATCCTGAATACTTTGTAAAGATTTGGATTTCTCACGTACACCTACTACATCACCAGCCTTCAGGCTGTAAGAAGGTATATTTACCAACTCCCCGTTTACTGTAATATGTCTGTGGGAAACGAGTTGTCTTGCGCCGCTTCTAGTTGGAGACACTCCCATTCTGTAAACAACGTTATCTAAACGGGATTCACATAATTGAAGTAATACTTCACCAGTAACACCTTTACTTCTATTAGCCTTAGCAAAAAGATTTCTGAATTGTTTTTCTAAGATACCATAAGAGTACTTAGCTTTTTGTTTTTCCATCAACTGAACGGAGTACTCAGACTTCTTACCTCTACGTCTGGCATTACCGTGTTGTCCCGGAGGATAATTCTTTTTTTCGAACGATTTGTCATCTCCGAATATCGCCTCTCCGAATTTACGGGCGATTTTTGATTTTGGTCCTGTATATCTTGCCATTTTCTTAAGTTATGAAAGTGAGATTATGAATTAAGGCTTATCCTTCGATAATCGTAACTACACCTTCTGTGAAATATATAAATTAATTAAACTCTTCTTCTCTTTGGAGGTCTACAACCGTTATGTGGCATAGGAGTGACATCGATTATCTCCGTTACCTCAATTCCAGAATTGTGAAGTGACCTAATAGCAGATTCTCTGCCGTTACCAGGTCCCTTAACATATACCTTTACTTTTCTAAGTCCTGCCTCATGTGCAACCTTAGAACAATCTTCAGCAGCTACCTGTGCTGCATAAGGTGTATTCTTTTTTGAACCCCTAAATCCTAGCTTACCAGCAGAGGACCAAGATATAACATCTCCTTTTTTATTTGTTAAAGAGATAATTATATTATTGAAAGAAGCACTTATATGAGCTTCGCCAACAGAATCTACTATTACCTTACGTTTCTTGGTTGCCTTAGTATTTACCTTTGCCATACCTCTATATTATTTAGTAGCCTTCTTCTTGTTGGCCACTGTTTTACGCTTTCCTTTTCTGGTCCTGGAATTATTCTTTGTACGCTGACCTCTTAACGGCAATCCAGATCTATGACGAATACCTCTGTAACACCCAATATCCATCAATCGTTTGATATTCAACTGCGTTTCAGAACGCAACTCACCTTCTATAGTGAAGGATGATACTGCTTCTCTAATACGACCGATTTCATCATCGTTCCAATCGGAAACCTTAGTGTCCTCACTAACCTGTGCCTTCTCTAAAATATCTTTAGACCTACTACTTCCAATTCCAAAAATATAAGTCAAGGCAATCACGCCTCTTTTTTGTTTTGGTATATCAATACCCGCGATTCTTGCCATAATTACCCTTGTCTTTGTTTAAATCTAGGATTCTTTTTGTTGATTACGTACAAC
>CAZMUV010000010.1:0-62100 GCA_964569345.1 uncultured Maribacter sp. | reverse complement strand
TCGCCATTTTAAATTTAGTTTACGTTCTTATGAATTAGCAATAATGAAGTGGTATCCCGTCAAACGGAAAGCCTACATTATTTAGATGCTAAACTAATTTATCCTAAACCTGTTTTAGGATATTCCTTTTACTACGTAAGTAGTAGTATAAAAGGTTTTTAATTGTCCTTGTAAAAGGACTTTCAATGAACTTGTTAGTGAAAATATAATAATGTAAGGCGCTAATTACATGATATAATAAGCGCCTTGAAAATTTGTAATTGATATTAACGTTTAGAGAACTGGAATTTCTTACGAGCTTTCTTTTGTCCAAATTTCTTACGTTCAACCATTCTTGGATCTCTAGTTAAAAGACCTTCTGGCTTCAGAGCTATTCTGTTTTCAGCATCTATTTCACATAGTGCTCTAGCTATAGCTAAGCGAATTGCTTCTGCTTGGCCGGTAATACCGCCACCATAAACGTTTACTTTAATATCGTACGTACCTTCCGTTCCTGTTAACGCAAAAGCTTGGTTTACTTTATATTGTAGCGTAGCTGTTGGAAAATATACAGCTAAGTCTTTATTGTTTATAGTTACTTTACCATCTCCGGATGAAAGGTATAAACGTGCTACGGCAGTTTTTCTTCTACCTATTTTGTGAATTACTTCCATTACTTAAGGTCTTTTATGTTTACTGCTGTTGGTTTTTGAGCTTCCTGCCCGTGTTCAGAACCAGCATATACTTTTAAGTTTCTGAAAAGCTCAGCACCTAAACGATTTTTAGGTAACATTCCCTTGACAGCTCTTTCAACAATACTCGCTGGATTTTTTTCCAATAACTGTATTGCAGTGGTTGCACGTTGACCACCTGGGTAGCCGGTATAACGTAAGTATGTTTTTTCTGCCCATTTATTTCCGCTTAGCGTAACTTTTTCGGCATTTATAATTACAACGTTGTCACCGCAGTCTACGTGAGGTGTAAAGCTTGGCTTATGCTTTCCTCTTAGTAAATTAGCTACTTTGGAGGATAAACGACCTAGCGTTTGTCCCTCGGCATCAACCAATAACCATGCTTTGTTCACAGTTGCTTTATTGGCAGATATGGTCTTATAACTTAATGTATCCACTACAAATATTTTTAACTATTAATCTTCATCAATCCCGATAAATGGGGTGCAAATGTACAATTATAAACTTGAATTCCAAATAGTTGTTTCTTTTTATTTTATGGTTTTGGAATTCTTCTTATAAAGACGTTTTTTCAACTTTAAACAAGTTGGATTTTAAAGATGTATATTGTTGTCACGAATTAATTTTCGACATTACCTATTTAGCGCGATTAAAAAGCAATTTAAGGTTCTTAAATTCCATCAGCTAGTAAAGATACAATATCAGAACCTTAGGTAGGGGTAAAATAATTATGATAAAATTCCGTTTTATCACCTTAGGAAATTAAAACATACATATTATGAGTTTAAGAGGGATTTATATAGCAATGGTTTGTGCTTGTGCATGGTCTTGTAGTTCTGATAATGAAGATGGCACATCTACCGGCAATGATATTGTTGGGACTTGGGACGCCACCGAGTTAATAGTAGATCAAAATTCAGCGAGTGATGAAGCGATATTTGGCAGTCAAATTTTACAAGTTTTAACCAACGAGAATTGCTTTATTATTACGTTAATATTTAATCAGGATTTAACTGCCGAAGCAAGAAGTGCTGTTAATAATTTAGAGATAAATGTGAGCGGATCCGGATTGTCAGTTCCGTGTCCTACGGATTTTGAATCTGAAGCTAATACCTATAGCTATGCGGATGGTGTTGTGAGTTTTGTAAACGAAGATGGTGAGACTGTAAATGCTAGGGTTTCAATTGATGGCGACTTTATGACGGTAAATGCTGCAAGTTTGGAGATTCCAAATTTTAATGATTCTGGTGAGTTGATTTTTCAAAGAAGATAGAAAAGAACATCGCCTTTAAAACTAGAAAACTTTCCGTATTTGGAATGTTTTTTAGTTTTAAAACCATATGCCTCCTGGTAAGACGTTTGTCTACTATTTATAAAATTTCGTATTGACATGTTGTTCTGGTGATAGCATAGATATCCCGTATATACCTTTTTCTAAGGTAGTAACAGAGATATTGAGCTCTTGGTTTTTTATTCCCCACTCATGTCTCAATATTGTATTCCCGTCTATATCTGTAATTATGATGATAGCCTTTGTAGTATCTGGTAAGCCTAATACGTTTATGACCCTTACTGCTGGGTTTGGAAAAATTTTGACTTTGACCTGTTTTTGGTTTGTTTTATGATTTTCATTTGATTGTGCTTGTCCATAAGTCAAGCAGCTGAATACCATCAAAACTATCCATAAATACTTAGTCAACTTTAAAGAATTTGAAGCGAATTGGTTGTATGCTTTTTATACTCAACGTTTGAATAGCTGTCCCTTGTGTTGTTTTGAAATGTTTAACATTCAAGTAAACGGAGCGTAAAGCGTGGTTTGTTTAGAAAAAATTCATTAAGAATACTATAGTATTTAATAAATTTAAGTTCAACTTTCGGTTGAGAATCTAGACTTATTTTCGGCAATTTTAATGTGCCTCCAACCAATTCTCGCCAAGACCCACCTCCACATCCAGAGGAACCGACAACGTATACGCTTGCTCCATTTCTGATTTGATCATGACTTTTAGTTCCTCCAGTTCCGGTTTGTAGATGTCAAAAACTAATTCATCATGCACCTGTAAAAGCATTTTCGATTTATAATTGCCCTCATCTAGCTTTTTATGGATATTTATCATGGCTATTTTGATGATGTCCGCTGCGGAACCTTGTATTGGTGCATTTACGGCGTTACGTTCCGCTGCCCCCCTTACTATGGCATTACTTCCATTAATATCCTTAAGATAGCGCCTACGCCCTAAAACCGTTTGTACATAACCGTGATCACGTGCAAAATTCACCTGCTCGTTCATGTAGCTCCTAAGCTTAGGATAGGTTTTATAATAGGTTTCTATAAGCTCTTTTGCTTCGGAACGAGATAAATCTGTTTGGTTGCTCAATCCAAAAGCCGATACCCCATATATAATCCCAAAATTTACCGTTTTGGCATTGCCGCGCTGTTCACGGGTCACTTCATTAATTGGAACACTGAAAACCTTTGATGCGGTAGAGGCGTGTATATCTTCTCCGTTCTTGAATGCCTCTATCATAGTGGTTTCCTCGCTAAGAGCTGCTATGATTCGTAGTTCTATTTGAGAGTAATCCGCTGCTAATAAGGTATAATCGGCATCTCTTGGCACGAAGGCTTTTCGCACTTGCCGTCCGCGTTCCGTTCTAATCGGAATGTTCTGTAGGTTTGGGTTGTTACTACTCAATCGTCCTGTAGCGGCAACGGTCTGCATATAATCTGTATGTACCCTTCCTGTGCTTTCTTCCACTTGTAATGGGAGTGCATCTACGTATGTGCTTTTTAGTTTAGCAAGTCCGCGATAATCCAAAACATTTTGAATGATTTCGTGATCTTTAGCTAGGTAGGACAGCACATCTTCCGCGGTGGAATACTGTCCAGTTTTGGTTTTCTTCGGCTTCTCTACCAATTTCATTTTATCAAAAAGAATTTCCCCTAATTGTTTGGGCGATCCTATGTTAAATTCCTGATCTGCGGCTTCGTATATCTTTTTTTCTAAGCTAGCGATGTCATTGTTCAAATCTTCTGAAAGTGAATTCAGAAATTTTTCATCGAGATTGATACCTTCCAATTCCATGTCTGCCAAGACTCGTAATAAGGGTATTTCTATATCCTTAAAGAGTCCGTCTGTTTTGGCTTCAGCCAGTTCAGGTCTAAACTGTTGTGCCAATTGAAATGTTATATCCGCATCCTCAACTGCATATTCCGTTATTTTTTCAAGTGGAACATCGCGCATAGACAATTGGTTCTTGCCTTTCTTACCAATAAGTTCCGTGATGGAAACGGGACTATAATTCAAATAGGTTTCCGCTAACACATCCATATTATGCCGCATATCCGGATTGATAAGGTAATGGGCCAGCATGGTGTCAAAATAGTTGCCTCTAACTTTTATGTTATACTTGTCTAAGACTTTAATATCATATTTGAGATTTTGCCCAACTTTTTCAATACTTTCCGACTCAAAGAACGGTCTCAGCTCTTCGATAAGTTTTTGGGCTTCGTCCTTATCCTCAGGAAAAGGAATATAAAACCCTTTGGTAGCTTCCCAACTAAAAGCGATACCTACAAGTTCTGCTGTAAGTGGATTAAGTCCAGTAGTTTCCGTGTCAAAACAAACCGAGGTTTGTTTCATTAGATTCTGAAGAAATAGCTTCATAGCCATTCCTGGCGCTATACTTTGGTAGGAATGCGAAATGTCTTTGATAGTTTTTCTACTAGAACTATCCTTTATGGTAGCCGGTGAAGCGCCGTCGCCTCCAAATAGCGAAAATTGTCCAGTTCCGGCAGAAGAAGACACCTTTTTTGCCGTTTCTGTGCTTGTGACTTGACTTGTAGTTGTTTCTTCTTCTCCCGAAAATATCTTTATAAACTGATCTTTTAACCTTCTAAATTCTAGCTCTTCGAAGATTTCCTGAACTTTTTCATTATTAGGAACGGACATTTCATAATCCTTAGCGTCAAATGTTACATCAACTTCTAAGCAGATAGTCGCTAATTTTTTAGAAAGCAGTCCCAACTCTTTATTGGCTTCGACCTTAACCTTCATTGCGCCTTTAAGTTTATCTGTATTTGCCAAAAGCCCTTCCATAGTGCCATATTCGGCTATAAATTTTCTAGCCGTCTTGTCTCCTACACCTGGTAATCCAGGAATATTATCACTGGCATCGCCCATCATGCCTAGGTAATCTATGACCTGTTCTGGTCGTTCCACACCAAAACGTTTTTGTATTTCTGGGATGCCCCAAATTTCTATACCATTCCCCATGCGAGCTGGGCGGTACATAAAGATATTCTCTGATACCAATTGTCCAAAATCCTTATCTGGTGTTACCATAAAAACCTTGTAATCCTCTTTTTCTGCCTGTTTGGCCAGGGTGCCAATAATATCATCTGCCTCCCAACCTTCCAATACCACAGAGGGGATATGCATCGCTTTTAAGATATTTTGGATATAAGGCACCGCAATTTTTATAGCATCTGGGGTTGCATCACGGTTGGCTTTATATTCTGGAAATAATTCGGTGCGCTCCGCGCTTCCTCCTTTATCAAAACATACCGCTAAATGGTCTGGTTTCTCGCGCTTTATTACATCGAATAAAGAGTTCATAAAACCCATGATGGCACTGGTATCCATCCCTTTGGAATTAATTCTAGGATTCTTTATTAAGGCGTAATAGCCTCTAAAAATTAAGGCGTATGCGTCTAGTAGAAATAGTCTTTTTTGATCTGCCATAGTAGGGATTTAGAAATACGAATTTAGAGGTACGAAATTGAAATTGCTAAAAATTTTAAAAAGGATTGTTACTCGGGTAAATAATAGAAGGGGTGCAGGTCAATATTTTTCTTCAGATAGCCCAAAATATTAATCAATCACTCCATAGGCCAGCCGACTGTGAAAAAGGGGTTAGAGAGATTATCAATGGGCATAGTTGATGCCAAAAACACTGCTTACTAGCTTTGTCTTTAAGTTTTTTAGTCATGTTAAATAATTTGATTTTCTATTATCTTAACCTGTTACGAAACATAGCTTTCTGAAGGATTGTTTACATGTCCTAGTTCTGAATACGTCCGATAAGTAAACCCGGGCTGAATGCAATACCCGCCTGTTTCGCCTTTTTTGTTGATAGCGATAAAACCAATTTGGAAGTCGTTGCGTCCTTTGTTTTTCGCCATAATGCGCTTTACCCCTTCTTCACAAGCTTCTTGTGGTGATTTCCCTTGTCGCATCAATTCTACGATTAAAAAACTTCCTACAGTACGTACCACTTCTTCGCCCATGCCTGTGGCTGTTGCGCCACCAATCTCATTATCTACAAACAGTCCTGCGCCAATAATGGGGGAGTCGCCAACACGGCCAGCCATTTTGTAACCCATTCCGCTGGTGGTACATCCACCGGCAATATCTCCGTTTTTATCAATGGCTAACATGCCAATGGTGTCGTGGTTTTCTATATTGATAATCGGTTTGTATTCCGATGTTTTTTTCCATTCCAGCCATTCCAATCGAGACTGTTCAGTAAGCAGATTCACTCTTTTGAATCCTTTTTCGTACGCAAATTGTTCAGCACCTTGCCCCGCCAACATAACGTGTGGCGTGTCTTCCATAACCTTTCTGGCAACGGAAATAGGATTGGCTATGTTTTCCATGGCTAATACCGCACCGCAATTGCCATCCTTATCCATAATGCAGGCGTCTAAAGTTACGGTTCCATCTCTGTCTGGGCGACCTCCTGTGCCCACGGTTTGGTTAGTTACATCATCCTCTTCTACTTTTACACCTTGTTCAATGGCGTCTAAGGCAATTCCACCACTGCTAAGTACCTCCCAAGCTTTTGTCGAAGCATTCAAAAAATTCCAGGTACAGATAACAATGGGGTAGATGGCTTTTGTGTTCGCAGCTACTTCAGCTTTTGATGGATTGGCCTCCTCTTTACACGAAGTTAAAAATGGAGTTGCTACTAAGGCGGCCGTTACGGTACTTGAGTTTTTGAGAAACTTTCTTCTTTTCATTGTTTGGGTTGTTTACTTTTAGGGGTCTAAATATAACAATATGCTTGTAGAAGTTTGTGCCAATTCCTTGCAATCTGCCTTAAATGCCCAAGAAGCAGGCGCTGACCGTATTGAGCTATGTTCAGAATTAGCCGTCGGTGGTATTACGCCATCCTATGGATTGTTAAAGGCGGTTCGGGATAAAATAAAAATTCCTGTGAATGTCCTGATACGCCCTAGGAGTGGAGATTTCACTTTTTCTAGTGATGAATTTGATATTATGAAAACCAATATTGAACTGTGCAGGGAATTGGGGTTTAACGGAATTGTTTCAGGAGCGCTCCATTCTGATTGTTCTTTGGATGTAGATCATGTACGTGAATTGATTGCTGCTTCTGGCGACTTAGCTTTTACCTTTCACAGGGCTTTTGATTGGGTAAAAGATCCTGCTCTCGCTTTAGAGCAGTTAGCCGATTTGGGTGTAGCTACTATTTTGAGTTCAGGTCAACGAACTTCGGCAGTGTTAGGAATGGAATTATTAATAAAACTTCAAAAGCAAGCTCAAAATATTGTGATTATGCCCGGCTCTGGAATCAACCAAAATAATGCACCTAAATTTAAACAGAAAGGCTTTAAGGCCCTACACTTATCTGCGGCTAGATTTTGTAAAACCTTGGAGGCTGAGCCGGAAGTTCCTATGAATTCTTCTTCTTTTTTATATGATAACGGAATAGCGATCTCCAATTTGGAAATCTTGACAGCTGTAGTTAAAGCCGTAAAATAAAATAGAAAATAGCAGTTGTTTAGGTTTCTAAAAATATCTTTGTAAAAAAAAGCGCTATGCTACGTTGGATATTATTTATTATTATTTACGCAATCCTTAGCATCTACGTGCTTCAGGCGTTAAAAACAGTGGCGCGTCAACCATGGGTTTACTATGTCTATATGGCCATTGCTGCTGCGGTTGCTTTTAATTTTATTTATCAGTTCACTGCAGGCGAAGAGGAAGGAAGAGTCCTTAGTGTTCCTAAAAGTTACGCCTTTGGATTTTTGCTTACCATACTCACATTTAAGCTGATTACTATTATTTTCCTCTTTTCCGAGGATATTTTTAGATTTTTTTCCGGTGGATATGAAAAGCTTTTTGGTTCGTCTAGAGCGTTTTCACTGCCGCAGCGTAGGCGCTTTTTGAGTGCTATTGCCCTTGGTTTGGCAGCTATTCCATTTGGTGCATTGTTGTACGGGATGTATAAAGGAAAATATAATTTTAAGGTATTAAAGTATACTCTTGAATTTGATGATCTTCCTGATGCTTTTGATGGCTATCGAATTACGCAAATATCCGATATTCATAGTGGAAGCTTTGATAATCGAAAGATGGTAGAATACGGGGTGTCACTCATAAATCAACAGAAAAGTGATACTATTTTATTTACTGGGGACATGGTCAATAATAAGACGGAAGAAATGAAACCTTGGGCCGATTTGTTTGCTACTTTAGAGGCAAAAGATGGAAAATACTCCGTGTTGGGAAATCATGATTATGGCGATTATATTCCTTGGGAAACAACGGAACTTAAAAGTCAGAACTTACAGGATTTGAAGAAGCTACAAAAAAAGATGGGTTTTGATTTATTGCTGAACGAGCATAGGTACTTAACCAAGGGCGAAGATAAAATAGCACTTGTGGGTGTTGAAAACTGGGGTAAAGGAGGTTTTAAGAAAGCGGGAGACTTACAAAAGGCCGTTTCCAATATATCGGAACAAGATTTTAAGATATTAATGAGTCACGATCCATCGCACTGGGAAGCAGAAGTTGTGCCGGATGAAAAACACTTTCATTTGACCCTAAGTGGACATACCCATGGGATGCAGTTCGGTATCGAAATACCTGGGTGGATAAAATGGAGTCCTGTGAAATGGCGTTACAAACATTGGGCGGGAATTTACAAGGAACAAGGACAATTTATTAATGTGAATAGGGGTTTTGGGTTTTTAGGATACCCTGGCAGGGTAGGTATTTGGCCTGAAATAACGGTGATTACCTTAAAAAAGAAGCCGTTAACATGATTTTAACCGGGTAGCAAACGTACTAAAAGGTAGTTAGTAATTCTATTTTAACATTTTTTACTACATTTGATTCATAAAGTAAAGCCTGTTATATGTCTAAATTTGGGGAACTTATAGATTTGAATATTCCTGTTCTGTTGGATTTCTATGCTGAATGGAACGAACAGTCTACTGCAATGCATCCTGTTTTAAGAGATGTGGCTGCGGCTTTGGGTGACAAGAGTAAAGTGATAAAAATTGATGTTGATAAAAACAAAGAGCTTGCCCAAGCGCTTCGGGTAAAAGGATTGCCAACATTAATGATCTACAAAAAAGGGGAGATGGTTTGGCGCCAAAGCGGGGAACAAGATGCCAATACGCTTATAGGAATTTTGAACGAATACGCGTAACTATAAATATCAACGTACGTTTTCTACACTAGGTGTCTATACGAGACATGCTCTAAATAAGATTGATTTTGGGCATCTAATCTTATGATTTTAATAAACCCACTCTTAAAGGAAACAAACAATAAACAAGAATGCATTTCTAATTATGTTGCATGTTGCATGTTGCATGTTGCATGTTGCATGTTGTTTCACGTTTCAGGCACCATAAAACCTGGGCTAATGTATAAATAGTCTATCTGTAATTTATTGTCGAGTACAGGTCTTTGTGATTGCCTTAGGGCTTTAAAATTATTTTTTTAGTTTGCTGTAGCGGTCCCTGTAGTGTCCTCTAATGTGTCTGTTTTTGTGTTATCCAATTTAATGGTGTCTTGTTTCATATCAGGATTAGCTTCCGGAGTAGTTTCAGGCATTTCAAAGTCGTCCTCATCTTTATAAAAATGTTGGAACTTATCAATATACTCATTGAATATGAGCGTTTCTTTTTCAGCTACTTCGCGATCGTTATTATTTATGAGGTTGTCTATGTTGCGTCTATAGGCTTCCATGTCGGCAATGATTTCATCAATGTGACTGTACTGCTCATCCAGATTTGTACCAGCATAGTATTCTAAGCGTTCTTGGTACACTGTTTTTAACTTATCAAACAGCTTACGTGCCTTTTCCGTTTCGCCTACTTTGTAGTAGCCATCTACAAAAGGCTCTACAAGGGTGTAGTAACCAAATTGGTCTACCGGCATATTGTTCAAGGAGATTTCAATCACTTCGTTTGCCTTATCTATCTTATTTTCTTTAATCAGTGCTTCCATTAACCGCGCCAGATTTGCTCTGTACGATACACTTTGTATGCGTGTTTGTGTGTCATGGTAAATATCCGTGCTTCCAGAATTACCCCAGTCCCATTTGCTAACGATGTCGTACATTAAATCGGTGTCCACTCTTCCCATTTCAAAGGCATTAGGACGTTCCGTTCTAATAGGAACTAACTTATAGGCCATACCATCTAATTGAAGGTAGTCTTTCATCCATAGGAATTCTGCATCGTCAAAGCTACCACCGGAGAAATAAAGAGGCCTTTTCCAATCATTGTTGGCAAGAATATCCAACATCATCATATTTTTTTTGGTAATAGCACCTGGGAGGTCAATATCTATAAAATCTACGATAAGGGCAGAATCCTTGGCTTTCACTAGTCCACTTTCCAAAACGTTTTGTTTGTTTACGGGCACCCTAATTTTGTCGGTAGGGTAGTAGACCATGTTTTGGGTGTTTTCGTCGTAGTTGTTGGCGTCTTGTCCGTTTTGCTCAAATAGGTACTTAAGCTTGGTTCGAGGCTTATCACTATCAATCCAGTTCATAAAGTCCTTAATAGCCCATCTGTTATCGGTCGCTTTTTGAAAATAGAGTACGTCCCTGTTTCCTTGGCGGTATTTTTCGTGTTCTATCTGAGAAGGAATAGGATCACTATCATAGGCTTTGTGCTTCATTTGATCTACATACCAATCTGTCTCAAATAAACTGGTGCAGACAATACGTACATCTGTGCGGTAGCCCTCTATTTCTTGGGCGTACCAAAGTGGAAATGTATCATTGTCACCTATGGTGAATAGAATGGCGCCTGCATCTTCTTGGCAGGAGTCCAAATACGCCTTTGCAGATGCATTTGCGGTAAACCTACCGGAGCGGTCATGGTCGTCCCAGTTCTGCACCGCCATTACTGTGGGTACGGCTAATAAGCAAATAACAACAACTGCTGGAGCCAGTATCTTTGGCTTCAACCAATCTTTAAACCCATCAAAAAGTCCGTAGACTCCTAAGCCAATCCAAATAGCGAAAATATAAAAAGAACCGACTAAGGAATAATCGCGCTCCCTAGGTTGAAAAATATAGGGGTTGGTGTAAAATTGAATTGCGAGTCCTGTAAATAGAAAGAAAATCAACAAAACCCAAAACTGTTTTGGATTTTTTGAAATCTGAAAAACCAAACCAATAATACCTAGCAGCAGCGGTAAAAAGAAATAGGTATTTCTACCTTTGTTATTTTCAATTTCGCTGGGGAGATTGTTTTGACTTCCCAAACGCCAGCTATCGATAAACTTAATGCCGCTAAGCCAGTTTCCATTGTCATTGTATCTACCTTGAACATCATTTTGCTTTCCGACAAAATTCCACATGAAGTAGCGTAAGTACATATAATTGAATTGAAATTCAAACATGTATTTTACATTGTCCCAAACCGATGGTGGTTCTACTTCAATAAAATCTTCAAAACGTTTTAGGAAGCTAATGTACTGGTCCGCGTCTATTTCTCCGTTCGCGAAACCTGTTTTAACTTGGTTTACCGCTGTACGAAGTTCTTCATTAGGTTTGGTTATTCTAAAATCTAGTGGGCCAAAGTGGCGCATGTAGTTTTCTGCATGTTGTGAGCTCCACATTCTCGGAAGAATGCCTTGGTGTTCCGGATTTGGTCCTACATCGGCGTTTATGTATTTATTTACGATAATATATTTGCCTAAGGTGTAGTCCTTTTCGTATTTGGGTTTTCCATCGCGTTCTTCACCTTGGGAAGCGAACATCTCGGAGTAGTAACTCCCGTAAATGGGACTATCCACACCAGGGTATTGCTCTCTGTTGTAATAGGCCAAAAGTGCCCTTGCATCCGACGGGTTGTTCTCGTTGATGACTACCTTGGCGTTAGCGCGTATGGGTAGCATAATCCATGAGGAGAAGCCAAGAAAAAGGAACATTAGGCATAAAACAATCGTATTGCCCGTTTTGTAATTGTGCTTTCTAGTGTAGCGAAGCCCTAAATAAAAGGCGGTAATAAATAGAATTCCAATAAGGATAGAGCCCGAGTTAAACGGAAGCCCCATACTGTTAATGAAAAACACTTCTCCCCAGCCAAATAGCACTAAGACGTAGGTCAAGGAAAATTTATAGACCAACATTAGTATGCCAATGACGATGAGATTGGCAAGCAGAAAATTCTTTACAGTTGTGGTTTTGTACGTTTTAAAATAGTAAAGTAGGCCTATGGAAGGGATGGCTAAAAAGCCCATAAACTGAATTCCAAAGGTGAGTCCTACAACATAGGAGATTAGGATAATCCATCTATTTCCTCTTGGGTCTTCTAAGTTGTCTGTCCATTTAAGTCCCAGCCAGAGTAGTAGCGCCATAATAAAACTGGCCATGGCGTACACTTCTGTTTCAGTAGCATTAAACCAGAAACTGTCTGAATAGGTAAATGCTAGAGAGCCAATTAACCCACTTCCTAAAATGGCTATCGCCTTACTATTGGTGAGTTGTTCGTCGCTATCCATTAATTTCTGGGTGATATTGGTAATAGTCCAGAACATAAATAGGATGGTGAAAGCGCTTGATATACCTGAAACTAAATTCACCATCATGGCTACTTGACTAGGTTCTAAAGCGAACATGGCAAAGAAGGCGCCAATCATCTGTAGCAAAGGAGCTCCCGGTGGGTGCCCAACTTGTAATTTGGCTGCCGTAGAAATATATTCACCCGCATCCCAAAAACTGTTAGTCGGTTCTACGGTAATGAAATAAGTAATGAATGCAATAAAAAATACGGACCACCCAAGTATGGTGTCCCACTTCTGAAAGTTCTTTGAAAACATGTAACCCTAGTTAAAGCTAAGGACGAATTTACTAATTAAAATAGATAACAGAGTACAATTTTTATAAACCTTTAACAGGCCGGCTTATGGATTTTTTTAGATTATTGTTTTAAAAAAAGTTTGTGCAAACCAAACTTTGTTTTAAATTTGCACCCTCGAATGCAAAACTTGTGTTTCGCATCTAGAGATTGGCCCATGGTGTAATTGGTAACACACCGGTTTTTGGTACCGACATTCAAGGTTCGAGTCCTTGTGGGCCAACAGAATTTTTAAAGTAAATCCCGACGTCATTTTGATATCGGGATTTTTGTTTTTTTAAAGGGATTAGGATAAGGAATTTAGGGCTCCAAATTGTAAAGTTGAAGCATTTTTGTCTTCATAAATTTAGCTAATACGTTTGAATTACTCGTTTATTGGATTGGTTGCGTTTTTTTCTTCAATTTCACATCACTTTTACCAGAAATATATTAGCTGATAAAACTTCCTGTAAGTTTTTAACGACATAATGTGTCTCGTTGACGTGAATCTTGGCTGTCAAATCAGATATTTTGTATATTGCTGTCCCTAAATGAATAAAAGACTGACCGGAATTGAAGCTTTTTTAATCAAAAAACTTACTAGTTCTATCCTGATTTAAAAAAATACTACTTATGAATTTAACTGCAAAGCATCTCAAAATTATACTAGCATTGGTAGTGGTGGGTTTTGTAGTTGGTATTTATCTCCAAGATAAAGAACATCAAAAAAGTACCCAACATGCTTGGAAGGCGAACAGATATAACCTAGAACGGTTTAACAAAATCACTGAATTCAATAAATCTATGAACGCTGCAAATTGGCAGTTGATGCAGGATAGTATTGAAAGAGAGTTGGATACGCTCATGATCCTAAGGTTTAGAAAAGAGATGGACAGTATTAACACCACCAAAGTTGGCCTTAATGGAAGTATACAGCAGGTAAATGCAGGAGTTGTTTCCGCTGCAATCAACTAATTTTCTCCTTTAGAGAGCTTAAGTATCTGATAATGTCGAAGAGTTATTATCAGAAGCGGAGTCCTAGTCAGTAAAGAACTGGTTAGGTGAATTTTTCACTTTTTGTTGCTTCCTTAATATATTCTATGCCTCGTTACGTTCGGCATATCCTTCATCAATTTCATCTAATAGCACATTCATTTTTTTTCTTGTCCTTAATAATTGCCTATGTCATGATTAAGCTGGTGGCAATTATAACGAACAATAAGATTCCAGATTCAAAGTTCGCCACTTAGGCTTCCTCCGGTATAGCGTAGAACAATAATACGGTTATAAGTCTCCTCGGCGCCACAAATAGCTAAGGAAGAATATCCTTTACTCTAAATACCTTCAGAATTACAAAGTGTATCGCATAGATAGATGCGATAATAAATAAGCAAATTAGAGCTACATTAAAATTGAAAAGCGAAGTAAAGACAATACCGAGCCTAAAAACGACATGCAAAAGGGTACGCATTCCAAAAATGGTTTCTAAAGTAATACTATGGAATTCATGATAAATCTGATTTATTTTTTTATGCTCCAGAAAAACGGCTATTTTGACTGGAAAGAATAATTTGACGTTTGCTATCACTAGTCCAAATATTAATATGATAATCAATGAGGAGAGGTGGAATTTTTTACTGATTGCGTAAAGTAAAAGAAGAACCGTAATCAATAAGAAGAGTTTAGCCTGACTCTTTAATTTGCTAAAAAATCAGGATAATGGCATAACTGGCAGTGAGTCCTAATAACTCCAGTCAAGACAATATTAGCAGCAAAACCGTTATTACCAATATCTTCTGCAGGGTTCAGGCCGCCAATTAAATAAGAAAACATCATGATTCCCAAGATGTCGGAAAACGTACTTTCATAAATATGGAGCTCTTTTTTACGCTCGGAAAGTCCGCTACGCTTGGAATAATAATCCCACTTGATAGCATAGATAAAGGTGTGGCGTATATCCATGCAGATTGAATCCTCATGCCGGGTATAAAGTAATTTAATATGAGGGAAGCTACGTAAGCGGAGCCTAAAAGTCCCAATAATGCAACAGCCATTGTTTTTAGGATAGGGACCAGTTTTTCGCGTTTGAGTTCTAACTCTAATGCTACTTCTAGTGCAATCATTATCAACCCAATACTACCCAAAGGTTCTTGTCGGCCACAGAAATCCAACACTTCTGGAACAAAGTATTTTAGGACATATTGTAAGATGATACCTAAAACGATAAGCATTAGTACGGATAGTATATTGGTCTTTTTGGAAATGCCGCTGAACCAAAAAGAAAGAAAATTAATTGCTGATGCTTCAATGGTTAGGTTGTAAGACGATAGAACATCTTTTGATTTATTTTGGAAAAGGTGATGACGTTTAAAAATAGGTCTAAAAGATGTAAAAATTGATTGCAGTTCGCTTAAAACTAAAGGAAAGGATTAAATGGTATTGTTAAATCATTTAATTGTAAGAGTCTACGCTATTGTAGAAATCAAATTTATTGTATATTTGCACCACTGAAAGGATATTGAAGTATTCATGAGGGGACAATTTGTCCCCTCTTTTATTAGAAAAAATTTACTTTATCGGTATTCAGTTCTGTTAGTGTAGAAACTATTTTTATGTTACAAAGTAAGGTTAGAGCGTTGTTGGATGCAGGATTGGAAGAGGATGATTCGCTTTTTTTAATAGATTTTGCAGTGGGCACAGACAATAAGATAAAGGTAATCATAGATGGTGACCATGGAGTTACGGTTGCTGATTGTATAAAAATCAGTCGTGCCATAGAGCATAATTTGGATAGGGAAGAAGAAGATTTTGCGCTAGAGGTAGCGTCTGCAGGTGCATCTTCTCCAATAGTATTGCCGAGACAGTATAAGAAGAATATTGGCAGAAAGTTAGAGGTTCAAACGGCAACTGCTACCTATGAAGGCAGCCTTACTGCTGTAGCCGAAGAACATATTGTTCTGGAATGGAAGGCAAGGGAGCCCAAGCCAATAGGTAAGGGCAAGGTTACCGTTCAAAAAAGACAGGAAATTGATTTTTCAGAAATCAATAAAGCAAAAGTTGTATTAAAATTTTAATTTCAAAGTATAAATGGAAAATATTGCGTTAATAGAATCTTTCTCGGAATTTAAGGATGATAAATTTATAGACCGGGTAACGCTTATGGCGATTTTGGAAGATGTTTTCAGAAATGCGTTAAAAAAGAAGTTTGGGTCGGATGATAATTTTGATATTATTATAAATCCAGATAAAGGGGATTTGGAGATTTGGCGTAACCGAATTGTTGTTGAAGATGGTGAAGTTGAGGATGAAAACGAAGAGATTTCATTGACTGAAGCGCAAAAAATCGAACCAGATTTTGAAGTAGGCGAGGATGTTTCTGAAGAGGTGAAGCTTATAGATTTAGGTAGGAGAGCTATTTTGGCGCTACGTCAGAATTTGATTTCTAAAATTCATGAGCATGATAATACCACGATTTACAAGCATTTTAAAGAGTTAGAAGGTGAAATTTATACGGCTGAGGTACATCACATACGTCATAAAGCGGTTATTTTACTAGATGACGAAGGAAATGAGATTATTTTACCCAAAGACAGGCAAATTCCTTCTGATTTTTTCCGTAAAGGAGATAATGTTCGCGGTATTATAGAAAGTGTTGAGCTTAAAGGTGCAAAGCCTTCGATTATTATGTCTAGAAGTTCTCCAAAGTTCTTGGAACAATTGTTTTTTCAAGAAATACCAGAGGTATTCGATGGTTTGATTACGGTTAAGAAAGTAGTTCGTATACCAGGCGAGAAAGCTAAGGTTGCGGTTGATTCTTATGATGATCGTATTGATCCTGTTGGGGCTTGTGTGGGAATGAAAGGTTCGCGTATTCATGGTATTGTAAGGGAGTTGGGTAATGAGAATATAGATGTAATCAACTGGACTGCAAATCCACAATTATTGGTAACTAGAGCCTTGAGTCCTGCAAGGGTTTCCTCTGTAAAGTTGAACGATGAGAAGATGACTGCTCAAGTGTATCTTAAGCCAGAAGAGGTTTCTAAGGCTATAGGTAGAGGAGGTCATAATATTAGATTAGCTGGTCAGTTAACTGGATATGAGATAGATGTATTCCGTGAAGGCGTAGAAGAAGATGTGGAATTGACTGAGTTTAAGGATGAAATCGATGCTTGGATTATAGAGGAGTTCAAAAAAATTGGTATGGACACTGCAAGAAGCGTCTTGGAGCAAGATGTAAACGATTTGGTAAAGCGTACCGATTTAGAGGAAGAGACAATTGTAGAAGTTGTGCGTATCCTCAAAGAAGAATTAGAAGATTAGCTATATATTAGCACAAGAATAAAGAACGGGAATCAGTATTTATGGCAGACAATGCAACAATAAGACTTAATAAAGTTCTGCGCGAACTCAATATTTCCTTGGATAGGGCCGTGGACTTTCTTAGTAGTAAAGGGCACGAAATCGATGCTAGGCCTACAACCAAGATATCCGATGAGGTCTATCAGGTTTTACTTGATGGCTTTCAGACGGATATGAGTAAGAAAGTGGCATCCAAAGAAGTAGGTGAAGAAAAGCGTAAGGAAAAGGAAGCTATAAGGATTCAGCTGGAGCAAGAGCAGGATGCCAGAAGACTTGCTCGCGAAAAACGCAATGCCGAATCTGAAAGGGTTATCAATACAAAGGTAGAGCTTGCAGGCCCGAAAATGGTAGGCAAAATCGACCTTAATCCTAAGAAGAAAAAGGTAGAAGAAGCAGCCAAGGAAAAAATTGCAGAGCCGACTAAAACCGCTGAGGTTATTAAGGAGGTAGTTGTTGTTCCGGAGGTTAAGGAAGAGATTCCTGCGAAAGAGGAAGTTGTTGTTAAAAAGGAGGTTCCTGCGAAAAAAGAGGTTGCAGTAAAAGAGGATGTTTCTGTAAAAGAGGAGGCAGAGGTTAAAACCCCCGAGGTGGTGGTGGTAACATCAAAACCGGTTGAGGTAGCCAAGAAGGAAGAGGATGTAGTAGCGGAGGAAAAGACCGATGAACCAAAAACATTGGAGACACAATATCAAAAATTATCTGGTCCAAAAATAACTGGTGATAAGATTGACTTGTCCAAGTTTAAAAAGCCCAAGAAAAAAGAAGATAGGAAAACGGATAGTGCCGATCGTAAAAAGCGTAGAAAGCGTATTGTAAGTAAAAACACAAAGACAAGCCCTGGAGCGAGACCATCTGGTGGCACTGGTGAAAGAAGGACTATCGGTAGGCGTGTGGCAACGGTAAGCAAAGTAGAACCTACTGAGGAAGACGTACAAAAACAAGTTCGTGAAACTCTTGAAAAATTACAAGGAAAATCCAAGAAAGGTAAAGGTGCTAAATACAGAAGAAGTAAAAGGGACCAACATAGAGAGCAGACAGAAAAAGATTTAGAGCAACAAGAGTTAGAAAACAAGGTTCTTAAGGTGACAGAGTTTGTTACGGCGAGTGAGGTAGCTACAATGATGGATGTTTCCACTACCGAAATTATTTCTGCTTGTATGTCCTTGGGAATCATGGTTACCATGAATCAACGTTTAGATGCGGAAACCTTGTCCATAGTTGCCGAGGAGTTTGGTTATGAGGTAGATTTTGTTACTGCCGATATCGAAGAGAGTATCGTTGAGGAAGAAGATGCGCCAGAGGATTTGAAACCAAGGGCTCCAATAGTTACGGTAATGGGTCACGTTGATCACGGTAAGACGTCACTACTGGATTATATTAGGCAGGAGAATGTTATCGCTGGAGAAAGCGGTGGTATAACACAGCACATTGGTGCATACGGGGTTACCTTAGAAAATGGTGAAAGTATGTCATTTTTAGATACACCTGGTCACGAAGCGTTTACCGCAATGCGTGCAAGGGGAGCACAGGTAACGGATATTGCTATTATTGTTATTGCTGCGGATGATGACATCATGCCCCAGACTAAGGAGGCTATAAGTCATGCACAGGCTGCAGGTGTGCCAATTGTATTTGCTATAAATAAGATTGATAAACCTACTGCAAATGCAGAAAAGGTTAAAGAGGGCTTAGCGCAAATGAACTTGTTGGTAGAAGATTGGGGAGGTAAAATACAGTCTCATGATATTTCTGCCAAAACCGGTGCAGGTGTTAAAGAACTTTTGGAAAAAGTACTGCTAGAGGCTGAATTGTTAGAGTTGAAAGCGAATCCAGATAAATCTGCTACAGGAACAGTTGTTGAGGCGTTTTTGGATAAAGGCAAGGGATATGTTTCTACCATTCTTGTTCAGGCAGGAACTTTGAAAATAGGGGATTATGTGCTGGCAGGTACTACGAGTGGTAAGATAAAAGCCATGCAAGATGAACGTGGTAAAATGGTTTCTGAAGTAGGGCCATCTAAGCCAATTTCTATACTAGGTTTAGATAGTGCCCCACAAGCTGGGGATAAGTTCTATGTTTTGGAAGATGAACGTGAAGCCAAACAAATAGCAGCAAGGAGATCTCAACTACAACGTGAGCAATCGGTAAGAACACAGCGTCATATTACGTTGGATGAAATCGGAAGACGAATTGCCTTAGGGGAGTTCAAGGAATTGAATATCATACTTAAAGGTGATGTAGATGGTTCGGTAGAAGCGTTAACCGATTCTTTTCAGAAACTTTCTACTGATGAGATTCAGGTAAATATTATATATAAAGCGGTTGGACCTATAACAGAGTCTGATGTGTTGTTAGCCTCTGCTTCGGATGCGGTAATAATCGGATTTAATGTTAGGCCAATGGGTAACGCCAAATCTATAGCTGAGAAGGAAGAAATCGATATCCGTATGTATTCTATTATTTACGATGCGATAAACGACCTTAAGGATGCCATGGAAGGTATGTTATCACCTGAAATGAAGGAGGAGATTACGGGAACTGCGGAAATAAGAGAGACATTCAAAATTTCCAAGATAGGTACCATTGCAGGTTGTATGGTGACTACTGGGAAGTTGTTCAGAAACTCAAATATTCGTTTGATTAGGGATGGTGTCGTGATTTACACAGGGGAATTTAGTTCCTTAAAGCGATTCAAAGACGATGTTAGGGAAGTTGCTAAAGGATATGATTGTGGACTTCAAGTGAAGAATTACAACGATATACAAATTGGCGATGTTATTGAAGGGTTCCAAGAAGTAGCTGTAAAGAAGAAACTTAAAACAAAATAAACACAAGAATTGAATAATAAAAATCGGCCTATTTGGCCGATTTTTTTGGTTTAAGTAGCATAGCATTTGGATATTTCATCCGTACCTCGTTAAAATTACGTTCGGCTTCCATCTTTGTTTTAAATCTGCCAACTCTAACGCGATAGGTAGGTGAATCAAAATCAATTTTGGAAGTAAGGCTTGGGAAGTCTTCTTCCACATTTGCTTTAATAAGCTCAGCTTGAGCATGTGATCCAAATCCAACTTGAATCCTGTAATAATCTGAAGTTTTTAACGCAGATTTGTACAAATCCAATAATGCTTCTATTTTTTCGTCTTGCGCTATAGTTATTTGTGCTTCTTGTGCAGAACCAAAATAATTGACTGCAAAGCACAAAGAGAAGTAAATTAATTTTTTCATAAGGGTAATAATATGGTTATCTGCATGTTGCAAATATAATTTTTTTGAGCTGCAAATCTAGTGCGTCCACTTCTATTTAGAATAGTTATAAATTATAAATTATAAATAGATTAACGTTTTTTCAAATAAAGTCTATGTCGTATTTTTGTGTCCAGTTCAGGCATTAATTCCGTTGTTGTATTTCTAATTAGCTACAACTGTGCCAAGAATCCGATTGAAACATTTAATATATGAAAAAGGTTACATACCGAAATCAGTTTTCTAAGGCTTTAGGCTTCAGTATAGTATTTTTCCTGCTTTTTACGGTTGCGTTGAGCGCTCAGGAAGAGGTTGCTGGCGGTTCTGGAGATGCTGTTGCTGGAAAAGCTTTGTTTAATCAAAATTGTGCTGCCTGTCATGCGATGAATCGCAAGATGACGGGTCCGGCCTTAGCAAATGTGGAAGCGCGTTTAGCTGAAGAAGAGGGGCTGGATAAAGAGTGGTTGTATACTTGGATTAAGAATAGTGCGGGCATGATTAAATCCGGCGATGCTTATGCGGTTAAGATTTATGAGGAGTACAATCAAGCAGCAATGACCGCATTTCCTACATTGTCAAATGCTGACATTGATAATATATTGGCCTATACTGCCGCCCCACCGCCAGTTGCTGTGGCGCCAGCCGCTGATGCTGTTGTTGCGGCATCTGGAAGCGCTTCTGGAGGAATCTCAAATGAAGTTATTTTAGGAGCTTTGGCTCTTGTTTTTGGTTTATTGGTTGTAATGTTGGTTTTAGTGAATATGACTTTGCGTCGTATTGCCGAGGCGAATGGCATTGTAATGGAAAAGGAAAAAGCTGCAAAAAGAACTCCGATTTGGAAAGCTTTTGCTCAAAATCAATTCTTGGTTTTAGTTACTTCTATATTCTTGTTATTAGGTAGTGCTTATTTTGCTTACGGATGGATGATGCAGGTGGGTGTAGATCAAGGGTACGCGCCGATTCAACCAATACATTACTCTCATAAGATACATGCGGGTACGAATAAGATAGAGTGCCAGTATTGTCACTCTTCAGCTAGGGTTTCCAAACATTCTGGGATTCCTTCATTGAATGTCTGTATGAATTGTCACAAATCAATATATGAGTATAGCGGTAGCCCAGAGGGTCCTACGGCAGATGATTTAGCGAATGGGTATACTAATGAGTTTTATACGAAAGAGATAAAGAAGTTGTATAAAGCTGTTGGATGGGATGAGGAGAATCAAAAGTATACAGGTGAAAGTCAGCCAGTTGAATGGGTGCGTATTCATAATCTTCCCGATTTTGCATATTTTAATCACTCCCAACATGTTTCCGTTGCCGGGGTAGATTGTACGACATGTCACGGCCCTGTTGAGGAAATGGAAATAATGTACCAGTACTCGCCATTAACTATGGGTTGGTGTATCGATTGCCACCGTGAAACCAATGTAAAGGTTGAAGGGAATGAGTATTATGAAAAAATTCATGCTGAGCTTTCCAAGAAGTATGGTGTAGATAACTTAACGGCAGCCCAAATGGGTGGTCTGGAATGTGGAAAGTGTCACTATTAATAATTTAAGAAGCTAATTACAGATATTACGTATGTCATCAAACAAAAAGTATTGGAAAAGCGAAGCGGAGTTAGACCCTAACGATTCCATTGTTGAGGCGCTAAGACAGAACGAGTTTGTAGAGGAAATTCCTGTTGGAGAGTTTTTAGGGGATAAGGAAACCTTGTCTACAACAAATACAAACCGAAGAGATTTTTTAAAATACGTTGGTTTTAGTACGGCTGCTGCTTCTTTGGCAGCTTGCGAAGGTCCAGTTATAAAGTCTATTCCTTATGTAGTACAACCAGAGAATATCGTTCCTGGGGTTTCTAATTACTATGCAACTACGATTGCAAATGGTTTTGATTTCGCCAGTATTTTAATAAAAACGAGGGAAGGCCGACCAATTAAGGTGGAGAATAATACCTTGGCAAAGGTCAATGGTGGTGCTAATGCAAGAATACAAGCATCTGTTCTTTCTTTATATGACAGTACTAGATTACAGGGGCCAATGGCTAATGGTGAGCCTGTTGAATGGGATGTTCTGGATGCTGCTGTGAAAAGTAAAATGAGTAACCTAGGCAACGGTAAAAAGGTTGTCTTTTTAACACAGACCTATGCTAGTCCTTCTACCAATAAAATGATGTCTGAATTGAAGGCGGATAATGAAAATATAAGTCACGTTACCTATGATGCTATTTCTGAAGATGCGGCACTTACTGCATTTGAAAATGCATATGGGGAGAGAGCAATGGCTGATTATGATTTTGAAAAAGCACATCTTATAGTCTCATTTGGGGCAGACTTCCTTTCTGATTGGCAGGGTGGTGGATTTGATGGTGGCTATTCTAGAGGTAGGGTTCCAAAGAAAGGAAAAATGTCGCGTCACGTTCAGTTAGAAGCTAATATGAGTTTGACTGGGGCGAATGCAGATAAAAGAATACCATTAACGCCTACAGCGCAAAAAGTGATATTGGCCAAGTTATACGGGAAACTTAGCGGTGTGTCTGTTGGAGGTAATACCTCTGAGCATGAAGGCATAGTGGAGCAGTTGGCTATGGAGGTGAAGAAAGCCGGGGCGAACGCCACAGTAGTTACAGGACTTGATGATGTAAATGCACAGATGGTTGTTCTGGCGATAAATAAAATGTTAGGAAGTACAGCTTTTGATGCTGTTGCTCCTAAATATACGAGACAAGGTAACGTGACTGCAGTAAATGCTTTGATTGCCGATATGAAGGCCGGCAGGGTTGGTGCTTTGATAATGGATGGGGTTAATCCTATGTATTCTTTACCAAATGCTGCAGATTTTAAGGAAGGCATTGATAAGGTAGATCTTACGGTTTCCTTTTCAACGAATTGGAACGAAACTTCAGAGAACGTTGATTATGTTGCCGCTTCTAACCACTATTTAGAATCATGGGGAGATGTGGAGATAAAGAAAGGCCATTATACGTTAATGCAGCCTACGATTCAAGAACTTTTCGATACAAAACAATTGCAAACAGCTGTTTTAGGTTGGATAGGAAGTGAAAAAACATATTACGATTATATTAAGGAAACTTGGACTGGTACTGTTTTAAACGGTGCGGACTGGGGTCAAACGCTGCAAGACGGTGTATTTAGTGCATCAACCTTAGTTGTTGGTGACGATGCGGTCGGAATGGCCTCTGTTGAAGAAGAGAGTGATACTGTGGAAGCCTTGCCTATGACTTCAGCATTACGAAGTTTGGCGAATGCGACTAGTGATGGTGTAGAGCTTACGTTGTACTCCAAGGTTGGTATGGGTGATGGTCAGCAAGCGAATAATCCTTGGTTGCAAGAGTTTCCAGATCCTATTACAAGGGTTGCATGGGATAATTATGTAACCGTTTCCAAGACTGACGCAGAGGAGCTTGGTGTAGCGAACGTGAATGTTGCGGATGGTGGAATGGATGGTAACTATGTAAACCTAACTGTAAATGGTGTAACATTGGAAGCAGTTCCTGTAATTGTTCAGCCAGGTCAGGCTAACGGTTCTGTAGGTTTGTCTTTTGGTTACGGTAAGAAGGTAGGGATGAAGGAGGATATGCAAACAGGTGTAAATGCCTTTTTGTTGTATGATGGAATGAGCGCCAATCAAACAGTTAAGATTGAGAAAGCAGCCGGAAATCATGAGTTTGCTTGTGTTCAGTTGCATAAGACCCTTATGGGGCGTAATGATATCATTAAAGAAACGACACTTGAAATATTCAATACAAAAGATCATGCGGAGTGGAACGAAGTTCCTCAGGTATCCATGGATCACCAAGAGGTTCCTGCTTCTTCTGTAGATCTTTGGGATAGTTTTGATAGGTCTATAGGACATCATTTTAATATGTCCATCGATTTGAATTCTTGTACTGGATGTGGTGCTTGTGTTATTGCTTGTCATGCAGAAAACAATGTTCCTGTAGTAGGTAAGGCAGAGGTGCGTAAATCAAGAGATATGCATTGGTTGCGTATCGATAGGTATTATTCTTCTGAAGATACATTTGAAGAGGATGTAAATAAAAAAGAAGGTTTTGACGGTCTTTCAGGGGATAATGGTTCTCTTGGTGGATTTGGTGAGTTGGAAGATCCTGCGAATAATCCGCAAGTAGTTTTTCAGCCTGTAATGTGTCAACATTGTAATCACGCTCCTTGTGAAACGGTTTGTCCTGTAGCGGCAACATCGCATGGTAGACAAGGTCAGAATCAAATGGCGTATAACAGGTGTGTAGGTACTCGATATTGTGCTAACAACTGTCCGTATAAAGTGAGAAGGTTCAACTGGTTCTTGTATAATAATAATGACGAGTTCGATTTTCACATGAACAACGACCTTGGTAAAATGGTGTTGAATCCAGATGTAAACGTTCGTTCCAGAGGTGTTATAGAAAAATGTTCTATGTGTATTCAAAAAACGCAAAAGACTATTTTGGATGCCAAGCGTGATGGCCGTGTTATAGAAGATGGTGAGTTCCAGACCGCTTGTTCTATGGCGTGTAGTAATGGTGCTATTGTTTTTGGTGATATCAATGACAAGGAAAGTGAAGTTGCTGAACTCAAGGAAAGTGATAGGATGTATCATCTTTTGGAGTATGTAGGTACAAAACCTAACGTATTCTATCACGTAAAAGTTAGAAATACCAACGAAGCATAATAATACTAGAAAGTAATTATAACAAAAGTCTATGGCGTCGCATTACGAAGCTCCTATACGAAAACCACTTGTAGTCGGTAACAAAGGCTACCACGATGTAACCGTGGATATTGCTGCTCCTGTCGAGGGAAGAGCGAACAAGCATTGGTGGATAGTTTTTTCCATTGCTCTGGTTGCATTTTTATGGGGAGTAGGATGTATTATTTACACGGTTTCCACAGGTATCGGTACTTGGGGATTGAATAAAACAGTTAACTGGGCCTGGGATATTACCAACTTTGTATGGTGGGTGGGTATCGGCCATGCTGGTACACTAATTTCTGCGGTGCTGTTGTTATTCCGTCAGAAGTGGAGAATGGCTATCAACCGCTCGGCGGAAGCAATGACCATATTTTCAGTAATCCAAGCGGGCTTATTCCCAATTATCCATATGGGTAGACCATGGTTGGCGTATTGGGTATTGCCTATTCCTAACCAATTTGGTTCTTTATGGGTAAATTTTAACTCACCTCTACTTTGGGATGTATTCGCTATATCAACATATCTATCTGTTTCATTGGTATTCTGGTGGACAGGTTTATTACCGGATTTTGCAATGATTCGTGATAGGGCAGTATTGCCTTTCCAAAAGAAAATTTACGGTTTATTGAGTTTTGGTTGGAGTGGTAGAGCTAAAGATTGGCAACGTTTTGAAGAGGTGTCATTGGTATTGGCAGGTTTAGCTACACCCTTGGTGCTTTCTGTACATACCATTGTATCTTTTGACTTTGCTACGTCGGTAATTCCCGGATGGCATACAACCATCTTTCCTCCCTATTTTGTGGCAGGAGCCATTTTCTCTGGTTTTGCTATGGTAAACACCTTGTTGATAATCATGAGAAAGGTGTGTCATTTGGAAGCATACATTACCGTGCAGCATATAGAATTGATGAATATCGTTATCATGCTTACTGGTTCCATTGTAGGGTGTGCTTATATTACGGAATTGTTCATGGCGTGGTACTCAGGAGTGGAATACGAACAATATGCATTCTTGAATAGAGCCACCGGTCCTTACTGGTGGGCTTATTGGTCCATGATGACTTGTAATGTTTTTTCACCACAGTTTATGTGGTTCAAAAAATTACGTACGAGTATTATGTTTTCCTTCTTTATCTCCATTGTGGTGAACATAGGAATGTGGTTTGAGCGTTTTGTAATCATTGTAACTTCGTTGCATAGGGATTATTTGCCATCTTCATGGACTATGTTTTCACCAACATTCGTAGATATTGGCATTTTCATTGGAACGATTGGGTTTTTCTTTGTATTATTCCTGTTGTATGCTAGAACTTTCCCTGTGATTGCTCAGGCAGAGGTGAAGTCTATATTGAAAGCTTCCGGAGGAAAGTATAAAGCGTTAAGGGATGCAGGACAGCCTTTATATCAAATAGCACCAGTTACGGTAGTAAACGATGGTATTGTTGAGGATGTAATTAAGGAGGAGGTTCAATCGGAAAATTCTGATAGCTTAGGTGTTTCGGAATTGTTGAGTAGTATTGGAACATTCGATGCTGCAAAGGATACTGCCGATGATCTTAAAAAGGTTAAGGGTATAGGTCCACAGATGGAAGGAACATTGAATCAAATAGGAATATTTACGTTCGCCCAAGTAGCTAAGATGACAGAGCGGGAATACAATTTATTGGATTCTATTACCGGTTCGTTCCCAGGTAGGGCGCAGCGCGATGATTGGGCTGGTCAGGCAACACTATTATTAAATAATAAGAAATAATTATGGCATCTAAAGTTATACATGCTTATTACGACGATGATGATGTATTGATGCTTGCCGTTAAAAAGGTGAAAGCAGCTAAACTTCATATAGAGGAGGTCTATTGTCCATTTCCGGTACATGGCTTAGATAAAGCTATGGGATTGGCACCAACACGACTTGCGATAACTTCATTTCTGTACGGTTGTGTAGGTCTTGCGGTGGCTACCGTGATGATGAATTATATTATGATTGAGGATTGGCCACAGGATATTGGAGGTAAGCCTAGCTTCAGTTATATAGAGAATATGCCGGCCTTTGTTCCAATTATGTTTGAGCTTACTATATTCTTTGCAGCACATTTAATGGTAATTACTTTTTATTTAAGAAGTAGGTTATGGCCGTTCAAAAAAGCTGAGAATCCAGATGTGAGAACTACCGACGACCACTTTTTAATGGAGATAGAAATCCATGATAATGAGCAGGAGCTTAAAGATTTATTGGCTAATACCGGAGCTGTAGAAATAAATATATCAGAAAAAAACAGTCATTAAATATGAACAGTTTTAAGAAAATAGGAATTTTATTATGTTTGATGCTTGCTTTTACGGCGTGTCAAAATAATAGTCAGCGCAATTATCAGTACATGCCCAACATGTATGAGCCAGTGGGGTATGAAACCTATCAAGAGGTAGATTTTTTACCTAATGGTTCGCAAGCTATGTTACCTCCGGCTAATACCATAAATAGAGGTTGGTTGCCATACGGAATTGAAAATTCAATGGAAGGCAAGGAGTTGTCTAGGTTGAATTTAAGCCCTTTGGATTCTGTGAACGTAGTGGGTAATTTGGAAAAAGGCAAAGAAATGTATGATGTGTACTGTGCAATTTGTCACGGACCAAAAGGAAAAGGTCAGGGTACACTAGTAAAAAGAGAAAAAATATTAGGAGTTCCTAGCTATGCTGATGCGGCACGTAATATCAACGTGGGATCAACATATCATACCCTTCAGTATGGTCTAAATTCTATGGGCTCTTATGCATCGCAGATGAATACAACGGAAATGTGGCAGGTTTCTGAGTACGTGATGAAGCTAAAACAAGATTTAACCAAATAATAGCTAAGAAATACTATGTATACGTTTTCAAACAGACTAAAAATTGGTTCCATAATTCTGATGGCTGTAGGCCTTTTGGGAATTGTTGGCGGATTTGTAATGGCTCCTTCTACCGTAGAAGAGGCAAAGGCAATGGTAGCTTCGCATGATGATGAAGGTCATGCTGAGGATGCAGCACATGCTGAAGGAACCCATGATGAGGCACATGATGCATCGCATGACGAACACTTGCTTCACCAGCTTCAAAACAAACCTTGGGCAGCGTTATATGTTGCTGCTTTCTTTTTTATGATGATTTCACTAGGGGTATTAGCTTTTTATGCTATTCAACGTGCCGCGCAGGCTGGTTGGTCACCACTATTGTTTAGAGTGATGGAAGGTATTACCGCATACTTGGTTCCAGGAGGAATTGTGGTATTTGTAATCTTATTGCTTTCGACATTGCACATGAATCATTTATTTGTTTGGATGGATGCCGATGTGGTTGCACATGATGCAATTATTCAGGCTAAATCTGGCTATTTAAACCCAACGTTCTTTTTAATTAGGGCTGCTTTTTTCTTAACTGGTTGGATTGCATATCGAGAGTATTCTAGAAAGTTGTCGCTAAGACAAGATGAAGCTAACGATAATTCTAATTTTAAGATGAACTTTAGAATTTCAGCAGGTTTCTTGGTCTTCTACTTGATAACGGAATCTATCATGTCTTGGGATTGGATTATGAGTGTTGATCCTCACTGGTTCAGTACATTATTTGGTTGGTATATTTTTGCTAGCATGTTCGTATCTGGTATTACTGTCATTGCAATGGTTACGGTATACTTAAAATCTAAAGGATATCTTCAAGATGTAAACGATAGTCACATACATGATTTAGCAAAATTTATGTTCGGTATTAGTATCTTTTGGACTTATTTATGGTTCTCTCAATATATGCTTATTTGGTACTCGAACATACCAGAAGAAATAACATATTATGTGACAAGGATAGCAGATTATAAATTACCGTTTTTCGGAATGGTAGCTATGAATTTTTTATTCCCATTGCTATTACTTATGAATAGTGATTTCAAACGCGTAAATTGGTTTGTAGTGATGGCTGGTGTTGTTATACTTGCAGGACATTATTTGGATATATTTGTAGCAATTATGCCGGCAACAGTAGGGGATCAGTGGTATATTGGTCTTTCCGAAATCAGCTCGGTATTGTTTTTCGCAGGATTTTTTATCTTTTGGGTGTTTAGAGCACTTACGATGGCACCATTACAGCCTAAAAGAAATCCGTTTATAGAAGAAAGTAAGCACTTTCACTATTAGTAAGTTTAAAGTATAATATTAAATCATACAATGACTACATTATTAATTTTAGTTGTTTTAGTACTCGTGGCAATTGCTGTTTGGCAAATGACCAAGATTTTTGAGCTGTCTCAGCTTAAAACAGTTAGCAATCAAATAGCCACAGATAAGGACAACAAGTATAATGGCTATATGCTGTTTGCTTTCCTCGTGTTTATCTATGGTATCACAATTTTTAGTTTTGCTAAGTACGCAAAGTTTTTATTACCAACAGCCGGTTCTGAACATGGTGCTGAAGTGGATAATCTCATGTTGATATCCATGATTATCATCTTTGTAGTACAAACCATTACTCAAGCATTGTTGCACTATTTTGGGTATAAGTACAAAGGAGAGAAAGGTAAAAAAGCCTTGTTCTATGCGGATAACGATAGGTTAGAATTTATCTGGACTATTATTCCGGTAATTGTGTTGGCAGGCTTAATCCTTTGGGGTTTATATACATGGACGAATATTATGGATATTAATGATGAGGACGACCCGTTGATTGTTGAGTTATATGCGCAACAATTTAATTGGTCGGCCAGATATGCAGGTGACGATAATGTATTGGGTGGAGCTAACGTAAGACTGATTGATATTGATCGTGCCAACGTTATGGGTCTGGATGAGGCGGATTCTTATGCCTTCGACGATGTAATCGTAAAAGAGTTACACCTACCTGTAGGTAGAAAGGTGAACTTTAAGATGCGATCGCAAGATGTTTTACATTCTGCTTACATGCCCCACTTTAGGGCGCAAATGAATTGTGTTCCAGGGATGACTACGGAGTTTTCTTTTACGCCTATTTACACAACAGAAGAGATGCGTCAAGATCCAGATGTTGTGGATAAGGTAAAGAGAACGAATATCATAAGGGCTGAAAAATCGGTAAGCACTGGTGAGGTACTTGACCCATGGGAGTTTGATTATATATTGCTATGTAATAAAATCTGCGGAAGATCTCATTATAACATGCAAATGAAAATAATAGTAGAAACTGAAGAGGAATACAACAAATGGATTTCAGAGCAGACTACTTTTGCAGAAACTGTTTTTAAGGATGATGCGCAACCAGCATTTAATACGGTTGATGGCGTTTCTATGACGGAGTAAGCAGGAATAAGAAAAAAAAGAAGCTAGAAAAGAGAATTAAAAAGAAAAAGACTATGTCATCATTAACAGCTCAAGTAGATGAACATGCTCATGATGAGCATGAACATCATCACAAAGAAACCTTTGTAACAAAGTATATTTTTAGTCAGGATCATAAAATGATTGCCAAACAGTACCTAATATTGGGTGTTTTGGTTATGGGTTTTATCGGTGTTGCCATGTCTTTGTTAATGAGAATGCAATTAGCTTGGCCGGGAGAGGCATTCTTAGTTTTTGATACTTTTCTTGGTAAATGGGCCCCTGACGGAATAATGGATGCTGATGTGTATTTAGCATTGGTTACAATGCACGGAACCATAATGGTGTTCTTTGTTTTAACTGCAGGATTGAGTGGTACGTTTAGTAATTTGTTAATTCCACTTCAAATAGGTGCGCGTGATATGGCTTCAGGTTTCCTTAACATGGTTTCCTTTTGGCTATTTTTTGTTGCTAGTGTGATTATGGTGATTTCGTTGTTTGTTGAAGCGGGACCAGCAGCCGCTGGTTGGACGATATATCCACCATTAAGTGCACTACCTATGGCACAACCCGGTTCAGGAATGGGTATGACCTTGTGGTTGTCTTCGATGGCTATATTTATTGCTTCTTCGTTGTTGGGTTCTTTGAACTACATTGTAACGGTAATCAATCTGAGAACTAAGGGTATGTCCATGACAAGATTGCCTTTAACTATTTGGGCATTCTTTGTAACTGCTATAATTGGGGTTGTCTCTTTTCCTGTTTTACTTTCAGCAGCATTGATGTTGATTATGGATAGAAGCTTTGGAACCTCCTTTTTCCTTTCAGATATATTTATTCAAGGAGAGGTGTTGCACTATCAAGGTGGTTCTCCTGTTTTGTATGAGCACTTATTCTGGTTCTTAGGACACCCTGAGGTTTATATTGTATTATTACCGGCCTTAGGTATAACATCCGAAGTGATGTCGACAAACGCAAGGAAACCTATTTTTGGTTACCGAGCCATGGTGGCATCTATTTTAGCTATTGCTTTCCTATCTACAATTGTTTGGGGTCACCATATGTTTATTTCAGGTATGAACCCGTTCTTAGGATCGGTATTTACTTTTACTACATTGTTGATTGCGATTCCCTCGGCTGTAAAAGCATTTAATTATATCACTACACTCTGGAAGGGCAACCTTCAGCTCAATCCTGCGATGTTGTTTTCAATAGGATTGGTATCTACCTTTATTACAGGGGGTCTTACTGGTATTATTTTAGGGGATAGCACCTTGGATATAAATGTTCATGACACCTACTTTGTAGTAGCCCACTTTCACTTGGTAATGGGTATATCAGCATTGTACGGTTTATTTGCAGGGGTGTATCATTGGTTTCCTAAAATGTTCGAAGGTAGAATGTTGAATAAAAATCTTGGATATGTGCATTTTTGGATAACAGCTATTTGTGCCTATGGTGTATTTTTTCCAATGCATTTTGTTGGAATGGCTGGTGTTCCAAGAAGATATTATGAGAATACTGCCTTCCCGATGTTCGATGAGTTAGCAGATGTACAAGTATTGATGACTGTTTTCGCCCTGATTGCGGGAGCTGCTCAGTTGGTGTTCCTTGCTAACTTCGTTTACAGTATGTTTTATGGTAAAAAAGGACCTCAGAATCCATGGAGTTCTAACACCTTAGAATGGACTACTCCTCAAGAGCATATTCATGGAAACTGGCCAGGTGCCATTCCAGAAGTTCACCGATGGGCTTACGATTATAGTAAGGTAGATGCTGATGGGGAATATATTATTCCTGGTCAAGATTTTGTGCCTCAACACATTCCCTTGCAACAAGACGAAGAAGAATTAAACCATTAATATAGGTCTAGCTAATTTTAAATGCCCAACTTTAAAGTTGGGCATTTTTTTTGCTAGTACCTGAATAGAATGCGGATTGTATTTTTTATAATACCTTTAGGATGTTATTTTTTTAAATAGGATAATAGTACCGTTATGAAAAAAATTTTGGCAGTAGTTTTTGTGTTTTGTCTTTGTCTTCAAACTTTTGCGCAGAGAAAGCCTAAAATAAAGGGGAATAGGAATGTAATTGAGTCTACCGAAAATCTGCCTCGTTTTACAGAAATACAACTAGACGATGATATAGATGTCCTAGTTCAAAAAGGTTCTGTGGAGAGTGTTACGATAGAAGCTGATGATAACTTGATGGATGTTTTAAAGTTAAGCGTGTCGGATGGCACCTTATATATATCCTCGTTTTATAATATTACTTCCAAAAAAAAATTAAACATTACCGTGTTCTATACGGAGCTCGAAGCGTTGACCTTGAGTAACGGTCTCATCACCATGAAGGACGTAATCACTTCTGATTATCTAGATGTGAAGGCTTCGGGTGCTTCAAGACTGATATTGAATGCCTCAGCCGATGTGATTAATATACAAATGGATGAAAATAGTTCTGGAGATTTTAATGTCGCTAGTGATTCTTTGAACCTTACTTTTAAGGATAGAATCGATGCAAAGGTTTATGCTACGGGGAAAAACAATACCTTATTAATGTACAAGAATGCTTCGGTAAAGATGGAGGGTAATACAGCAATTTTTACAGCTAAGTTGTATGGTAATAGTACGCTTAAAGCGGAAGAATTTAAGGCACTCACCATGCTACTTGAATCTGAAGATTCTCCAGATGCCAAGGTCTACGTAATGGATGAGTTTAAATTATCGTCCAAGGGTGCATCCAAGACTAGTTTGTATGGTAATCCAAAAATCACCATACTGGAATTTTTGGATACTTCTCAGTTGCATAAGGAGAACAACTAAGAAGTAAATAGTTAAAATTTTATCAGATTTCATTTCACTTTAGAAGTGAACGATTTATTGAGCTATAGGTGCGGACATGCAGTGCTTGGGAATACCAAATCCATCTACCAAACTGTTTAAATGGGGTCTTAGTTCTGTGCATAGACGCTCAGTACGGCGTCGTATCGCTTTTGATTTTGTACTTCCAATATATCCTTGTTCCAAGTACCAAGAGGAATCCTTCTTAATCTCAGAAAGAGCATATAAGCTTCCAAGTTTTTGAAACAATTCCCGATTCTTTTCGTCCGCTATGTTATCGGTAAAGGTATTGTAGGTTTCATAGGCCAACTCAATGCTGTATGCTTTACCTAAGGCGATTAAGTGGGTTTGAACTTTTAAGAACGCTTGGTAAGAAGGCACTCCTTTTTTAATATACCCCCTTATCCGCATCGCCAAGGTATACGTAATTCTTCTAGTTCTATGATTAAAGGCGTGTTTGTGAAATTTTGGATTGTACAAATGGTCCTTGTCTACTTTAGTGGAGTACAGCGGGTTTACTGTTGCTAGTTTATCACTTAGCTGCTGACTTAATAGTTTTAATACCGTAGTAAAGCCAGCACTGTTAAATTCTGCCTTAAAATCCGATAGCACTCCCTTGGCGGCTAATTGCAACAATACATTGTTATCTCCCTCGAATGTAGTGTAAATATCCACATCTCCTTTTAGGTCTGCAATTCTGTTTTCCAATAAATATCCTTTACCACCACAGGCTTCCCGGCACTCCTGAATGGTGCTGTTGGCGTACCAAGTAATTATGGATTTTAATCCTGCTACTTGGGTTTCTACCTTACGCTTGTCCGGTTGGGAGTCATCACAGTAGACTTCCATCATTTTATCCAGCGTAACATGATATACATAGGCGCTCGCAACCAAAGGTGTAAGTCGCAGTTGATGCGTTGGGTAATCCATTAGCAAATCCTCTTGTATCTTTATACTATCATTGAATTGTCTTCTTTTTAATGCATGTTTTATAGCTACTGCCAGCGCCATTTTGGCTCCGCCAAGACCAGCTCTTGCGACACAAATACGACCGCCAACAAGCGTTCCTAACATTGTAAAAAATCGTTTATTTGGGTTTTTGATGTCAGATTCGTATTTGCCGTCAGGTGTGATATCACCGTATTTATTGAGGAGATTTCCCCTAGGAACCTGTACTTGATGAAACCAAATTTTTCCGTTATCAACACCGTTTAATCCCAATTTATATCCATTGTCTTCTATAGTAATACCAGGTAAAGTAGTATGACTGGTATCCCGTAAAGGAACTAGTATCGCATGTACCCCTTCATTTTTTCCATTTACAATCAATTGAGCAAAAACCGATGCCATTGTAGCATGCAGGGCATTTCCTATGTACTCTTTATTGTCATTTTTTCCGGGCGTGTGTATAATTAGACTGTTCGTACGTTGTTCATAAGTAGCGGTAGTCTTAATACCTCTTACATTGGAGCCATGCCCTGTTTCTGTCATTGCAAAACAGCCGAGTAGTTCTGCTTTTCCTGTCTGCCCTAGATAGGTGTCATGATGCTTTTTTGTACCTAGTTTCTGAATGCTTCCGCCAAAAAGGCCAAATTGTACTCCGAATTTAATGGTAAGACTTCCATTGACATACATCATATTCTCAAAAATGGTGGCGTAACCCTCCATATCGCTGGTTCCTCCGTAAGCTTCCGGATATGCCATAGCACCATAGCCTTTCTCCGCCAAATGAACCACTTGTTCCAAAACCTTAGTCCTGAATTCTTCTTTATTTCTTTGCACGTCCCATTTAAAGATAGGATGATTTAAGGCTTCCCTGAAATTGTCAACCACTATTGCGTTTCTTCCTTTTAGAATAATATCAATTTCTGATGCCTTGTAATAGTCTGACGAAACCTCATGTTGTACTGCTACATCAAAAAGGTGGTTATAGTGGTTGGGTTGTATGCCCAGATTAATTTCTATGTCCTTTAAACTATCGTTAAAAGCGAATGCGTTGTAATAGTGGCTTACCACTTTTTGACTGAACGTTGCCAGAGGATAGGTCTCGCTTTCGATTAATTGAACCTGAGAACTGGAAATCGTTTGTTTCCATAGTTTAAATATTTCATCTTTTGGTGGTTTGGATACCTGCAACCAAGAAAGTAAGGTGGCTTTCTCATCTGTCTTTAAACTGATGTCTTTACTTATGGCCTTTTCAACCACATTAATTTCTGAGGCTGAAACTAGGTCATCTGACCAGATAACATAAAAAAAAGGAATGTACTGAAGGATTCCTGAAGTGTATAGATTCTTTTTCATGTCCTGAAATTACGAATTTCTATATTAAATCATTCGAAATAAAGGAGGGGCAACTTGAAAAAACTTCATGTCGGTTTACGTATCTTTGTTAGCATATGAACGAGTATTTAGATCCCTCCTCTGAGGGTTTTTCCGATGCGGAATTGGACATTGAAAAGGCCCTGAGACCTGTAAATTTTGATGATTTTACAGGTCAGGAACAGGTGTTAGAAAACCTAAAGGTTTTTGTAGAGGCTGCAAATCAGAGAGGAGAAGCTTTAGATCACACACTTTTTCACGGCCCTCCTGGACTTGGTAAGACTACATTAGCAAATATTTTAGCCAACGAATTAGGCGTAGGTATTAAAATCACTTCTGGTCCTGTCTTGGATAAGCCTGGGGATTTGGCTGGGCTACTTACCAATTTAGATGAGCGTGATGTACTATTCATTGATGAAATACATAGACTAAGTCCTATTGTAGAGGAGTATTTGTATTCTGCGATGGAGGATTACAGAATTGATATTATGATCGAAAGCGGTCCTAATGCAAGATCGGTGCAAATCAATTTGAGTCCGTTTACGCTTATCGGTGCTACCACGCGTTCTGGATTGCTAACGGCTCCTATGCGGGCTCGTTTTGGTATACAAAGTCGGTTACAATACTATTCTACGGAATTGCTATCTACGATTGTGGAGCGTAGTGCAGAAATACTAAAGGTTCCCATTACACAAGATGCAGCCATTGAGATTGCAGGACGAAGTAGAGGAACACCAAGAATTTGTAATGCCTTGTTACGCAGGGTTCGTGATTTTGCCCAAATAAAAGGCAACGGAAGTATAGATATGGAAATATCTAAATTTAGTTTGAAGGCATTGAACGTAGATGCGCATGGATTGGATGAAATGGATAATAAGATTTTAACTACGCTTATAGATAAGTTTAAAGGAGGCCCTGTGGGTATTACAACTATAGCTACTGCTGTTTCCGAAAGTGCTGAAACCATAGAGGAAGTATACGAGCCTTTTTTGATACAACAGGGGTTTATTATGAGAACACCCCGTGGCCGGGAAGTAACAGAATTAGCCTATAAACACTTGGGTAGAGTCAAGAATAATATTCAAGGTGGCCTTTTTTAATGAAAAAACTACCCCTAGTTGCCCGCACTCATGTTTTTAAGAATAGAAAGATGATTCTTAAAAATCCTTTGCCATTTCATCATGATAATTTTAATAGGCTAGGTGATATTTTTGAGGTTGAAGTTGGTTTTAGAAAACGAATCGTGTTCACTAGGCATGCTCGGTTTATAAAACAAGTGCTTCAAACAGAGCAAAAAAAGTATCAAAAATCATCCTTGCAAACGGTAGACCTTGCCAAGTATATTGGTAAGGGATTATTGACCTCTAACGGAGAACATTGGCGCACGCATCGCCGTATGGTACAGCCCGCATTTCATAAAAAGAAACTGCAAGGGCTTTTGCAGATTATGCACGAGGCCATAAGGAATGAGTTATCACGAATTCAACCTAATGAACTACAGGATGTGTATCCTCTAATGGGTGATTTGGCTTTTCAGGTGGTGGCTACTTCGTTGTTCAGTCGAAATGACATTCAAAAGCAAATGGCCGATTTAAAGGAGGTTACAGAGTCGAACCAGCGAATGCTCATTAAAGAAATGCGTCAGCCATATCTGAATTGGTGGTATAAACTGTCAGGTAAAATCGGTCACCATTTGAAGCTGTCCAAAAAGGCACGAGCTATTCTAAGTCAAATTATTACAGAAAGAATCAATGAACCTTCGGATAAGGACGATTTGTTGGATATGCTGTTAAAGGCGCAGTATGAAGATGGGAGTTCCATGTCCGAAGAACAGCTTATAGATGAAGTGCTAATTCTATTCGCAGCAGGTCATGAAACTACGGCAAATGCCTTAGGATTTACCTTGTATTTGCTAGCCAAACATCCAGAGGTACAAGAAAAAGCCTATCAGGAGATTTCTAAAATAGATTGGGAAAAGAACCTTGAAATGGAAGATTTTAGAAACCTTGGTTATGTAAAACAATGCATTGAGGAGGGCATGCGTTTGTATCCACCGGCGTACTACATAGACCGGGAGTCTATAGCCAAAGATGAAATAGACGGATATGAAATTCCAAAAAATACCATGCTACTATTAGCTATTTATGAGCTGCATAGGGATGAACGTTTCTGGGATGCTCCAAAAGACTATGTTCCAGAGCGGTTTGACCCCAGTAATAAAAAGGATTTTTCAGATTATTACTTTCCCTTTGGTGCTGGCCCTAGAATGTGCGTGGGAAATAACTTTGCTATGCAGGAAATGATTATTACGGTTGCGGAGATCCTCCGTAACTATACCTTGAAATCTGATGTGGAGGAGATACAAATTAATCCGCTTATCTCATTGAAACCTGTCGCTGTTAAACTTCATTTTAAGGCGAGATGAATCAATCAAAGACATCCGAAATGATAAAGGCTGAGGCCAAACGTCTAGGATTTCTATCTTGTGGTATTTCTAAGGCAGACTTTCTTGAAGAGGATGCACCCCGTCTAGAGAAATGGTTAAAGAAGAATATGCACGGGGAGATGTCCTATATGGAAAATCATTTTGATAAGCGATTAGATCCGAGGCTTCTGGTAGAAGGTTCAAAATCTGTTATATCCTTGTTGCTGAATTACTACCCAGAGGAAAAGCAAATACCAAATACATTTAAGATTTCAAAATATGCTTATGGGCATGATTACCATCACGTAATCAAATCTAAACTCCGCGAGTTACAAAACTTTATGTCCGAAGAAATAGGGGAGGTTCACGGTAGGGCTTTTGTAGATTCTGCACCTGTTTTGGATAAAGCTTGGGCTGCTAAAAGCGGATTGGGTTGGATAGGGAAACACAGCAATCTGCTTACGCAGCGCGTGGGTTCTTTTTATTTTATAGCCGAGCTTATTGTTGACCTGGACTTAGAGTACGACACACCGGTAACGGATCATTGCGGCACCTGTACGGCTTGCATCGATGCCTGCCCAACAGAAGCCATTGTTGAGCCTTACATTGTGGATGGCAGTAAGTGTATTTCTTATGTAACCATAGAGTTGAAGAATGAGATTCCGAACGAGTTTCATGGCCAGTTTGACGATTGGGCCTTTGGATGTGATGTGTGCCAAGATGTTTGTCCTTGGAATAAATTTTCTAAATCACATAGCGAACCCTTGTTTAACCCGCATCCGGAGTTGCTCTCCATGTCTAAAAAGGATTGGGAGGAAATCACTGAAGATGTGTTTAAAAAAGTATTTCAAAAGTCTGCAGTAAAGCGGACTAAATTTTCAGGATTACAGCGAAATATTAATTTCTTGAAGTAACGTCATATCAACACTATCGTTTTTGTGACGTAAATAGCTTTCTTTTTATATCCCTCTTTGTCAACCGTGCATTAAAAATACTATCTTGGATGCTGTGTTAAATTGAGGAACATGAATTTATTTTCTCAATTTAGTGTCATATTCATACAAAGAGCCAATAAAACCAAAAGCGAAACCCATGAAATTAAAGAAACCAAGTTTAAGTTTTTGGCAGATTTTTAATATGAATGTTGGGTTTTTAGGGATTCAATATAGTTTTGGATTACAGCAGACAGCTATCAACCCTATATTTATCTATTTGGGTGCCACGGAGGAGATGCTTCCAATTTTGAATATCGCAGGACCAATAACAGGATTAATTGTGCAGCCCATAATTGGTGCTATGTCTGATAAAACTTGGTCTCCTAGGTGGGGCCGTCGCAAACCTTACTTTTTAATTGGGGCCATCATAGGTAGTTTGTGTTTATTTGCCTTTCCTACAAGTCCTGTGCTATGGTTTGCTGTTGGACTTTTATGGATATTGGATGCGGGAAATAACATGGCAATGGAACCTTATAGAGCCTTTGTGGGGGATAAATTACCTGAGAAACAGCTTAGCCTTGGGTTTCAAATGCAAAGTTTATTCGTGGGCGCTGGAATTTTATTAGCAAATGGGTCAATCGTACTTTTTCAATATCTATTGGGAGACGAATCTATCGAAGTGGCTGGTAGTATTCCACAATGGTTATATTATTCCTTTTATATAGGAGGCGTACTTTCTGTGGCTACCATTTTATGGTCTGTACTTAAAACGCCAGAAATTCCGCCATCTGAGGAAGAGTTAGCAGAAATTAACCATGATAAAGCGCAGCCAGTAGCAACACGGATTGCAATGCCTTTTCTTGAAATCTCAAAGGCCATAAAGGAAATGCCCACATTTATGTGGAAAATAGGAGCCGTATATCTTTTTCAGTGGTATGCACTATTTATATATTGGCAGTATATCACACCATTGTTCATGCTTACTATGGATTATGGGATTTCTGAAGCAGCATCACAATCGGCACAAATGAGCCTGACGTACAATATCGTAACTATGTTGGTGGCGCTTGCCTTGGTGCCACTTACATTAAAGTATGGTGGAAAGAAAATATACGCAGTGAGTTTAGTGGGTACTGGCCTAGCTTTGTTCGCGATTCCTTATATAAATGATTCCCTTCTCGTTTTAGTGCCAATGGTTCTTTTTGGTGTTGGTTGGGCGGCAATGATGGGAATTCCTTATACCATGGTTTCCAAGGTAGTTCCTCAAGATAGACGGGGTGTTTATATGGGTATTTTGAATATGATGATTGTAATCCCAATGGGAATAGAGACCCTAACCTTTGGGCCTATTTATACATATTTATTAGGAGGGAGTGCTATTAATGCTATGCTTTTTGCAGGAGTATTCTTTATTATAGCGGCTATTTTGGCCATGCGATTGAGTGTTCCGAAAAAGGTTTAAAAATCAATTTTTAATTATTCAGAGCATTCTTTCGTTTTTTAGTTTAAAGCGCAAAGAGTTTACGCTTTTCGAAAGAATACACCTAAATTTGTCTTTTTAAAGCACACTACATGAGCAAGCAAAAACTAAGAAGAGAAGCACTTATTTATCATGCTAAACCCCAACCTGGTAAAATTAAAATAGTACCTACCAAGCCTTATAGTACACAAAGAGATCTTGCTTTAGCTTATTCTCCAGGTGTTGCAGAACCTTGTTTAGAAATAGCCAAGGACAAGGAAAATGTTTATAAATACACTTCAAAAGGGAATGTTGTAGCCATAATTTCTAATGGAACTGCAGTTTTAGGATTAGGTAATATTGGCCCAGAGGCTTCTAAACCTGTTATGGAGGGGAAAGCGTTACTTTTTAAAATTTTTGCAGATATAGATGGTATTGATATTGAAGTAGATACCGAAGATGTAGACAAGTTTGTAGAGACGGTTAAAATGATTGCTCCAACTTTTGGGGGAATCAACTTGGAGGATATAAAGGCACCTGAGGCCTTCGAAATAGAAAGACGCTTAAAGGAAGAATTGGATATTCCTGTAATGCACGATGATCAGCATGGTACCGCAATTATTTCAGCAGCAGCCCTATTGAATGCCTTGGAGCTTACTGGAAAAAAGATGCAGGACGCAAAAATTGTAATCAGTGGTGCAGGTGCTGCTGCAGTTTCTTGTACACGATTATATAAGGCGTTTGGTGCCAGTCCGGAAAACATAGTAATGCTAGATAGCAAAGGTGTTATCCGTAGCGATCGAGAAAGCTTATCCAAAGAAAAATTAGAATTTGCTTCGGATAGAAAAATAGATACTTTAGATGAAGCTATGGTAGGTGCCGATGTTTTTGTGGGACTATCTATTGCAGATATTGTATCCCCTCAAATGTTACTGTCCATGGCAGATGATCCCATCGTTTTTGCCATGGCCAATCCAGACCCGGAAATTAACTATGATTTGGCTATAGATACAAGAAAGGATATCATTATGGCCACGGGCAGATCGGATCATCCTAATCAGGTTAATAATGTACTTGGTTTTCCTTTTATTTTTAGAGGTGCTTTGGATGTACGTGCAACATCTATAAATGAAGCTATGAAAATGGCAGCGGTAAAAGCTTTGGCAGAATTGACTAAGGAGCCTGTGCCTGAGCAAGTGAACATTGCCTATGGGGAAACGCGATTGACTTTTGGAAGGGAATATATCATTCCTAAACCTTTTGACCAGCGACTAATAGCCAAAATACCACCAGCTGTGGCAAAAGCGGCTATGGAAAGTGGGGTGGCAAAAGCACCGATAGAAGATTGGGGTAAATACGAAGAAGAGTTGTTACAACGCTCTGGAAACGATAATAAGGTAGTGCGATTGTTGCACAGTCGTGCAAAATCTAATATCAAACGTATTGTCTTTGCCGAGGCGGATCATTTAGATGTCTTAAAAGCTGCTCAAATTGTGTACGAGGAAGGTATTGCGCAACCTATTCTTTTAGGGCGAAAGGATATTATTTTGGAGCTAAAAAAAGAACTAGAATTTGATGCGGACATCCCTATTGTAGATCCATTGGATAAGGAATTCGATGAGCGCCTAAATACGTACGCCACGAAGTATTGGGAAAGTAGAAGACGCAGTGGTACAACGCTGTACAGTGCGAAAATAAAAATGAAGGAGCGTAATTATTTTGGTGCTATGATGGTGCTGGAAGGAGATGCAGATGGGATGATTTCAGGATATTCTAGGGCCTACCCGACGGTAGTGAAACCTATTTTAGAAGTTATAGGAAGAGCTGCTAATGTTAAAAAGGTATCTACGGTAAACATCATGATCACAGACAGAGGTCCATTGTTCTTAGCAGATACGTCCATAAACATTGATCCCAATGCAGAAGAAATTGCAGAAATAGCCCAAATGACGGCAAATGTTGCCAGTACTTTCGGTTTTGAACCTGTAATGGCACTGTTAAGCTATGCCAATTTTGGTTCTTCGTCGCATCCGAATGCTAAAAAAGTGCGAGAGGCCGTAAAAATTTTACACGAAAAAAATCCGGAGTTAGTTGTAGATGGTGAAATACAAACAGATTTTGCCTTAAATAGAGAATTACTTGAAAGTAAATTTCCTTTCTCCAAACTTGCAGGTAGGAAGGTCAATACCTTGGTGTTTCCTAATTTGGAATCCGCCAACATTACATACAAACTTTTAAAAGAGCTTAATAAGTCAGATTCCATCGGTCCAATTATGGTTGGCCTGAGAAAGTCAGTACATATTATGCAATTGGGGGCAAGCGTTGATGAGATTGTCAATATGACCGCAGTAGCCGTTATAGATGCCCAAGAAAGGGAAAAGCGTAAAAAAGCGAAGTCTGTTAAGTAGCGGTACGCTGTCACTTGACGATGATAATAATAATAAGAGATTAGTACTAAGTAGGTGGTAAAAAGTAAACAATAAGCTGTTGGCAGTACACAGTCTCACGAGGATGTGAAAAGAGTGATACTTGAAGCTTAAAAAGCGGGTAGGGTTAGAAATATTGTAATTAGTTTTAAGTAAAGTCTCTTGTATTTGAATTTGTAACACATGATCCATCATTTAAAAGGAAAATTAGTAGAAAAAAACCCAACCTATGTCGTTATAGAATGCGGAGGGGTGGGGTATTTTGTTAATATATCCTTACACACTTTTTCCAAGCTACCTGATGGTGAGTTGTTGAGTCTTTACACACATTTACAAGTAAAGGAAGATTCTCATACCTTGTTCGGGTTTGCTGAAAAATCGGAGCGTGAAATATTTCGTTTATTATTGTCTGTTTCCGGTATCGGTTCCAGTACAGCCAGAACCATGTTGTCTTCAATGTCTCCTGCACAAATTAGAGACGCCATTGCCAATGGAGATGCTCCCGCTATACAAGCCATAAAAGGTATCGGTGTCAAAACAGCACAAATGGTCATTTTAGATCTTAGAGACAAGATTTTGAAAGTGTACGATATAGACGAACTTTCCACAACTTCAAACAATACAAATAAAGATGAAGCGTTATCTGCTTTAGAGGTTCTAGGATTTGCTAGAAGACAAGCCGAAAAGGTAGTTGACAAAGTAATTTCCCAAGATGCTTCACTAAGCGCAGAGAACATTATAAAACTTGCGCTCAAAAATTTGTAACAAGTTTGAAATTAGGGGCAATCAATAATCTTAAAACATTTTTTAAGTATCTTTTTCTATTCTTATTTGTTTTTGGCTCCATAGAAGTGTCTATGGCTCAAGAAACAGATGAACAAGAAGTAGATTCTGTGAAAACCGGATATGACCTAGGGCGTATTGCTCTTGAAAATCCGGAGAGTATCGTTTCCAGATACCTCTATGATGCTAAGTTAGATCGGTACGTCTACAATGAAAAAATTGGAGATTTTGATATTGGATATCCTATTATCCTCACTCCAGATCAATATTATGACCTGATTAAAAAAGAGGGTATCAAATCTTATTTTAAGGAAAAGTCAGATGCTTACTCCGGGAAGAAGGAAGGAAGCGAGGAAGCACGACGAAATTTACTACCCAATTTTTATGTGAATAATGATTTCTTTCAATCCGTGTTTGGAGGGAATACTATAGAAGTGATACCGCAAGGTTCCGTAGCTATGGATTTAGGTGTTATTTGGCAAAAGAATGATAATCCATCACTTTCTCCAAGAAACAGAACCAACTTATCGTTTGATTTTGATCAACGCATTAGTTTAAGTATGCTTGGAAAAATAGGCGAGCGGTTGCAGGTAAATGCCAACTATGATACAGAGGCTACTTTCGATTTTCAGAATATCGTAAAACTGGATTATACGCCTACCGAGGATGATATTCTTCAGAAAATTGAAGTAGGTAATGTAAATATGCCACTGAACAGTTCTCTTATAAAAGGAGCACAGAGCTTGTTTGGGGTAAAGACACAACTCCAATTTGGTAAAACAATGGTCACCGCGGTTTTCTCCGAACAGCGTTCTCAGAACAATACGGTAGTGGCGCAAGGTGGTGGTACCTTGAACGAATTTAATATTACCGCATTAGATTATGATGAGGACAAGCACTTTTTCTTGGCACATTATTTTAGGGATAATTATGATAGGGCATTAGAAACTTATCCTTACATCCAAAGCCAGATACAGATTACGAGATTAGAGGTTTGGGTAACCAATAGGAGCCAACAAACCCTAAACGTTCGTAACGTAGTGGCCTTTCAGGATTTAGGGGAGATAGCTCCGGATAAAACGAGAGTTGGACAAAACGGAGGTGCGGCAGCCGGGTTTTTTAACAATCCAGCCGATACAAGACCTAGAAACAATGCGAACGATTATGATCCGAGACTTATTGGGTCAGGTGGAGCCTTGACGGCCAATGTACGGGATATCGCAACAATAGAAACTGCTTTTAATCCAGCTAGGTTTACGGCTGGCTATAATCCTAATCAAGGATTTGATTACGCTATATTAGAAAATGCAAGAAAATTAGAGCAAGGCCGAGATTTCACCTTTAATTCTCAGCTAGGTTACGTTTCCTTGAATCAAAGGTTAAGTAATGATGAGGTATTGGCTGTAGCCTTTCAGTATACCTTCCAGGGTGAGGTTTTTCAGGTAGGGGAATTTGCTAATGGTGGTTTGGATGCTACCACGGTTTCTCCTGGAGCAAACCCGATTATTGAAAACAATACCCTGATTCTTAAACTCTTAAAAAGTAATATCACCAATATCAGTGATCCTATTTGGGATTTGATGATGAAAAATATTTATGCTACGGGAGCATTTCGCTTGAGTCAGGAAGATTTTAAACTTAATATACTGTATTCCGATCCTACACCGAGAAATTATATTACCCCAATAGATGAAGGGCCAGGTTCTGGATGGCCCGACGGATTGCAGGAACGTATCTTATTGGATGTGTTTAACTTAGACCGATTAAACGTCTACAACGACCTGCAGCCAGGTGGTGATGGTTTTTTCGATTTTTATCCTGGTATCACTGTCGATACCCAAGGCGGACGTATTGTTTTTACTAAGGTGGAACCTTTTGGAGAGTATTTGTTTGAAACTTTGGAGAATGGGAATGGTGGGCAATACGACACCCCTTCTGCCTATAATCAGAACCAAGACAAATATGTCTTTAGGGATATGTATTCCCTTACGAAGGCTGCGGCATTGCAAGATCCGGAAAAAAATAAGTTTTTTTTAAAAGGGCGTTACAAAGCAGAGGGCAGTAACGGTATCCCTATCGGCGCTTTTAATGTGCCAAGAGGTTCCGTAACAGTAACTGCTGGTGGGCGTCAATTGCAGGAGGGTATAGATTATACGGTAAATTATCAAGCGGGTACGGTACAGCTTTTGGACCCCAGCTTAGAGGCTTCCAATACGCCTATCAATATTTCCGTGGAAAACAATGCTGTTTTTGGACAACAAACACGTCGTTTTTCTGGAGTTAACGTAGAGCATCAATTCAGTAAGAACTTTGTTTTGGGTGGTACCTTATTGAATTTGAACGAACGCCCGCTTACTCAAAAATCAAATTTTGGTATAGAGCCTGTAAATAATACTATTTTTGGTTTAAATAGTAATTTTTCAACCGAAGTGCCTTTTTTGACTCGGATGGTGAACAAGCTACCTAATATAGATACGGATGTACCTTCTAACGTGTCGGTACGAGCGGAGGCTGCTTGGTTAAAGCCAAATTCTCCAAAGAACGCTGATTTTCAAGGAGAGACAACAACCTATTTAGATGATTTTGAAGGTGCCCAAACCCTTTTGGATGTCCGTGGTTCTTTGGCCTGGTCTTTAGCTAGTACGCCTTTGGAATTTGCTCCAGGCGGTCAATTGTCGGGTAGCTCGCCGGAAGACCCTGCCAACTTGCAGAATGGTTTTGGAAGGGCTAAAATGGCATGGTATACGATTGACCCTATTTTTTACACGAACCAACGGCCTGCAGAAATAAGTGATAATGATATCTCCACCAACCCCACAAGAAGGGTTTTTATCGATGAGGTCTTTCCGCAGGTAGATATTGCACAAGGCCAAACTACGGTACAGGGCACCTTGGATATGGCCTATTATCCCAATGCAAAAGGACCTTATAACAACAACGCTAGTTTTGATACGTCCGCACCAGATGAAAAATGGGGAGGTATGATGCGGTCTTTAAGTAGTACAAACTTTGAGCAGACCAACGTAGAGTTCGTTCAGTTTTGGGTCTTAGACCCATATGTGGACGGGGAAGCTACCAGCGCCGGAGAACTAGTTTTGAACCTAGGGAACATCTCGGAGGATATTTTACGAGATGGAAAAAAACAATATGAAAACGGACTTCCCGGAGTAGAAAGCAATGATTTTATTGCGCCTACAGCATGGGGAGCGGTTCCTGCTACCCAATCATTAGTTTATGCTTTTGATGCCAGCGAGCCTAATCGTGCCTTACAGGATATAGGTCTTGATGGTCTTAACGATGCCGCGGAACAGGCTATTTATGACAGCAACCCCGGACCAGATCCGGCATTGGATAACTTTCAGTATTATTTGAACCGCGAAGGTGGTATTTTAGAACGATATGTCGATTTTAATAATCCTGATGGGAACTCGCCAGTGCAGGTGACCAATACAAATAGGGGGTCGACAACCTTACCGGATGTTGAAGATATAGATCGAGATTTAACCATGAACACGGTAAATAGTTACTACGAGTACCGTATTGATATTAAGCCTAATGCCACTATAAACGATAAGTATGTAACCGATATCAGGGAAGGGACTACGCCAGAACTTCCTAACGGAGATCAGCTCAATAGAAGATGGATTCAGTATAAAATCCCTTTAAGCGATTTTACCGATGCCGTTGGTGGAATTACAGATTTTAGGTCCATTAGTTTTATGCGTATGTATATGACTGGATTCAATAACACTACCGTACTCCGGTTTGCTACTTTGGATTTGGTACGTGGCGATTGGCGTACCTATACCAAGACACTGCAGGATCAGGATATAGATAACAATCCTGACGATGATGGTACTACCTTGGATGTAAACGCTGTAAACATAGAAGAGAACAGCAGTAGGATTCCGATTCCTTATGTAACACCACCAGGTGTAGTACGTGAGCAGTTGAACAATAACAATACAATTATCAGGCAGAACGAACAATCCCTTTCACTGTTGGTAGAGGGTTTGGAGGCACAGGATGCAAGAGGCGTGTTCAAAAATATAAATATTGATATTCGCCAGTACAAAAATTTAAAAATGTTCTTGCATGCAGAAAAAATCGTGGATAGTGATTATGCCGACAGCTCCACCCCTTTGGTTGGGTTCATGCGTTTTGGAACGGATTTCTCGCAAAATTTTTATCAAGTGGAACTACCACTACAATTTACACCATTTGGGGCTAACTCGGCAAGTGAAATTTGGCCGGAGGTAAACCAAATGGATATTAGTTTAAGCGATTTGAACAAGGTGAAATCGCTATGGATACAAGGTGGTGACTTGAGCGAGGTACGCTACTTTGAAGTAGAAAACGGCGAAGTCATTCCTGTAAACGAGTTTGATATACGTACACCGGGCAGATTGCGTATTGGGATAAGAGGAAATCCGTCACTCGGAAGTATCCGAAGTGTTATGTTAGGAATCAAGAATCAAGATAACTTACCAGCTAGGGGTGAGGTTTGGTTCAATGAATTACGATTGGCAGGTCTGGATAATAATGGTGGTTGGGCTGCAGTGGCTGCAATCGATGCCAATATTGCGGATTTTGCAAATGTGTCCGCCACAGGTAGTTCAAGTACTTCAGGTTTTGGTTCTATTGATCAAATGCCCAATGAGCGGGCCCGTGAAGATGCTATTTCTTACGATGTGGTTACCAATATAAATGTGGGTCAACTACTACCTACAAAATGGGGCATACAATTACCGTTCAATTATGGTATTTCAGAGCAGATTATTACCCCGGAATTTGATCCTGTTTACGATGATTTAAAATTGGACGACTTAATCGCTGCTGCACCAGATCAGGAAGCTGCAGACGAAATAAGGGAGCAAGCAGAGGATTATACGAAGAGAACAAGCATCAATTTAATAGGAGTTCGAAAGGATAGAGGGCAGGAAGCCGATGAGAATTTCTACGATATAGAGAATTTTACCTTTAATTATTCCTACAACGAGACAGATCATAGGGATTTTGAGATTGCCAAATTACGCGATCAGAGCGTGAATACTGGTTTTGTATATGCACATAACTTTGAGCCGCTTGAACTAGCACCTTTCGCTAAGAAGGATTCTTTGTTTAACGGCGCATACTGGAAATGGTTAAAGGATTTGAATCTTAATTTATTACCAGCGAGTATTTCCTTGAATTCCAACATCAATAGGCAGTTTAATGCGCAACGTTTCCGAGATGTTCGGGAAGAGGGTGTAGATCGTTTGGAGCTTCCTGAATTACAACAGCGTAATTACTTATTTAATTGGCAATACGCTCTAAACTACAATTTAACGAAGTCACTTCGTTTGAACTTAACAGCCTCCAACAATAATATTGTACGAAACTATTTTAATGAAAACGAGCCTGTTGATTCCAGGGACAGAATTGATCAGGCATTAGGACTTTGGGACGGATTTTTTGATTTAGGCGAACCGAATAGGCATTCCCAAGAATTGCAGTTGAACTATGAGATACCTTTTGCCAAGATACCGGCATTGGATTTTATAAGTGCACAATATAGCTATACGGGTACTTTTGATTGGCAACGCGGTGGTGATGCGCTTAGGGAGGTCGTAGGTAGTGATATTAACACCATACAGAATGCAAATACCCATAACTTAACAGCATCCATGACCATGCAGAAGTTCTATGATCTGGTCGGACTTAAAAAGCGAAAAGGTGGTGCTAAAGGAGTTACTAGTGCAGCTAAAAAAGGTAATCTGGGTCTCGCAGCCGATGGTGAAGAAAAAGTAGAGAAAAAGTCAAGTGCTTTATTCAATACACTTGTTGATGTGGTGACCATGGTGAAGCGACTGAACATAAATTATAACGAAAGTAATGGAACTGTGCTGCCTGGGTATACGCAGTCCATTGGTTTTATAGGTACTTCGAGACCTTCTTTGGGTTTTGTTTTCGGAAGCCAGTCAGATATTCGTTTTGAAGCGGCCAGAAATGGTTGGTTGACCACCTTCTCGGAGTTTAATGAACAGTTTATTCAACGGACCAATACCCAGTTGAATATTACAGCTACGGCACAGCCAACTAGGGATTTGACTATAGATTTGGTGGCGGACAGGCAGTTTTCAGAAAGTTATCAGGAGAATTTTAATGTTGATTTGTCGGCAGATGAACCTTATAGGCTGCAATTAGGTAATAATTTTGGAAGTTTTAGTATTTCTACTGTAATGATTGGTACAGCGTTTAGCAAGAGCGATGAATTCGATTCCGAGACTTTTGAACAGTTTAAGGCCAACCGATTGACCATTGCCAACCGTTTGGTTTCTGATAGAGGAGAAGATCCTGGAGCCTTGGATGAGGATGGTTTTCCGCAGCGATATGGTAAGACCCAGCAAGAGGTCTTGTTGCCTGCATTTTTTGCTGCCTATAGCGGGCAGAGCGAGGATAGGGTGAATCTAGACGCATTTCGTGATATTCCTATTCCAAACTGGAATATTAAATATACAGGATTGATGAAGAGCAAGTTCTTTAAAAAGAGATTTAAGCGCTTTTCCCTACAACATGGGTATCGTTCTTCGTATAGCATCAACTCCTTCCAGACCAATTTAGAGAAACAGAATGGTGCTATTGATCCAGAAACACTTGATGTATTGCCGGACAATATTATCAATAATGTGGTCATGGTAGATGGTTTCAACCCTTTGGTTCGGGTCGATTTTGAGATGAAAAATTCGATAAGTGTATTGGCAGAAGTGAGAACGGATAGGGCTTTGTCCTTAAGTTTTGATAATAATCTAATGACAGAAATAAACGGAACGGACTATACCGTTGGTTTGGGCTATCGTATTAAAGATGTAAAACTAGTGACCAATATTGGTGGGAATAAAACCCGTCTAAAAGGCGATTTAAACCTAAAGGCAGATGTTACATTACGGGATAATATTACCATTATTAGAAACTTGGATATCGATAATAATCAAATAACCTCTGGCCAAAATCTATTATCAGTTAAGTTTACCGCGGATTATGCGTTGAGCAAGCAGTTAAATGCACTGTTCTTTTACGACCATTCTTTTTCTCAATTCGCAGTATCTACGGCGTTCCCACAAACTACTATCAATGCAGGGTTTACACTCAGGTATAATTTTGGTAATTAAATAGATTAGTTCCTTAGACTGGGAGCACTTTCTATTATGGATAGATAGTTGCTCAAAGACACTCCCCATCTTTTATATAACACTAGCTTTCTTGATTGCATATCGGAGCATTTTAGGAAATAGTGTAGAAGTGTCCACGTTTTTTTGAAAACCTTTAGAGAATCGTTTACATTTGTTACATATCTAATAGCAGAATAATGAATATACCAGCAGAATTAAAGTATACGAAAGACCACGAGTGGATTAGAATTGAAGGAGATATCGCTACGGTTGGCATTACCGACTTTGCACAAGGCGAATTAGGTGATATTGTTTATGTAGAGGTTGATACCCTTGATGAGCTATTGGAAAAGGAAGCTATTTTTGGAACGGTAGAAGCTGTGAAAACGGTATCCGATTTGTTTTTGCCTTTGTCAGGTGAGATTATCGAGTTCAATGAAGGCTTGGAAGATGAGCCGGAGGTCGTAAATTCAGACCCTTACGGAAAAGGATGGATGGTTAAAATAAAATTTAGTAATCCAGACGAGCTAAGTGAGCTTTTGAGCGACGCAGATTACAAAGAATTGATTGGTGGTTAAACCTCTTTTTTTTAGTATCCTATTTGTGAGTTGGTTGGTGTTTATAACATTTGCTAGCTTATTTTCTTTTACTGGGGAGATGATGGCGCCAAGGTTAAACATACCTCATATAGACAAGCTAGTACATTTTACATTTTACTTTGTTTTGGTTGTATTTGGTGTTAAAGCTGCTAGGGAAATCTTTAAAGTAAATTTAGAGTTGAATAAAGTCTTACTGTATTCCGTGATTCTCGCATGTGCGTATGGAATAATTATTGAGCTTTTGCAATATGGCTTTACAGTGAACAGACAAGGGGATATTTTTGATGTTTTAGCCAATTCGATGGGGGCGCTAGCAGGGATGTTTGTTGTTAATCGCCTAGTTTCCAAGGGTTGGTCGTTAAAATGAAAATTTTAATTGTATTTTTAGTATTTTATTAGTTAAATTAGCGAACACTAAATTGTATAGATATGGAACCTAAAAAGAATCCAAAGGCCGACTTGACAAAAAATAGTAGTCTCTATTTTGTATTGGGTCTGGCTGCGGTAATGCTGCTTACCTATGTGGCGTTTGAATGGAAAACGTATGAGAAGATCAATGAGTACGACACTTCTATGAATGTAGATGATTTGTTGGACGAAGAAGTTCCAATGACAGAACAAATTAAAACACCACCACCACCACCACCACCACAAGCACCAGAAGTTATAGAGATTGTTGAAGATGAGGAAGAGGTGGAAGAAACCGTAATCGAGTCAACTGAAACTAGTCAGGATGAAGAAATCATAGAAGTTGATGATGTAATTGTTGATGAAATGGATGAAGATTTGGATGTTCCTTTCTCCGTAATTGAAGATGTGCCGGTATTCCCTGGTTGTGAAAAAGAGAGTGATAAAAGGGCTTGTTTCAATAAAATGATACAAAAGCATATTAGCAAGAACTTCCGTTATCCTGAAATTGCACAAGAAATGGGTGTTCAGGGTAGAGTTAACGTTATGTTCGTAATCCAAAAAGATGGAAGTATTGGTAACGTTAGAATGCGTGGACCAGATAAAAATTTGGAAAAGGAAGCAGCTAGGATTATAGATAAGTTGCCTAAGATGACTCCAGGTAAACAAAGAGGAAGAGCGGTACGTGTACCTTTCAGTATTCCAATTACCTTTAAATTACAATAGACAGAATCATATCTCATATAAAAAAATCCCGAGCTAATACCTCGGGATTTTTTTATATCAAGTTTCAAGAAAGGCGATAGCTTCTTTGAAACGACTGCCATGTCATTTTAAAGGACATGTATTTCAGAAGTTCTTAAATAAAACAGAAATAGCGATATTTGGTTGCAGGAATATCGCTTGGAGGTTATCTTTGTATCCCTATTTAAAAGAAGATGAAAACCGTTGTAAGTCAAGCCAAAAGCAACTCATTTGCGTTGATATTTGCCGATTTTAAGGAGATTACTAAGGCAAGGCTTGCGATTAGCGTTGTTTTCTCTTCCATTGCGGGATATTTTCTCGGGGCCGAACAACTAAGTTTATCTGCAATTCTTTTATTAGCTTTTGGTGGTTATTGTATGGTAGGCGCAAGTAACGCTTACAACCAAGTTATTGAGCGCGATTTGGATGCCTTGATGAGTCGAACGGCAAACAGGCCAATTCCGGCAGGCAGAATGTCTGTAAATACTGCTATGGCTATCGCTATCGTATTAACCGTATTGGGCGTGGTGTCATTATATTTTTTGAATGCCAAAACGGCTATGTTTGGTGCCATCTCCATATTTTTATACACAAGCGTATACACACCTTTAAAAACTATAACACCACTTGCTGTTTTTGTTGGAGCCTTTCCTGGTGCCATTCCTTTTATGTTGGGCTGGGTAGCGGCAACGAACGAATTTGGAATTGAGCCCGGGACTTTGTTTATGATTCAGTTTTTTTGGCAATTCCCACATTTTTGGGCGTTGGGCTGGATGTTAGATGACGATTATAAAAAAGGAGGTTTTAAGATGTTGCCTACCGGAAAAAAGGATACAGGTACGGTGTTGCAGATTATAATGTATACCATTTGGATGATGGCGATTTCTGTTGTTCCTGCTTTTGGAATTACGGGTAAATTGCAGCTGTCAGTTCCTGCGGCTGTGTTGATTTTTATAATGGGAGGAGCAATGCTTTTTTTCGCACTCCGTTTGTACACCAAAAGGGATAATGGTTCTGCTAAAAGATTAATGTTGGCCAGTGTAAGTTATATTACATTGATGCAGATAGTATACGTAATTGATAAATATATAGGGTAGAATGGATTTAACACAAGGTTCCACAAAGGAAAAAAAGGATAGGGCGCAACAGATGATGTTGTGGTTTGGCATTGTGAGTCTTTTAATGGGTTTTGCAGGTTGGACAAGTGCCTATATCGTGAGTAGTGCACGTGAAGATTGGGCTAGTGATATAAACCTTCCGAATGCCTTCTACATTAGTACAGTACTTATTATTATAAGTAGTTTCACGTATATCTTGGCCAATATGGCCGTTAAAAAGGACAATCAAAAACAGGGAACTATTTGGTTACTGGTAACCCTTGGTTTAGGCGTTTCCTTTATAACGTTTCAGTTCGTTGGTTTTTCCGATATGGTAGCTCAAGGCTATTATTTTACCGGACCTACAAGCAGTATAAAAATGTCTTATATGTTTTTGATTGCTATGGTGCATATTCTGCATGTAGTAGCAGGTATCATTTCTTTGTTGATTGTGATTTACAAACAGATGAAAGGTAGATATTCGTCACAGGAGTACTTGGGAATAACTCTTGGTGCTACGTTTTGGCACTTTTTAGACCTTTTGTGGGTATATTTAGTGTTATTTATGACCTTTATGAGATAATATTTTTAAACAAAAATAGTTTTGAATGCAATTCAGCTTTTAAATAGTTGGAAAAAAATGTAAATTTGCTAAAGTTTTATTAAAATCATAAACTAGTCTATGGATACTACGATTGCAACGGGAGAAGAAGAAAACGTTTGGGGTGGTGGCAATAGGCCTTTAGGGGCAAGCTACGGAAAATTAATGATGTGGTTTTTCCTAGTGTCGGATGCTCTTACCTTTTCTGGATTTTTGGCAGCTTATGGCTTTTCAAGGTTTAAGTTTATGGAGACTTGGCCAATCGCTGATGAGGTATTTACTCACTTTCCTGGTTTTCATGGTGTAGATGCACCTATGTATTATGTTGCATTCATGACATTTGTCCTAATTATGTCATCTGTAACTATGGTATTAGCTGTAGATGCTGGTCATAAAATGAAAAAAAATGCCGTTATCTGGTATATGTTTGCTACCATTATTGGAGGTGCTATATTTGTAGGTTCACAAGCATGGGAATGGGCTACTTTTATTCAAGGTGATTTTGGTGCCTTGGAGACAAAAGGTGGTAGGATTTTACAATTCGTAGATTCAGATACTGGAAAACGAGCTGCGATTGCTGATTTTTCTTCAGTGATTCCTGATGACAGAGTTGAACATGAGAGAAAGAATGGGATTTGGTATTACAATGAGAAAGCGCTTCCTTCATATTCTGTAAATGAGGTAACTCAAGGGTTTCAGGCAAATCAGAATATATTGATTAGAACAGAAGTGCTTAATGAAGAAGGTGAAAAAACCGTATTGACTCGAGAAGAATCATTACAGAAAATTAAAGGTGCTGTAATGGTTGTCGAAGGTGCTAATCTTGTGCGGAACGAGTATGGAAGTCGATTGTTTGCAGATTTCTTTTTCTTTATAACAGGTTTTCACGGGTTTCATGTATTTTCAGGGGTTATGATAAACCTTATTATATTTTTTAATGTAGTCATAGGAACCTATGAGAGAAGAGGGCATTATGAAATGGTAGAGAAGGTAGGCCTATACTGGCACTTTGTGGATTTGGTATGGGTATTTGTATTTACTTTTTTCTATTTGGTATAATTCCTAATAGACAGTATTTGCTAAGAGTAATTATTTTAAGAACGGAGTTTAAACATAGTAGTTGAAATGGCAGAGGGACATAAATTAGAGATTTTTAGAGGGTTGGTCAAGTTTAAATCTAACACACAAAAGATATGGGGCGTTTTGGCCTTCTTGACCCTAATAACTGTTGTTGAGGTTGCTTTCGGTATTATCAAACCAGCAATACTAACTGGGACATATGTTTTAGGAATGAAAGCCCTTAATTGGATTTTTATCATACTTACGTTGGTAAAAGCGTATTATATAGCATGGGATTTCATGCATTTAAGAGATGAGAAAAGTGCGCTAAGAAGAGCTATCGTCTGGACACCTATATTTTTGGTCATTTACTTAGTTTTCATACTTCTTGTAGAAGCTGATTATATCCACAATATCTATAAGGATGGATTCGTAACCTGGAATTTCTAAGATATAATTAACAGAATTAAAAGACGGTTTAAACACCGTCTTTTTTATTTTTGTATAAGTAGGTTTGTGTTAGCTTTACGGGATTGGCAGAATAGCTTCGAGAAGCGCCTGACAATTTCAAAAGCGGTTGCTAGAAAATTTTGAGCTGCCAAATAATAATAATTCTAGCCCATGCCGATTACATATGTATCCTATTAATATACTTGAGTAGATGAAAAAGACCTTTGTACTTGTTGTGTTATTCATACTCCCCATAGTGGCCTACCTTTTTTTTGCTTCTGGGGTAAATAACTTTGGTAAATTATCGGTATTAACAGAAGGGATTCCAGAACTTAGCTTTACAGATAGCAGCATTAAGTTTAATCAGAAAATTACGATATTGGGTTTTTTGGGTAATGACGTGGAAACAAAGAAAGGGAACGCGTTCAATCTAAATCAGAAAATATACAAACGCTTTCACGAGTTTAACGATTTTCAATTTGTTATGGTGGTGCCATTTGGTACGGAGGAGGAAGTAGCCGAGTTAAAAGCAGAGCTTTCCAATCTGGCAGACGTTTCTAAATGGAAGTTTGCCTATGCCGAAGACAAAGCTATTAAAAGCTTATTTGCAGAACTTAAGACAGATATACAGTTAGCTGATGACCTAAGTACGCCCTATGTATTTATTGTCGATAAGGATAGAAGCCTAAGAGGTCGTACAGAAGATGAGGATGCGGGAACTAAATTTGGTTTTAACACCAACTCTGTGGCAGATTTAAACAACAAGATGGAGGATGATGTGAAAATTATCCTTGCGGAGTACAGGCTCGCCTTGAAAAAGAATAACGCAAATCGTTGAAAATAGTGAATAAGAAATATACATACGTCTGGGTTTCCTTAATTGTACTCATTTTTGGCATTATTGTAGTTCCAAGAATAGTAGATAGACTTCAATCAGGCACTGTCGTTGATATGGATAGGATGAATATCGTACCACAGGAAAAGGGGTTAAGTTATGTTTTGTTAAATGAAGTTAAACGTAAGGTGCCTTCTTTTCAGTTCATAAACCAAGACAGTTTACTCATTTCGGATAAGGACTATATCGGTAAAGTGTATGTGGTGGAATTCTTTTTTACTTCATGTCCTAGTATTTGTCCCATTATGACCGAAAACCTAGTAGAACTTCAGAATCATTTTAAAGATCAACCGGACTTTGGTGTGGCTTCGTTTAGCATTACGCCGGATTATGATACTCCCAAGGTGTTAAAGCAGTATGCGAAAAAATACAGTATTACCGATATCGATTGGCATTTACTGACTGGCAACAAAGAGGCTGTTTATGATTTAGCAAATAGTGGTTTTAATATTTTCGCTGCTGAGATGCCAGATTCGCCAGGTGGGTTTGAACATTCCGGTTTGTTTGCATTAGTCGATAGGCAGGGATATATACGCTGTAGGTTAGATAAATTTGGTAACCCGATAGTGTATTACCGAGGAGCAATTACTAGAGAGATGGGAAAGAACGATCATGGCGAAGAAGAACAGATAAGTGTTTTGCAGGAAGATATTCAGAAATTACTACAGGAATAGTATGGAGATAATCAGGGTCAAGGAGAAAAGATTTAATAGAATGATAGCCGTGGTGTCAATTGTGATACCTGTTGTAGTAGCTGTGCTTTTTGGAGTGAAGATACCCAATGTAGCCCCCCTTTCCTTTTTGCCGCCGATTTATGCTAGTATAAATGGGTTAACCGCAGTTTTGTTGATTGTTGCGGTTCTAGCCATAAAAAAAGGAAATCAAAGGATGCATCAGAGCGTAATGACTTTGAATATTGCCTTATCGCTTTTATTTTTGATTTTGTACATCGCGTATCATATGACTTCGGATTCTACCTCATATGGAGGAGAAGGCGTAATGCGTTATGTGTATTACTTTATATTAATAACACATATCGTGCTGTCCATTGCTATTGTCCCATTAGTCTTACGAACCTATGCTAAAGCATATTTGAAAGATTATAAGGGGCACAGAGCCTTGGCGAAATATACATTTCCGATATGGCTTTATGTGGCCATTACTGGAGTAGTGGTTTATGTAATGATTTCACCGTATTATGTCCACTAATTATGCGTAAGACCTTTGTATTACTAGGATTTATTTTAGTGCTATTGCTTCCTGAAACTATTGAGGCACAATGTGCTATGTGCAGGGCTGTTTTAGAAAGTGAAGGGTCTGGGAGAACTGCTGAAGGCATCAATAATGGTATTGTTTACTTAATGGCAATTCCCTACGTTTTGGTGGCGGGCCTTTTTTATTTTATCTACCGTAAAATGAGGTCTTAACATAATTTTATAGATTTAACACTTTTTTTTATTTGATTGTGTAACATTGTGACGGATATGTAGTCTTATCCATGTGTGATATTAGTATTGCACTCATCAATCAAAAACCAATCAGCATGTTCGATTTAGAACGATGGCAAGAAATTTTCGATACTATTCGAAAAAATAAATTGCGAACCTTCCTTACCGGTCTTTCCGTAGCCTCCGGTATATTTATCTTAGTTATTTTATTAGGGTTTGGCCAAGGCATGCAAAATGGCGTGGCAAAGGAGTTTGAGGAAGATGCTTCAACCAGTGTGTGGGTATGGCCGGGAGTAACGACCAAGCAATATAAGGGTCTTAATCCGGGAAGGCGCATTCAACTGCGTAATGAAAACTACGATTTTGCAGCTAGGCTCCTAGAAGATGAAATAGAAAACAAATCTCCACGATATTTTGTACGTAACGCTTCCGTTAATTACGGTAAGGAATCTTTGGCATATGGAGTTCAAGGCGTGTCTCATCAATTTCAGTTTATAGAGAACGCATATATGTCTCTTGGGCGTTTTCTTAATCATAGCGATGAAGTAAATACGGCAAAGGTTGCGGTCATAGGCAATAAGATAAAACGAGATATCTTTAAAGATACCCTAAGTCCGGTTGGTCAATTTTTAGAGATTTCAGGAATACCGTTCAAGATTGTTGGGGTTTATGGTGATGTTGGTGGTGAAAGGGAAGAGGAGCGTATATTCATACCTATTACAACCGCACAAAAAGTCTTTAACGGCGCCGATTATATCAATAACATTAGCTATACTTTACCTCCTGTAGAAAACTTTGAGGAAGCGGTTACACAGTCTATCGTTTTTAAAGAATTACTTAGATCTTATCTATATCAGGCCCATACTGTTTCTCCAGATGATACTAGCGCCATACAGATTTGGAATCCTATGGAAGAGGCTAAACGGTTTTATAGTTTAATGCTAGGTATAAAATTGTTTTTTTGGTTCGTAGGTATCTGTACAATTATTGCTGGGGTTGTTGGGGTAAGTAATATCATGTTGATTGTAGTGAAAGAAAGAACAAGGGAAATTGGAATACGAAAGGCTTTAGGAGCTAAACCTTGGTCCATTATAGGTATGGTATTACATGAGTCGGTTTTTATTACCGCGATTGCCGGTTTTGCCGGGCTTATTTTTAGCATGGGGCTACTCGAGATTGTAGGGCCATACATTGAAATAGATTATGTGGTGAATCCTTCCGTGAATTTTAATGTGGCTTTGGCGACTGTATTTGTGTTAATTTTTGCTGGTGCCGTCGCAGGTTTTTTCCCTGCTTGGCGAGCTGCCCGTATTCATGTAATAGAAGCACTGAAGGATGAGTAAGCACTTGGAGCTCCTAAATAGTAGAGTGCTATTTAGTGTTACCATAAAAAGAAGTTAAAAAGTAAAGAATGTTTAATAAAGACCGTTGGCAAGAAATTATAGAGGTATTGTCCACAAATGTGTTCAGGACTTTGGCAACCGCTTTTGGTGTAGGTTGGGGTATATTTATCCTTATTATTTTACTGGCAGCTGGTAAGGGCTTGGAAAATGGTATACGGGCAGATTTTGGAGATATCGCTACCAATACCATGTTCATGTGGTCCAGAAATACAACTAAGCCTTACAAAGGATTGCCAAAGGGTAGGAATTACCGTTTTAAACTGGAGGACGTAACGGCTATTAATGATCGCGTTCCCGGACTTAGGTTCATTTCTCCAAGAAACCAATTAGGAGGTTTTGGAGGAGCCAATAATGTGATTAGAGGGCTAAACGCAGGAGCGTTTAATGTCTACGGGGATTACCCGGAGATTATTAGACAGGAACCTATGACCATTACTTCTGGGAGGTTCGTGAACCAGAACGATATAAACAACAATAGAAAAGTAGCCGTAATTGGCGACGGAGTAAAGAACGAGCTCTACGATAAGGGCGAAGATATCATAGGGTCCTACATAAAGATTCAAGGGGTGAATTTTATGGTGGTGGGAAGTTATAAAAAGAAGAATAATAACGGTGATGGAGAAGAAGGACAAAAAGAGATTTTTGTTCCTTTCACAGCATTTTCCCAAGCTTTTAATATGGGCAATGATGTAGGTTGGATGGCCATTACCGCCAATGATGGTAATTCTATTACAGGCCTTAAAGAAAGTATCGTCAACGTGGTTAAGGAGAATAGGACCATTCATCCCGATGATGAGCGAGCAGTTGGTTATTTTGATTTATACGAACAGTTTAATAGGGTAGAATCCCTTTTTGGTGCCTTGCGCTGGGTGGCCTATTTTGTTGGGGTTCTGGTTTTGTTGTCCGGTATTATCGGTGTAAGCAATATCATGCTGATTGTTATAAAAGAACGTACCAAGGAAATTGGTATTAGGAGGGCCTTGGGTGAAGACCCGTGGTCAATAAAAAAACAGATATTAATGGAGTCTATTTTTTTGACAATCATGTCAGGAATGGCGGGTATTATATTTGGGGCTGCAGTTATTTATGGTATTAATGCGATTCTAGATTCTGTAGGGCCGGTAGATATGTTTGTAAACCCAAGTGTGAGCTTGGGTGTGGTGGTAGGAGCCTTGGGTATTTTAATAGTATCCGGCTTGTTGGCCGGTTTCATACCCGCACAGAGTGCCATTAAAGTAAGACCAATAGAAGCGTTAAGAACAGAGTAAGAATATCAATCATAAAAGAAAATCAACCTAACAAAATGAAGAAATCGGCAACTATTATCATCTTATTAGTAATTGTATTGGCCTTTGGTGGGTCTATGTACTATTTGTATCAAAAAAATGCTGAAAACCCGGTAGTATATGAAACCGATTTGCCATCCAAACAAACGATTATAAAGAAAACTATGGCCACGGGAAGTATATTACCCTTGGAAGAAGTGCTTATAAAACCTAATATTTCTGGTGTTATTGAGGAAGTATATGTAGAAGGTGGTGATTTTGTGAAGTCGGGCGACTTACTGTGCAAGATAAAGGTAGTTCCCAATCTGAATGCCTTGAATGACGCAAGGAATACCATTGACGGTGCTAAAATTGGTATGGATGATCAAATACGTAACTTACAGCGACAAAAAGGACTCTTTGAAAAAGGTGTGATTTCACAAGTAGATTTGGAACGCGCTCAAGTATCGCATGATCAGGCGAAACAATCCTATGCAGCCGCAAGAAAAAGATATGATATCGTAAAAACTGGTACCACCGTTGGTTTCGGAAATGAAGCGAATACCTTAATCAGGGCAACAGTGAGTGGAATGGTATTGGAGGTGCCGGTCGAGGTCGGGAACCAGGTGATAGAAGCTAACAATTTTAACGAGGGTACTACGATAGCTGCCATTGCGGATGTTGAAAAGATGATTTTTGAAGGCAAGGTAGACGAATCCGAAGTAGGCAAGATAAAAGAGGATTTACCCCTACAAATAACGGTAGGAGCCTTAGAAAATGTTATTTTTGATGCTGTGTTGGATTACATTGCACCAAAAGGCAAAGAAGAGAACGGTGCCATACAGTTTGAAATAAAGGGAACCTTGAAAAAGCAGGATTCTGTATTTATTAGAGCAGGATTAAGTGCGAATGCCTCTATTATTTTGGCCAAGGTCGATAGTGTTTTAGCGGTAAAGGAAGCCTTAGTGCAGTTTGATGATAAAACAAAAATACCCTTTGTGGAAATTGAAACGGGCGACCAAGAATTTGAGCGTAGGGATATTGAAATTGGAATCAGCGATGGGATTCATGTTGAAATAAAATCGGGTATTAGTGAAGGGGAGAAAATTAAGGTCTGGAACGAAGTTAAACCAGATCAATTTGCCCAAAATTAAAATAATTTAATAATTTGAAGCTTATCTTGTAACATTAGTACAAGTTTGATGTCTTATTGCTGGATGTCTTTTTCAACAGCTTCCAAACCACAAAGAGAACCAACATGATAGAAATTAAAGATCTTCACAAATCTTATAAAATGGGCAGTAACTCGTTACATGTCTTAAAAGGAATAAATTTCTCTGTAGAAGAAGGTGAGCTTGTTGCCATTATGGG
>CAZMUV010000009.1:0-67709 GCA_964569345.1 uncultured Maribacter sp. | reverse complement strand
CGTCCTATTTCAAACGCTGTCCATCCTTAAGTAACGCCGTTTTTAATTTTTGGTAGGGAACATCTTGGACGGCGACATTGTTATCAATTGACAAAGAGGCTGCTGTAGCCGCAGATTGCCCTAAAACCATGAATACAGGTTCCATACGAATAGATCCAAAACCGATATGGGAAGCACTTAAACAAACAGGAACGATAAGATTTTCACACTCTTCTTTTTTTGGCACTAAGGACCCGTAACTTATCGGATATGGATTGAAGCCATGGGCTTCAACATTACCCTCGTTCTGCGCATAACCGTTGGCATCTACATACCGCTGCACATGATGGCTATCCATACCATAAGCTCCTAATCCTATTGGGTCGTCCGGAATATGTAATCCTTCGCAGTTGTGCTGAGTCATCACATAGGTACCTACCATACGTCTCGCCTCTCTTATATACAACTGCTGCTGCCATCCATCGGGTCTTTCGAACTCATCTTTTGCAGTACCCCATCTTGAAGCTTCGTCCCGGACTTCCTTAGGGATTCTTGGGTGATTTGCCAAGCTCCACATGAGGCCCATCTGGTAGTTCCTATGATCCGTAACAATTTTTTCACGTTCGGCATAGCTAGCTTCTGGATACTCGTAATTCTTACCAATATAATCGGTAGAAAAAGCGAATTTATTGTTCGTATCCGTTTTCCGGTTTGGCATACCGGCATTAATCCAAGGTAATAACGAATTGCCGTAAAAATACATATCGCGTATAGCTCCAGTTCGGGCTTCATAATTCCGAAATAGAAGTTCATAATCCAATTCATTATATACTTCGGGTTTTTTAAACGGAACCCGATTCTCCGGAGCATCGGTTAAGCACATTCTAAAACAATAGGCCTGTATTTTGTTATCTCCCTCCCCTACTATGCCCGGGCTTGCAACAATATTAGGTAACAAACCACTTTCCGGATTTCCTTTGATAACGTAAGGATCTACCCTTGTAAGAAAGTTATGATAAAGACCATTTCTAGATACGCTACCCGTTAGCGTAGTGTTTATCCTATTTGCTTGAACACCATTTAAGGTTTCCCCATACTGTTCATTGCTCTCTCTACCAAGCGTATAGGACACGCCGGCCGTGGCCATAAGGTCGCCTTCATAGGTAGCGTCTATAAACACATCCCCAATAAAAATTTTCCCGCTTTGCATTTCTATGGAACTAATTTTATTTCCGGTTTTCTGAACACCGGTTTTTCTATTTAAGCGTTCATTATAGACCAGCTTTATGTTCTCTTTCTCCATCATTTGTTTAAAAACTGTAAGTGCCGCCGAAGGCTCAAAAGTCCACATCGTCTTTTCATTGTCCTTGGTCATTGTCTGCCCTCCATCTCGATACTCAGATTTGCTTTGCCACTTCCAATTCTTTGGGTTATCATAGTATGCTTTTATATTCTCATAAAACTCGCGAGAGAGTCCGCCAATGGCCTGTTTATTTCCAATATCTGTCTGTCCCAATCCACCCGTAGTAAGGCCGCCAATACGTGATGTAGGCTCTATAAGTACAACAGATTTTCCCATTCTACTAGCCTGAATCGCAGCAGTAACTCCGGAAGAGGTCCCTCCATAAATAACAATATCGTATACAGTACTATTTGATTGGCTTGTACTCATCTGAAAAGACAGAAGGAAGACGACAAAAAAGAATATGTTTTTCATTTTAAAATTAAATATTAGTGATATTTATACTTGTTTTGATCATGTAATTATACTCTTGACGCTTAAAAACATAGAGCTCCCGTGTTTTTCCAAACTTTCAATAGCATTTAATAAAAGGTAACAGGCTACCTTTATGTTAAAACTACTCCTGTGCAGCGGTATAAATTGCATCAAGTAGGCTGCCTTCTTCTTTGGTATCGTTACCTAATTCCCAAAACATAATACCGCCTAGTCCTTTTTCCATGGCATACTTCGTTTTTCTGGCTACAGAGACCGTATCATCATAAGAAACCATTAAACTGTCTACCGCATTATACATGTAAGGCGCTTCGGCGGTTTCATCCCAATAGCGCTTAAAATTAGAGTCGCCTTCGTACGATTTTCTAATTTGATTGTAGGCCAACCAGCCAATATGCATGCCTCCACTACGTTGGTATAAGCCATTATTCTCTGGTACCACACCTTTCCAAACTCTTCCGTAGAAGGCACCCCCAATTACAATCTGTTTTGGATCAACAGATTCCTTAATCAGGAAGTCCACGATTTTTTGTGTTGACCGTGGGTCGGAATCGGAATTTCTACCATTTTGATAGAGACTATCCAAGTGTTTATGAAACGGTGTACCTTTAATTTCATCAATAGACACAGCGCCTAAGGCGGTATGATGTCCCGTATATTCAGACACACCAGATACCAAATCATAAGTCATAACATTAGTAAAATTAGCATACTTCATTACCTCATTTAATTCGATAAAATCGTAGTATCTTTTCCACCCTGCCGATGCGAACGTTAAGACTTTGGGTGCATCAAGAGTGTCTAACATTTCACGAAGCCCTTTCATTAGTGCCGTAAAATTCTTAGTATCTACATCTCGCGCCATGGTTCCAGCGCCTGATATTCCGGGGTATTCCCAATCCATGTCTATACCGTCTAGCTTGTATTTTACTATAAATTCTGAGGCGCTAGCAATGAATTTAGAACGCCCCTCTTCGGTGAGTGCCATATCAGAAAAACCGTCTGCTCCCCATCCCCCACAGGCTATCATTACCTTTAACCCTGGATTACGTTTTTTTTGCTTCACAAGTGCTTCTAACTTTAGCCCCGCTTCTTCCGGATTTCTAAATTTCATTTCCCCCTCAATGACATTGGTAAAGGAATAAATGATGTGGGTAAGTTTTTCGACAGGTATCTTCTCCGGCTCATAATTAGGCTCCGGAACATAATATGCCATTATTACAGGTTCGTGTGAGGGTTTATCTAGTTGGCTTTCCTCCCCTTGCTTCTTTGCTTTTGGCGAACAACCAAGCATGAAAACCAATAGTATAAGGTTAGATATAATTATGTTTTTCCAATTCATTATTTTTTTTTCTATCATAGTAGTTTATAACATAAAGCTAAATTAATTCTATTTCAAATCTTTCATCAGTTTACTAAAAAAAGAATTATTTCTGTATTTTAAAATCGATACGAACTAAATTTAATTTACGGGGTCTGCATCCCAATTAGAACAAACCAAATTGCTTTCCTTAGTGTTTAAGACTTATAATCAGGAAAGATACTTATAAAAAAGTGTTGTTAAAAGCTTAGTGCTAATGATAACTTTGGGCTTAGATTGGACTCTTTGGAAAACTAGGCAACTTTGGCTTTATTTGATTTTAAGGTATACGGTAAATGCAACTGTATGGTCATATTCTACTTTTCTAAACAGATAAATTGGAATAAAATCAGGAGGTAAGATGCCATGGATACTGAACTAAAAAAAGTGCAGCAACAAACCAATCCGTTAGCTTTTTTAAAACTGGAATCTTATTTTAGTAGTCTTGCTAAAAATGAAAGGTTTACAAGGGTGTGATTAAAAAATCTATACCGATGCCAATATCAAAAAGTACAGAAAGAAAATGCTTTAAAAGCGGAAGTTACTATTTGGGAATCTCACGTCTACTGTCCTGAATCGGATTGTAAAGAAAATCTTTCCTATTAGAAAATAGAGGCTGCTTAGACGCACTAATTTAATTCTCTAAGCGTATAGTTCTCAAATTAACCAATTTGAAGTACCGAATATAATTGATACCCTAAAATAAATGCTCCAATTCTAGAGTAGTTTCCTTCCCTTAAATTTTGACCTTCCCGGTTAATCTGATATCCCTAGAAGAAGCGCCTACATTTATCCGGTAAACTCCTTTTTCTAGTGCCCAATTATTCTGTTTTTCATCCCAATACTGTAATTCCATTACCGGGATACGAATAAAAATACTATCGATGGCACCGGCTTTTAGGTTTCTTGTTTTAGCAAAGGACCTCAGCTCTTGTGCCGGCCTGTCAATTCTAGAAGCTAGCTTTTCAGTATATACTTGGACTATTTCCTTTCCTTCCAGATTTCCACTATTTTTTACAGTTAAAGACACGTTTATAGTATCATTTTCTACAATGACAGTATTATTCGAATATTCAAAATTCGTATACGATAGTCCATATCCGAAAGGATAAGATACCTCTATTTTAGCTTTATCAAAATGCCGATAACCTACATAAATACCTTCGTCATAGGTAGTATAGTCTTTATTACGAAGCTTTTCAGTCTCTGGTTTCTCATCTGGTGGTACTATAAGCCCAGTCATCAATCCAACCAACGACAGACCTTCCCCATCTAAAGGAAAATTAGCGTTGGAGGCATGGTCGTTCAAATGGATAGGGAAGGTCATGGGTAATTTACCACTTGGGTTTACCTTACCGCTCAAGATATCGACTACGGAATTACCACCTTCCTGACCTCCCTGCCACGCCAACAATATAGCATCTGGTTTGGTTTTCCAAGATTGGGTCTCTATAACTCCCCCAATGTTCAATACCACAATTAATTTTTTATCGGCTTGCTTAAAAACAGTACTTATAGCGGCAATTGTCTCTTGCTCAAGTGTGGTTAGTAAAAAATCATCCAATTCCACACGGTCGCCGCCTTCACCTGCATTCCTCCCTATCGTAAAAATACCCACATCTGCCGTTGCGGTAATTTCCTTTAATTGTTCAGTAGTATATGCTATGGCGGGTGGCACAAACGGAGTGAACATGGCATCAATTCCCTCTGGCGCTATATAAGCTTCCTTATTTGCTGCCTTTTGGACCTCAAAAATACGCTTAGCCACTTTATTGATTTCAAACCCTGCATTGGTCAGCCCTTGTTCAAGAGAAACCGTATAGGCTTCGTTTACATCTCCAGAACCTGTTCCACCAGCAATAAAGGCATAGGAGGTAGTTCCCAATAGCGCTATATTTTTGGTATTACTAAGCGGGAGCGTATTATCGTTTTTGAGTAATACCATTCCCTCAGATGCAGATTTACGGGTTGTATTCGCATGAGCTTCCAAATCTGGATTATTGTCAAACCTGTAGTCCTGCATCTTTTTTGTATTAAAGATCAGGGTGAGAATTCTACCAGCAGATGTATCAATAGCAGCCTGGGACAAGCTTCTATCTTCGGCTCCTGCTATTAAAGCGTCCCATTGTTTTTTAGTTCCCGGTTCCAACAAATCGTTCCCTGCATTTATTTGTGCTACGGCATCTTTACCGCCAAACCAATCGGTCATGACCAAGCCCTCAAAACCCCAATCACCCCGCAAAACATCAGTAAGCAAATATTTGCTTTCTGATGTATAGGTGCCATTCACCTTATTATAGGAAGACATAATGGTCCAGGGCTGTGATTTTTCAACTACGATTTCAAAACCCTTTAAATAAATTTCACGCATCGCTCGTTCGGAAACCAGGACATCATTTGAATTTCGTTGCGTTTCCTGATTGTTGGCCACAAAATGCTTCACTGAAGTTCCCACTCCATTGGACTCTATTCCGTTCACAATAGCAGCACCCATAAACCCGGTTAATAATGGATCCTCAGAAAAATATTCAAAATTCCTACCACATAAAGGATGCCTATGAATATTTGCTCCTGGACCTAAAATAACATCAATACCGTATTGCAAAGCCTCATTGCCCATTGCATTTCCAACATCATATACAAGATCCTCGTTCCAAGTAGATGCCAGCAAGGTGGCTATTGGAAAAGCCGTACAATAATACGTTCTGTCCTCCCCTTCCCTAGTGGGTTGTATTCGTAGACCAGCCGGGCCGTCGGATAGGTAAATAGTTGGAATTCCCAATCTTGGTGTCGGTACAATCGTTCCTACAGCTCCGGGAATCCCTTCCCCTTCTACTCCGCTACCCATTGCAGAAGCAAGACCCGAACCCTTTAATAAATGTATCTTTTCTTCCTGTGTCATTAGGGAAAGGACATTAGAAACCCGAGCACTAACAGATAGGCGGGCGTCTTCATAATCATCCAAATCGCCATTCCCATTACGGTCCAAGAATGTAAAGTTGTCTTTTGTAAGCTCAGGGAAATTAAATTTTTCAGCATACTCGTCTTCAAAATCAATAAAAGTTGAGTTAAAGTACAAATAGCCAAGAAAGCCAGTAAGTACCAAAAGCAACAGAAGGACTCCAAGAATCTTTAACAGTAACTTAAATTTATTTTTCATAAGCGCATAATTGTGTCTATCCCCCAAATATAATTTTTATTGTGACAAATGGACACAAATTAGTATTTTTACTTCATGGAATTACAAAAATTTCTTGAACACGGTGAAGATTATTTCCTCCCTAATATCTCCATTGACCTTGTTATTATAGGCTATGAAGATGAAAAGTTGAAATGCCTTTTACTTAAACTAGGCAATAAATGGGTGCTGCCTGGAGGGTACATTAAAATTGATGAATCAACAGACGATGCCGTAACCCGAATTTTAGAAGAACGTACGAGTTTGAAAAACCCTCATTTTAAGTTTCTGGATGTTATTGGTCACAAAGACCGTAAATTTACCAAAGAGTTTAAGGCGTTCTTTGATATAAAAAAACTGCCATGGCGGTCGGACTATTGGATAAACAATCGCTTTGTAACGTTAGCCTATTACTCCCTTGTTGCTATAGCCGGTACCAATCCTAAACCCGGAGATTTTGATGAAGCTGCCCAATGGTTCAGTTTTGATGACTTGCCATATGTAGGACTAGACCACGATGCTATTTTAGATACCGCCAGAAGGAGACTAATGGAAGATGTACAACGTGAGCAGTTAACGTACAATTTATTACCCAATGAATTCACCATGCCCCAGTTACATAGCTTGCACCAGACCATTCTCATGAAAACATTGGACCGAAGCCGGTTTCAAAAGAAAATGCTGGCTTCTGGAATGTTCGAGAGGTTGCCGAAGGTTAAAAAGGAAACTCCAGGAAGTAATCCATATCAATATAGTTTAAAATAGCACATACAGGTATTAAATATCTAAAGTGTATCCCCATGGCTAATCAATAGAAAACATAAAACTGTGATAGATTAAGAAATTAATTAGGCGCACATTCGATTTCTTTGGCTCAATTCTCTTTGGCTTCTGAATTCTTTACAGGTAAGTACGATACCTTGAAATTTCCGGAATGGGGAAAAAATAAATTTGGGGTAAACATTTTAGAATATGTATCCATTTTTTTTTGCGGATAAACTTAATGACACCTCCTTTTTTAAGGAATTGAAAATGCGTATAGAGGACTATTTAACCTTCAAGGAAAGGAAGGCTATTTAAGTAATGAAGAAGGAATAAAAGCCACCAAAAAATTCATTCAAAAATCTGTGGGTTAGCTTTGCACAGACAACCATGTTCTAAGTAAGAAAATAAATTCGTTAGAATGCAGCTATTTCAGACTGCTGATACCTGAGCTACTATTCATCCTAGATTGCACTCCTTTGCCGATTTTCTAATAACCTATAATGATATTTGAAATAATTTTGTGAAAAATGATTTCAAATGAAAGCAATATATATTAAGCTGAAAAACCGTGTTGAGCATCAAGACACTTCCGCAGCTATAGTTTGTTCCATAATCTCGCTAACAGTCTTTTTCATCATGAAAGTACTATCTAGAGAAATTCCTTTGTAGCCTACTTTTAATCACTACCCGGTTAATCATAAATTCTTATATAGCTTTGCTATTCCTGCAGAGTACAAATGCTAGCTTTGCTTTTTTAGCTTATAAAAGTTGTGTTGATTATTTGTCTTAAATAGTATTGGAACGCGGTAACTACTAGTGATTTTCTTTCTATAAAAAGCTTTAAAATTTTGCTAGTCAGGGATAAACAGTTCACACCTACTTTTCTGGATTCTTGCTAGCTCAACAATAACATCCTTGGCTAACAATCGATAGATAGAACTATCAATCCTTTGTTTTTTAGGAGTGGAAACAATCTAACAACAGCGTATGAACCCATATGTCTTATTAGGTATTTACCTGAACCAAGAAGCACTGCACTCTACAAAATGCAAGGATTAATAGTTTGACAATACCATCAATGGCACTACGCAAAGTGAAATAGTAGCTTCTGTTGCAAGAATATCACATCTGTCATTTGATTTAATCCCGAACACGTCTCTTTAAATGACATATTATTCCTCAAAACATAGCTGAAATACATGATTGAATTATTCCATAATTCGGATTAGGATTCGGTTTTATATCAAGAACATTATAAAATTCAATATGATTCCCTTGTCAATTAAAAGTCTATCTCAAAAAAATGGAATGGTCTTTTACTTTTAAAAAGTAAAATTTTAAGCCATCTTAATATTTAAGGAAGGAATGACTATCTTTTGTGAAAATAAAATCGACCTACCATGTCAAACAAATTATCACTTGCGATAAGCTCATTCGTTTGTTTTCTTCTGTTTTCAACTACATCAATAGCACAGCATACCCATGACAATCAAGATTACACGCACCATGAGCATGAGAATTCTACTGTTAGCCATAGTCATCAGGTAGAACAAACAACAACGAATCAAATGGCTAAACAGGTAAAGCTTGTAACGGGCCAAGGAGCGTTTGTATTTTCATGGGATAAGGAATTAACCGCGGCTTTTCCTGAAGAAGCGCATGAATTTGAACCTGGAATGCACGGAGGCTTTAATGAAGATCCTGAAACTGGAATCGTTTATACGGGAATTCCTGGGTATGGTCTCTGTTCTATTAGTCCTGATCTTATGCAATGGAAGACCTTGGGAAGCGATGAGCGGCTAAAGGATAATATACATGGAATCGCATTCTTTATTCATAAAGGCAAAAAGTACCTTGCCGTAACACAAGAAGGAAAAAGAGTACTTGTACTCACCCTGGATGGTAAGGTTGTAAGTGAAATTTTAAAACCAACTGGAAGCGAATTCAAGTTTGCTGCAGCCAATGAGTTCTTTTCTTCTGCCGATAGTAATTTTGGCGTAACCGATGTAACCTACCTAAAAGGTACGCTCTACGTAACCCATGGTTATTCCAAAGGAGATTTTGTGATGACCATAAAGGAAAAAAAAGGCATTTGGAATTGGGGTAAATTAGCATGGGGCGGAAAGGGAGATAATCCTGGTCAATTTCAGACTGCACATGGTATTTATGCCCAAGACAGGCACATACTTGTTGCCAATCGTGCTGCAGGTCAAGTGGTGAAATTCACCAAAAAGGGCAAGTTTGTGAAAACCTTTAATGATATTCCAGCAAGTAGCCTAGTCTGTAACGTCTCCTACAAAACAGAGCATTATTTCCTAAATGCTTTGAGTGCCATTGGTGATCAGAAATCTGCTCCTATTTACGTACATACCGGTGAAAAACTAGTATCTACTATTATCCCAGGAGATTTAGATATTCCTACATTAACGAACATTCATCAGGTGTGGCCTCATTTTATTGAAACTAAAAATGGATCTAAGCAGTTGTACTTGCTGGTACATGGATGGAATAAAGGAAAATTTGCCGTCTTAAAACTTGAGAAGTAAATGCTTTTTATACGAGTATTCTAGCAAGTCTTTAAACCAAACTAATGCCTACTTCTAAATTTTAAGTATTTATATAGGAACGAATTATATTTGCTTATGCAACGACTGTATTTTGTAGTGAGAATAAAAAGGACAGCTTAACCAGAAAATTTGGCGAAAAGCGATGAAGTAATCGTAAGCATCAGATATCTTTTGCTGTTGCCTGCTTTCTTAGCAAATTCTGCAACAAGCCTACAATTCTGCCCTGATAAGCTTCAGGTATTCGCCCACCGATAATCCATGCATTCTTTATGAACTTCCTATTTTTAACACTAAACTCTTTTTGAAGGCAGGCTAACGCTTCCTCTCTCGTAGATGCGTCCATTTGTCTGTATAGACGCCTGATATTGTCTGTCATGGTTGGTTTTGGTATTCTATAAAAATATCGGAAAACTTGGTTCAAAAAAAGGAACTTCGTCGTAAAAACATAAAAAGTTATTAACCATAACTTCATTCTTATCGAATAAAACAAAGATTAATAAATATAATACATTTAAGGTCAACAACTTAAACTTCTTTCGATGTCAGTTAATTTTAACTCTGAAGTGACACCGAATTTGTCCCCTTTCAATTGGTATTAAATGGTGTTCTATGATTTTGTATAAAATAAAAAAACCTGTAAATCAAAGATTTACAGGTTTTTTGTTGCCTTGTGAAGGACTTTCTGCGGAGAAAGAGGGATTCGAACCCCCGGAGGTGTGACCCTCGCTAGTTTTCAAGACTAGTGCATTCGACCACTCTGCCATTTCTCCAAGTGTCTCATCAGATATTCCCTGATTGCGGATGCAAATATAGAACGCTTTTTCTACCTATTAAAACCTTTTCATTAATTTAATTTAATTAATTCAATAGTTTTGGTTAAAGAAGTGCGACCGTACCTAGTCGTCGATATAAATTCATATTCCATGTAAACTAAATTATAACTAAATGTAAATTACAATCGATACTAAAAGACTTAGATGTTTTCAGTTGTTGCCCAATACCAGATAACTTAAAGGTTCCGGATATTAACTCAGTCCAAACCATTTTTGTTTAATGGTGTAAAAAAAAGATTTCAAAATTACTAACTATCAATTCAATTAAATAAACACCACTAAAGATTGGATACTTATACAATCCATAGTAGTTTGCTTTTTAATATTCATCGCGTTTATAATGAGTCAGCCTTTAGTCAGCATTCTTATTCCCTATAAAAACACATCGGCATACCTAAAGGAATGTTTGGATTCCATTATGAATCAAACGTATACCGACTGGGAAGTTTTAGCCATAGACGACAATTCAACTGACGATAGCTACGAGATTGTTGCACTTTACGCCCAAAGGGATACACGAATAAAAACCTATTCCAACCAAGGAAACGGAATTATACAGGCTTTAAGAACGGCTTATTCTAAAAGTAGGGGTAGCCTCATCACCAGAATGGATTCAGATGATGTGATGACTCCTACACGAATTACACAGATGACCAAGGATTTGACTCATTTTGAAACGGGCTTTTTATCCGTTGGCCAGGTTACCTACTTTTCTGAGCATGGCATAAATAATGGGTATGAACGCTATGCTAATTGGCTAAATGATTTAACAGCCAAAGGCAGTAATTTCTCCGAGATATACAAAGAATGTGTGGTCCCCTCCCCTTGTTGGATGATTCATAAGACCGATTTTGATGCCTGTGGTGCTTTTGAATCCAACCGTTATCCAGAAGATTATGACCTTACTTTTAGGTTCTATGCATCAGGTTTAAAAATTATTCCCTGTAAGGAGGTGCTGCTTTTATGGCGAGATTACGATTCCCGCACCTCCCGCACTAGCGCACATTATGCCCAAAACTATTTTTTGGACATTAAACTACACTACTTTTTAAAACTCAATCGGGAAAAGGAAAGGCCATTGACCCTCTGGGGAGCGGGTAAAAAAGGAAAGCAAATCGCACAAATGCTTCAAAAGGAAAATATAATTTTTACTTGGGTCTGTGATAACCACAATAAAATAGGCAAAGAAATTTACGGGACTATCATGCAACCGTATCAAGAGTTGGAAAACCTAAACAATTTTCAAAGCATCATTACCGTGGCTAATGAAAATGAACAACAAGAAATACGCAACTACTTGGTCAAGCTGGGGAAAGTAGCTATGATTGATTACTTTTTTTTCTGCTAAGGAACTGCGCTCCCTTTATTTTATAAATAGCAAAATATTAACTAAACAAGGCGAAAGCTGGTACCTTCAAAATAAGTATATTTGCGTAATCAAAAACAGGAATGCAGTTTAAATATCCAGAACTTCTTTGGGCACTACTACTTCTAGCCATTCCTATTATTATTCATCTTTTTCAGCTTAGAAGGTTTAAGAAAACCCCGTTTACCAACGTAAAACTACTTAAAAAAGTAGTTTCGGAATCCAGAAAGAGCAGTTCTATAAAAAAATGGTTGCTCCTCTTTACAAGATTAGGTCTTATAACAGCGCTAGTAATAGCTTTTGCTCAGCCTTTTAAAGCAGATGCGATTGCACTCCAAGAAAAGGAAAATGTGTTTTATCTGGACAATTCCTTTAGCATGCAAGCCAAGACCCAAAGCGGTACACTCCTGCAAAGTATGGTACAGGATTTTATTAAAAACGTACCTAAAGAGGAACGCTTTACTTTATTTACCAACGACAAGGTGTTTGCTAATGTGGCGATACCCGATATAAAGAACGAACTACTTCAACTACCTATTAGCACTAACCAATTAACTATTAGGGAAATTCTTCTGGCAGCAGAAACATATTTTAAAAACGAAGCTGGCACCAGTAAGAATACCATCCTAATTTCCGATTTTCAAACCCGTATGGGGCCAATTCCAACCGATAGTCTTTTAGAAGCAAACATTCACTATGTACAACAGCCTTTACTGTCCCGAACCAATATCGCTATAGATTCTATTTATCTAAGTAAAATGGATACCGATAATTCAGAACTTACCGCTGAGCTTTCTTCCAGTTACCCCTTGGAATCCACCGCTATATCCTTATATAATGGGGATAAACTAATTGCAAAGACAGCTGCTAAATTTAACCAAAACCAAAAGGCATCGGTTCGTTTTTCTGTCGACTCAAACACATCTATTATAGGCAAGGTGGTACTGTCAGATAACGGTCTCTCATACGATAACCAATTCTACTTTAATATAAATACGCCTGAAAAACTGAAAGTGCTTGCCATTGGTGCTTCGGATGTAAGCTATCTCTCCAAAATATTTACGAATCCGGAGTTTTCGTTTTCAACGAGTAGTTTAGCACAGCTTAACTACGCCACCATAGAAAACTATAACCTTATTGTACTCAACGAATTGGAAACGATTCCGACGGGCCTCACCACGGCGATAAAATCCTATACCGAAAACGGAGGTAATATCATCCTAATCCCAGCTACAGATATTGATATTGTAAGCTACAACCAGCTTACCACAGCCTATTTTAACACACAGTACACCGCTAAAATAAATCAGGAAATTGCGGTTTCTAATGTAAAATTCGACCACCCGATATACAAAAATGTCTTTGAAAAAAGAGTAACTGATTTTCAATATCCAAAAGTAAATAGTTACTTCTCAATCGGCACAACATACCCCACGGTATTGGGATTACAGAACAACGTACCATTTTTGATAGGCATAGATAATGCCTATTTTTTTACTGCCAGTTTAGCACAGGATAATTCAAACTTTAAGAACTCCCCTTTAATAGTACCCACATTTTATAATATGGGCGTAAACAGTTTAAAGTTACCACAGCTGTATAACACCTTGGGGGAGCCCACTACCGTTGAGATTCCTATATCCCTATCTAAGGACAACATTCTTACGCTGGTTAAAGGCACGGAAGTGTTTATTCCGCAGCAACGATTACTGCCAAAAAAGGTAGCCCTAACCTTTATGGAGAATCCTACCACAGACGGTACATTCAAAATAGTTAACAATGGTGCACTATTGAAAAACATAAGCTTCAATTACAATAGAGCCGAGAGCATATTGTCCTACTTAAGCCTAGAAAACATACCGGCGAATCGTGTCTATGAAACCGTTCCGAGCTTTTTTGAGGAAGCCCAAAAGACAAACAGTATAAGCGAATTTTGGAAATGGTTCGCTATTTTAGCATTGCTATTTGTTTTCTTAGAAACCGTACTCCAAAGATTATTGAAATAACATAGTTCGTAAATAACGTACAAGGTAAATGAAAATACTCTTAAAATCCGCCAAAATAATAGACTCGAACAACACCGAGCTACATTTAAAAAAGAGGGATATCCTAATCAACAACGGGATAATAGAAAAAATTGCCGTTACCATTGCACCACCTTCAAAAACCAAGGTAATTGCACATAAAAACGTGCATGTTAGCATAGGTTGGTTTGATACGGGTGTTAGCTTTGGCGAACCGGGGTATGAGGAACGAGAAACAATTACTAACGGACTCCAATGTGCTGCAAAAAGTGGATTCACAGATGTGGTATTAAACCCAAGTAGCCATCCCGTGCCCGACAGCAGTTCCGATATTGTATTTTTAAAGAACGCTGCCAAAGATCATCTTACAGGATTACATCCCTTGGGCAACCTCACAGTTAAAGGAGAAGGCGAATCCTTGGCGGAACTGTACGATATGAAAAATTCGGGTGCAGTTGGGTTTTATGATTATAAACATGCGATTTCCAATCCAAATCTTTTAAAAATAGCCTTGCAATATGCTCAAGGTTTTAATACAACCGTTTGCTCGTTTCCTTTAGATGCCAAAATTGCAGGTAAGGGAGTGGTTAACGAAGGGGAGGAAAGCACCCAATTGGGGTTAAAGGGAATTCCTGCACTTGCAGAAGAACTTCAAGTAGCTCGCGACCTTTTTATTTTAGAATATACCGGAGGTAAATTACATATACCCACTATTAGTACTAAAAATTCGGTGCACCTTATTGCAGCTGCAAAAAAGAAAGGTCTGAATATTACCTGCAGCGTTGCTATTCATAATTTAATCTTTAACGATACCACCCTGCGAGAGTTTGACACCAATTTTAAAACACTTCCTCCGCTAAGAACCGCAGATGACAGTAATGAATTAATCAAAGGTGTTAGAAACGGCACCATAGATTTTGTAACCTCGGATCATACGCCATTGAACATAGAATTAAAACAAGTGGAATTCGATAATGCCGATTATGGCACCATTGGACTCGAAAGTGCTTTTGGGGCATTACTTACCGTAATTGACCTAGAAACAGTCATTAAACTATTAACTAAGGGAAGGGAAACTTTTGGTTTGGAGACACCGGAGCTTAAAGAAGGTGAAACCGCATCATTAACCCTTTTTGAACCAGATACTGCATATCAATTCTCAACGTCAACTATATTGAGCTCCTCAAAAAACAGCATGTTTTTAGGTAAAACGCTTAAGGGAAAAATAATAGGTACTATAGCCAATAACCAACTCGTAATAAACGATTAATGAATGGAAAAAAATAAAACGGTACCTGGAAAAACCATTGCAATTGTTGCCTATCTTACCATTTTAGGTTCTTTGATAGCACTTAGTATGAATGCAGAACCTAAACATAGGTTTGCCCGATTCCATACTAGACAGGCTTTTGGCTTACATGTAATATTTATTGGATGTGGTCTTTTAAATAACCAATGGGGTAATGTCTATGCTTTTTATGGCCTTTATATTTTTTACCTTGTACTCTGGTTCTACGGTTTTATGGGAGCCCTAAGCAACAAAGAACAGTCTGTACCTGTTTTAGGTCCTTATTTTCAAAAATGGTTCACTTTTATTCCTTAGATTCATGACTACAGCTCCCCTTTCATTACAACATATTATTAGACCTTCTTCGCTAACGGACAAAAAAGCACCTGTGCTGTTTATGCTACATGGTTATGGAAGTAATGAGGACGACCTCTTTTCCTTCGCTGCCGAATTGCCTAAGGAACTTTGTATTATTTCCGTTCGGGCACCTTATACCTTACAGCCTTATGGCTACGCTTGGTACGCGATTAATTTTGATGCCGAAAAAGGAAAATGGAGCGATGACGAGCAGGCAAAGGAATCTAGAGATAAAATTGTTCATTTTATAGATGAAGCCTGTACCACTTATCATTTGGATACCGATGCTATTACCTTGCTGGGTTTTAGCCAAGGCACCATATTAAGTTACGCAGTTGCCCTCTCCTACCCTGAGAAAATTAGGAATGTTATTGCCCTTAGCGGATATATAAATGAAAGCATTTTGGTAGCGGATTATGACAAAGGAAACTATGACAAGCTTAGTATCTATGCTTCCCACGGGCAAATAGACCAAGTGATTCCCTTAGAATGGGCACAAAGAGCTCCGGAACTTCTTAAAAAACTAAAAATTAATCATGTGTTCGAGGAATTTCCAGTAGGCCATGGTGTTGCACCACAAAATTTCTACTCCTTAAAGAAATGGTTGGAAGATAAAATCTAATTGCTCCTAGTATACAGTAAATGATTCATTAGCGTAAAATCTACACCCATATCATCCTTGAGTTCATATGCGATAAGGAGTTCGCCCCAGTACTTTCCGTCGGAAAAATCGGCTAATATCCATTTATGGTTTAAGATTTTAATTTTATTAATCTTAAAGTCATTCTCCATCCCTTCATAAGGGATAAGTGGATTATCTCCCTTGTTTTCATTTGTCTCCAACAATTTATCGGATATATAACGTGTGGGATTTTCTAGATTCAAATGCTCGTAATATGCGAGCGCATCGTCATTGTTTTCTAAGGAAAAATACTGCATTTCCAAAAGATTTAACTCAGATTGCTGCAAAGAACCTTCCAATGTACTTACTTCTTTCTTCAATTTAACAATAGATGCCATATTGGCCTTCGCCATATTACCACTACTTACAAAAAGATACATACATACCAATGCGGTAAAAAGAAACAGATAAAGAAAAATTTGGTTTTTCATATGCTATAAAATTCAAAGTTGTTAGTGCTTTTTTAATGTTTACCGTATTTTACTATCATTACTGGCGATAAAAATCGGATTCATATATCAAATTTCAACCGTAAGATTATCATAGGCCAAGTGCACGTTTTCAGGAAGGCTTTTTTCCACTTCGGCATGGAAGCCCATTACGTGACTAATATGAGTGAAATATGCTTTCTCAGGTTTTATTTTGGCTACAAAGGCCAACGCCTCCGCTAGGTTAAAATGAGAATGGTGCGGCTCTTTACGCAAGGCATTGACCACCAAAATTTTCGTGCCCATTATTTTTTCCAACTCCTTATCTGATATAGATTTCACATCGGTTAAGTAGGTGAAGTCATCTATGCGATAACCAAAAACCTTTAGTCTGTTGTGTAATGCTTGTATTGGGATTATCGTTTTGCCACCAAGGGTAAAATCAACACCCTTTTTTACATAATTGATTTCTACAGCTGGTGCTCCTGGATACCTATCTTTTTCGTCAAAAATATAACTAAACCTCTTTTTTAAGGCTTTTACCACCTTTTTGTGAGCGTAGACAGGAATGTCGCCCTGCTTGAAGAAAAACGGTCGTATATCATCTATACCAGCAGTGTGATCTGAATGTTCGTGGGTAAATAAAATAGCTTCCAAGGTAACTACCTTGTTGGTAAGCATTTGCTGTCTAAAATCCGGACCACAATCTATTACAAAATTACAATCGTCCCAAGAGACAAGAACGGAGACCCTTAGCCTTTTATCCTTAGGATCATCACTTAAACAAACAGGATGTTTACTCCCTATTACTGGTACCCCTTGAGAAGTCCCTGTTCCTAAAAATGTAATTTTTAAAGCCATAGTTCAATTACAAATTTAGGGCTTTATTCGTACAACTTACAACTCAAAAAGCAGAAGCATTTACCCTTCTTTCAAAAAAGCTAAATGTTTTAAATATCACAAAAAAGGGTTGTGCAAAACTAATTTCAAATTTTTGAACGGTTTAACCGTTAGATAGTATGATCTTTATAACTTTGTTAAAGCAAAACAAACCACATGTCATCAGTTGTTAAAAGAGAATCCGCCTTCGAGAATATTCCATCTATAAAGGCTAAAACGTTACGGATAAATCTCAATCCGGATATCTACGGAACTTTTGCAGAAATAGGAGCAGGGCAAGAAACTGCACGTCATTTTTTCCGTTCTGGAGGAGCCTCTGGCACTATTGCAAAAGCAATGAGTGCTTATGATAAGGATTTTAGCGACGCTATTTATGGTACAGAGAAAGATGGTAGATACGTCACTCAAGCGCGTTTAAAAACAATGCTAGCTTATGAGATGGAACTTATGGAGGAACGCATTAGTAGGGAAAAGCATCCAGATAGGTTGTTTTTCTCCTATTCTAATACGGTAGCTACTATTGATTTTTCTAAGCGGTATAAGGGACATGGATGGATTGGGATACGGTATCAATTAGACCCCAACCAAAAAGAATTTGACGAAATTATACTACACATTCGGTTTAAACAGAACGAAGCTAGATTACAGCAAGAAACCTTAGGTATATTAGGTGTAAACTTAATATACGGTGCTTTTTACAAGCATCACAAACCTAGAAAAATACTAAAATATCTCTACGACCATATTGATAAAGATACTTTGGAGGTAGATATGATCAATTTCTCTGGACCTAACTTTAAAGATGTAGATAACAGGCTAATGAGTTTGCAGTTGATTAGAAACAATATGACGGATGCCGTTATGTTCGGTCCTGATGGCAATAACTTATTACCAGCGGCAATTCTTTACAAAAAAAATATTTTAGCATTACGTGGAAGTTTTAGGCCCGTAACCAAGGTCAACATGGACATGTTTCAAAAATCATATGATATATTTATCAGAGATCCAGGAGTGGATCAGGATAACACTATCGTAATTTTTGAAATAACCCTATCAAATCTAAAAGCATCTGGCGAGATAGATGAACAGGATTTTATGGACCGTGCAGAGCTACTTTGCTCCTTAGGCCATACCGTAATGATTTCAAAATTCCAAGAGTACTATAAGTTAGTAGAGTATTTTAATAATTTTACCAAGAATAGAATTGGACTCACTATGGGTGTGAACAACTTGGTAGATATATTCGATGAAAAATACTACCGTCATCTAAGCGGTGGCATTTTGGAAGCCTTTGGAAAACTATTCTTTAAGGATTTACAAGTGTATCTATACCCGATGAAAAATACAGACACGGGACAGGTTATGACGAGTAATAATGTGAAGGTTCATCCAAGAATGAAAGAACTTTACAAGTTCTTTAAATATAATGGGAAGGTGATGGACATTATAGATTACGACCCTGAAATTATGCATATTTTTTCCCGTGAAGTTCTTAAGAGAATTATAAACGGTGAAGAAGGCTGGGAAGAAATGTTACCTGAGGGAATCGCAGAAATCATAAAGGAGAAAAAGCTCTTTACCAAAAAAGTACTGTTAGAAAAATAAACAGATAGTTTAATTATACTATAAAGCCCATTTAGTAAAGGGGCTTTTATATTTTAAGATTCCAGCAACTGTGCTGCGTGCTCTTTGGTTTTTACCTTATCTATCACTTTGGAAACCTTGCCTTCCCCATTAATCACGAAAGTTTTCCTGTGAATACCGTCAAACTCCCTACCCATAAATTTCTTAGGACCCCAAACACCAAAAGCGTTGATTACCGCATGGTCTTCATCTGCCAATAAAGGAAACGGAAATTCATACTTATTCTTAAAATTCGATTGCTTTTTTTGTGAATCCTCACTTACACCAAGCAACTCGTATCCGGCATCCTGAAGCGCTTTGTAATTATCCCTTAAGTTACAGGCTTCTGCAGTACACCCTGGCGTATTAGCACGAGGATAGAAAAAAACAATTAAATTCTTCCCAGAATAATCGGATAAATTTATAGTATTGCCATCTTGATCAGGTGCAGAAAATGAAGGAACAATATCCCCAACGTTTAATGTGTTCATAGTATATTTATATAATATTACGTTTAATCTTTATTCTGTAAAACTAAACAATAAATGACGAAAGCCGAAAAAGTAGCCTTTACAATTTCTACCTTACAGGAGCTATATCCAGAGATTCCGATTCCACTAGATCACAAAGACCCCTATACCTTGCTTATTGCAGTACTTTTATCCGCGCAAAGTACTGATGTGCGCGTAAATAAAATTACGCCTTTGCTATTCGCTAAAGCAGACAATCCTTACGATATGGTGAAACTTTCGGTAGAGGAAATTCGGGATATTATCCGACCTGTTGGTCTATCCCCGATGAAATCGAAAGGTATTTACGGACTATCAAAAATGCTGGTAGAAAGATATAATGGTATTGTTCCTAAAGAATTAGCTTTATTGGAAGAATTTCCTGCGGTTGGTCATAAAACCGCAAGTGTGGTGGTTTCACAGGCGTTTGGAATACCCGCTTTCCCTGTAGATACACATATCCACAGACTTATGTACCGCTGGGGATTTACCAACGGTAAAAACGTGGTACAAACCGAAAAGGATGCAAAGCGATTATTTCCTAAAGAAATATGGAACGATTTACACTTACAGATTATTTGGTACGGTAGAGAATATTCCCCAGCAAGGGGCTGGGATCTAGAAAAGGACACCATTACCAAAACTATTGGAAGAAAAAAAGTGTTGGATGCGTATTTTAAAAATAAAAAGACCCGCAAATAGCGGGTCTTTTTACTAGTTTAAGAAAGTCTCGAATCTTAAATTTTTATATTCGATTTCATAAAGAGCCTGAGAAAAGCTCAGTAAAAAATTGATGGTTTTAGGACACACCTTATCAAAACCAGTTTGTTCTTGGTAATTAGAGTAAATTTTTTCCATATTTCTAGTATTGTTACACTGAAATAACGCAACAAGAAAAGAAATATTGTTTTGGCTAATATTTACCCAATTTAATTGGTAAGGACAATATTATTTTTTTCTATTATTTTTCTTATATTAATTAATGCATATCGCATTCTACCTAGGGCCGTATTTATACTAACTCCAGTATTTTCAGATATTTCCTTAAAACTCATGTCTTTATAAATACGCATTAACAAGACTTCTCTTTGGTCATCTGGAAGCTCTTCAATCAAACCACGTAAGTCAGTATCAATTTGGTCTTTGATCAGTTGTTTTTCAGCATTTAACTTGTCATCGCCAATAACGGAGAATATATTAAAGTCATCATTACCTTCGAACATGGGCATTCTCTTGTTCTTTCTAAAATGGTCAATAATTAAATTATGTGAGATTCGCATAACCCAAGGTAGAAATTTACCTTCTTCACTGTAACGACCTTTTTTAAGCGTTTTAATTACCTTAATAAACGTATCCTGAAAGATATCTTCGGTAATATCCCTGTCCAATACCTTAGAATAGATAAAGCTGGTAATTCTTTGGTTGTGTCTGTTAATCAATACAGAAAGTGCTTTTTCATCACCACTGATATAATCTCTTACTAATTCTGAATCATCAATTTTTAGTTCCATACGAGTTACTTTCTTTTAGGTTTAACGATTTGGGAATCTGTTAGTATTTTTTCGTTAGTTATTTAATCTGGGATAAAACTAGAGAAAAGCTACCCTGTGTAAAAAAGTATGTTGTCAAACCCGCATTTTATGATGTGAAACAACGAATATTTAATTTTTATGCAATAAACAGATATATATATAGTTGTGTGGGAAAGCTAAGACAGGCCTTGTCACTAATGTAATTAATCCCATCATTAGGATCACTTACAATCAGTACCAAAAAAAAGAAAGCCCCAAGGATATGTTCCTTGGGGCTATTTTATATGTAGGGAAGTGCTTTTAGTTTAAGTTGCTTTCGAACTTTATTCCTTTTGCCTCAGTTATTTTTAAGGATTTGGAAAAAGCCAATAAAAACTCAACTGTTTCCGGCTTAGCGGTTACCAAAGTGCACTTGTCTTTTTTCTTAGTGTAAATTTTCTCCATAATACTTTTCGTTTTGGTTCAATAGTAGAACGGCGCAAAAATAAATATAGTAGATCCTCTCGACCTGTGGTAAATTAATTCGTTAAAACAATACTATTGGCTTCAACTAGCTTTCTTAAGTTGATTAACGCGTATCGCATTCTACCCAGTGCCGTATTAATACTCACTCCAGTATTATCAGAGATTTCCTTAAAGCTCATATCCTTATATAACCTCATATGAAGAACCTCTTGTTGATCTTCCGGAAGCTCTTTTATTAGATTAAACAAATCGGAATCAATTTGATCTTTGATTAATTGCTTTTCGGCATTTAAGCAATCATCGTTCATCATAGCAAAAATATTATAACTTTCGGTCGCATTAAACATAGGCATTCTGTTATTCTTCCTAAAGTGATCTATGATAAGGTTGTGGGCTATGCGCATAACCCAAGGTAGAAATTTTCCTTCTTCGTTATAAGCTCCTCGTTTTAAGGTACGGATTACCTTTATAAAGGTATCCTGAAAAATATCCTCTGTTAACTCCCTATCACTTACCTTGGAATATATAAATCCGGTAAGACGGGAATTATGACGGTTGATAAGAACTGCCATAGCTCTTTCATCTCCTTGTATATAATGACTGACTAGTTGGGAATCTTCGATTTGCACTTGCATAGCTTTACTTTTGCGGGTTAAACAAACCCCAATTCTTAGTAGAAAGGGTTGTTTTAGGTTAAATTCTAACGTTACAAAGTAAAGGTGCGCTATAGGCGAATCAAATTTTTAGTGAATAACAAAGATAGTAAAAAATAGATACTCTAAAAATTATGTGAAAATATTCGATGAACTGCAACATCGATATGTAATGGGTACCTAATAAATAGCGCATATTGTATCTTTGTACTCTTATCTAAATGTATGCCCAATATAGCAGAAGTAAACCCCAAGGAAAATATTATTATAAAAGGTGCCAAACTGCACAATCTTAAGGATATCGATGTTGTTATCCCAAGAAACAAGCTTGTCGTAATTACGGGTCTTTCTGGATCCGGAAAATCTAGCTTGGCCTTTGACACGCTTTATGCAGAAGGGCAGCGACGGTATGTAGAAAGCCTTTCTTCTTATGCTCGGCAGTTTTTGGGAAAATTAGACAAACCCAAAGTAGACTATATAAAAGGTATAGCTCCCGCTATTGCCATTGAGCAAAAAGTAAATTCTACCAATCCACGATCTACCGTAGGGACTACGACAGAAATCTATGACTACATTAAGCTGTTGTATGCGCGTATCGGAAAAACATTTTCTCCTATTTCTGGGAAGCAAGTAAAGAAAGATACGGTTACTGATGTTATAGAGCATGTAAAGACTTTTGCTGATAATACCAAATTGTTGCTCTTGGCGCCAATTACTATCCGTGAGGATCGTGATACAAAGAAGTCTTTGGAGTTATTTTCTAAACAAGGGTATGCGCGTATTAAATATGACGGCACCGTAATAAGAATAGATCAGGCTCCCGACACTATCGGAAAGGAGTTTTATTTGGTTATAGATCGAATCATTACAAAAGATGATGAAGATTTTTACAATAGACTTGCTAATGCCATAGATACTGCTTTTTTTGAAGGAAAAGGAAAATGTATTATTGAAACCCTGGTAGATGCAGAGCAAACCCTATTCAGCAATACTTTTGAGCTCGATGGTATGCTTTTCTTAGAACCTAACGTACACTTATTCAGTTTCAACAATCCTTATGGGGCCTGTCCCAAATGTGAAGGTTACGGCGATGTTATTGGTATAGACGAAGATTTAGTGGTTCCTAATACGGCCTTATCCATTTATGAAAACGCTGTTTTTCCTTGGCGTGGCGATAGTATGGGCTGGTACAGGGACCAATTAGTTAATTCGGCATATAAATTCGATTTTCCCATACATAAGCCATGGTTTGAACTTACCGAGAAACAACAACAACTAGTTTGGGATGGTAATGCACATTTTATAGGACTGCATAAATTCTTTGCTACCCTAGAGGAAAAGAGCTATAAGATTCAAAATAGGGTGATGTTATCGAGATACAGAGGTAAAACAAAATGTAATACCTGCAATGGAAAACGATTACGATCAGAAACTGACTATGTAAAAGTGGGCGATAAGTCCATATCAGAACTGGTGGGTGTGTCGATAGAAAAATTGATTGCCTATTTCGGACAGTTGGAGTTGGGTAAAAACGATGCTATTATTGCGTCGAGGTTATTAACGGAAATAAATACCCGTTTGGGATTCCTAGATAACGTAGGGCTTAATTACCTAACCTTGAATCGGAAATCCAACACGCTATCCGGTGGGGAGAGTCAGCGCATTAACCTAGCGACCTCTTTGGGCAGTAGCTTGGTAGGCTCCATGTATATATTGGACGAACCCAGTATTGGCCTCCATCCTAAGGATACTGAAAATTTAATAGATGTGTTGATTTCACTTCGGAATCTGGGGAATACCGTTATTGTGGTTGAACACGATGAGGATATTATGAAAGCGGCGGACGAGGTAATTGATATTGGTCCTGAAGCAGGTACCCACGGAGGCGAAGTAGTTGCACAGGGTACATTGAGCGATATATTACTCTCTAGCTCACTTACCGCAAGCTACCTAAACGGCACTATGGAAATTAAAGTTCCTAAAGAACGGCGTACTTCCAAGAACCACATTCAGATTATAGGATGTAGGGAAAATAATCTAAGGAATATAAATGTAACTTTTACTTTGGATATGCTTACCGTGGTTACAGGGGTTTCCGGAAGTGGTAAAAGTACCTTGGTCAAAAAGCTTTTATATCCTATTATATTGAAAGAAGTGGGCGGCTATGGTGAAAAAGCCGGACAGTTTAGCTCGGTCTCTGGGAAGTATCAACATATTAAGCATGTAGAATTCGTAGATCAAAATCCCATTGGACGGTCTTCGCGCTCTAATCCTGTAACCTATATAAAGGCCTATGACGATATCCGTAACCTATACGCCAACCAGAAACTAAGTAAAATTAGAAACTACCAAGCCAAACATTTTTCTTTTAACGTAGATGGAGGTCGTTGCGAAAAATGCAAAGGCGAAGGTGAAATTACAGTAGAAATGCAGTTCATGGCAGATGTGCATTTGGAATGCGATACCTGTGGCGGTAAGCGTTTTAAAAAAGATGTCTTAGAAGTAACCTTCAACAACGCCAACATAGATGACATCCTTACCATGACCATAGATGATGCCATTGCTTTTTTCGAAACTGGGCTGCAAACAAAAATCGTATCCAAATTAAAACCTTTACAAGACGTCGGTTTAGGCTACGTAACCTTGGGGCAGTCCTCCTCTACCCTTTCCGGTGGCGAAGCGCAACGTATTAAACTTGCATCGTTCCTGGTAAAAGGAACAACAAAGGACAAAGCGCTATTCATTTTTGATGAGCCGACCACCGGACTCCATTTTCACGATATTCAAAAACTATTAAAGTCGTTCAATGCACTCATTAAAAAAGGACATAGCATCGTAGTCATTGAGCACAACGTAGAACTGATAAAATGCGCAGATTACATTATTGACCTTGGCCCCGGCGGAGGTGAAAACGGAGGCCAGCTTCTCGCAGAAGGAACACCAGAAGAAGTTGCGAAGAGTACAACATCTTTTACTGCGAAGTATTTGAAGGAAAAATTATAATGGAAAAACAGTTGGTATCGGTTTCCTGGTTAAAAGAGAACATCAATAACCCAAATATGGTGGTTTTAGATGCTAGCATTCCTGTGGTGACCGAGAACTCTAAAACCGCTAAGCAAACGAATATTACCGGTGCTCGGTTTATGGATTTGAAAAATATATTTTCAGATGTGGAAGCCAATTTACCCAACACCATGCCTTCTCCTAAACAATTTGAAGTAGCCTGTAGAAATTTAGGCATCAATGAAACTTCCATTATTATTATTTATGATACAAAGGGAATCTACTCCAGTCCTAGGGCTTGGTTTCTCTTCAAAACCATGGGGCATGCTGCGATAGCCGTTTTGGACGGCGGACTTCTAGAATGGATGAAACATGGCGGAAGTTGCTCTTTAGCATACGCACAAAACTATCCCTTAGGTAATTTTAAATCCAATTTTGACCCAAAGTGTTTAAAAAATGCTTCCTCAATACTTGATAATATCCGTTCAGGAAAATATCTTGTTATCGATGCTAGAAGTGAAGATCGATTTTTGGGTAAAGTTCCAGAACCGAGAACACATCTAAAAAGAGGACATATCCCAAAGTCCATAAATCTACCCTTTACAAAACTCTTAAAAGGCGGTAAATTCCGCCCTCAACAAGAACTAAAAACTGCTTTTAAGGATGCATTTGTAGGTGATTATCCACTACTATTTTCTTGCGGTTCGGGTATAACTGCATGTATTCTTCTTTTTGCAGCCAATTTGGTGCTAGAGAATGAGCTTTCCCTTTATGATGGCTCTTGGTCGGAATGGGGAGAAGGCGACGAATATCCCGTTGAATAATACAAATCAGGTATGCTATTCTAGCAAAAACATTAGGGACCTACACGAAAATACATAATTTATTTATTTTAATTCTTTGATTATCAGTATTATAAATAACTATTCTATTTTTTGGCACGCCGTTTGCAATAAGCTAATCGGAAAGTAAATAGTTACTTCCAGAATACACCTGCCAAGAGGCAGGTCTTTAAACCTTATATTATGAAAAAGTTCGTACTTATTATCGCAACGGTACTTTTTGGAACAGCAATGGCCAAAGCCGCAACAGCTGAAAATAAGGTTGCTAACGTCAACCTTAACGCTGTAAACTCATTCATCTTTGTTGAAAATGGAGTAACCTTCTCAGTATACCCTGATGGTGAATTTGATTTTTATGTAGATAACAGATTAAATATAGGTGCTGGCGCCCAAATAGGAAACGTAGGTGTAACCTTCAATTCAGGATTCGATTATAACCCTTTTGTACAGTTCGATGATTTCGGAGCAGTAATCCAAGTAGAAAACGTTCCTATCTTCTATGACTTTTACGGTCGTGTAAACCAGATAGGTGCTGTTAATCTGAACTTTAACAACGGTTTTGTAAATAGGATTGGTGGCATGAATATCTTTTATAACCAAGGTGCTTTTAGTCACTATAATGGTTTTATCAATATACATAACAGACGTTATATCTACCGTCCATTTCACAGCTGGTTCGCCAGACCGACGATAGGTTTCTTTAATGTATGGCATACGCCTTACAGAAGGTTTTATAGCCCAGTTAGATATACATGGCACAGGCCTTACAGAAACAACTTTAGAAGAGCATATGCCCAAATTGGTAGGGAACATAGATACAATAACGTAAGACGTGAAAGAGCTACAGTGTACAGAAATGACAGACGCGTAGCTGTTAGGAACAATGCACAAAGAGCCAATAGAAACGTTGCGAAAAGAAGCAACGGAAATAGAAGTAATAATACGGTAGCAAAACGTACTAACGGATTGCGTAATAATAGAACCATAGCGTCTAATAATACGAGTCGTACGAATAGAAACAGTGGGGTGGCAAACAGAACCACATCTGCAACACGAAGTTCGACAACCGTTAAGCGTGGGAATAATAATGCAGTAAGAGGCAATCAAGGGAGAACTGTAACCAAAAGAGAGGTTACAAAAACCCCAAGAAGTAAAACGGTTTCCAGAACTAGCACTACGTATAAAAAGCCGGCAGCAAGAAACACGAACACGCGAAGCAGTCAAGCTAGAACCCAAAGAAGTGCTACTACTAGAACAGTGAGCAAAGCTCCGACAAGAGCTAGAAGTACTGTGAGTAGAAGTACCAGTTCAAGATCGGTAAAGAAAGCTCCTGCTAGAAGTTCCTCAAGGTCTGCTACAACAAGAAAAAGTAGTAATAGCAGAAGACAGTAATAAATAGACCCTGAAACATGTTCAGGAAATCAAAGGTAGTTTTTAGGTTGGTTAGTTGTTTAGCCCCGTAATGGATTTATCCATTACGGGGCTTTTTTTGTCGGCTCCCTAGTCCTCTCCTTTGGAAAGGCTATAGATTTTAGACAAATATTAGGATTCCACTTGCCCAAGCTTCTTTATTGTTTCCATTAAATTATCGGTAAAACCAATACTGAAATATCAGAGTACTAAACGGTAGGGAACAACTTTAGAAATTTTTTGGGTAACTCGCTCTGCACATACACATTAGTTTTTATAATAGGATGTATAAATTGGAGAGAATGGGCATGCAAGTATAGACCCTTTCTTTTTAATACTAAACCTTTCTTTCCATAGTCTGCGTCGCCTAGGATTGGATTCCCTATAGAAGCTAAATGTTTTCGTAGCTGATGCCTTCTTCCAGTTTTTGGTAGCAGTTTTACCAGGTTTAGATACCCAAAACGCTCAGAGCTTATCGTTTGTTCTACTTCATAGTCGGACATAGACTCCTTACTATCTATGGGAGCCACTACCCTACCGTTCTTTTTCATAACACCTATGGTAACTGCATAATAGACCTTCTGTATCTGTTTTGTTTCGAACAAGGTATTCAATTGAATAATCGCCGAACTCGTCTTCCCCACCAGAAGTGTACCAGTAGTAGGATAATCCAATCGATGAACAGGTTTGGGGTTGACCGCATCAAAAACAGTGCTTTTTTTTAGATTTTGTGCTACGGCATTCGCAACGGTAAAAAATCGGTTACCACTGACAGTTATGCCTGCTGGTTTTTGAATAATGGCCAGATGGTCGTCTTCATATAGTACTTTTAAATCTAACTTTACCTGTCTTGTTATCTTCTTTTCTATGACTTGTTTTAGTTCGATGCGTTCTCCGCCGTTAATAAAAGTAGCTGTGCTACCAATAACACCATCTACCAGTATCAATTCCTTTTTCAATGCTTTTTTTAAGGCAGATTTTGTAGAAATTAGATCAAAAATACTAACACCATATTCCTGTAACCGTAGGGGTTTCTTCTGTTTCTTGGCGATATGGGTGGCTATAATTTCCAGCTTATTTCTTTAAGAACTTGGAAAGTACACCGTATACATCTTCAGAAATTTTGAATCGGTAAAGTATGCCTACATACATTAGGGTAATCAAAAAGCTTTTTAATAGTATATTGACAATCGGATGAAATTCAAATTGAAAGCTGTAAAATAGTACGCCAACGATTAACAATAAGGCGAGTACTTTAAGGGTTTCCGAGGTAAATGGAGAAATATAAAACTTAGATTTTACGTAATATAATTTAAGGGAATTATAAATGAAAAATGCAGAAAAACTAGCAATTGCAGCACCTTTGATACCGTACGCAGGAATCAACCACAAATTAAACCCAATGGCCAATGCAGCCAGTAATACCCCCAAAAAGAGAATGGAGCGATAGTAATCTGAATTGTAAAGAATGGAATTATTGTTCCCCAAAAGCGCATCGTATACCTTGGCAAGTCCAATCCAAAATACAATCATAAAGCCACCTGTATACTCTTCGGGTAAAAGCTGGTATAAATCTTCTAGGTTTAGAATAATCAGCAAAAACAAGAGACCAGCAATGATAAACAAGGTTAAGGAACTTTTTTGATATAATTTTTTAAGCGAAACGGTATCATTTCTGTTCAAATACTCGGCAGTCATCGGATAGGTAATCTGGTGCATCGCCCTGGATGGTACTGCTATAGTAGAAGCAATGAACCCAGCTACCGAGTAGTAGGCGATATTTTTCAATTCCAAAAAATTATTAAGCATGACCTTATCCAACTCCATTAACACAATAGCGGTAGAACCCCCTAAAATAATAAGCCCACTATATTTGACGATATCCCACCAATTATCAGGAAAGGAAAACTGCATTTTGGGCATTCTAAGTTTATAAGCATATAACTTCATGATGAGCATCCGCAATAGATAAAAACCTATCAAGGCATTTATAAAACCTTCAATCCCTATATAATCAAAATATAACAAGACCAATAAAACGGACTGACCCAACCTACAGAAAACCTCTTTTAAAAAATTACCAAAAACGGACTTCATACGAATCCGCGCCCATGCATAAAACACTTCAAAATAGGCCATAGCCATACCAGCTAAAAAGATATGCCAAACATAATCACGTACTATAGGGTTCTTGCGGGATAATAACGTTCCAATTGCTTCATTAGAAAAATAACTAAGTAGTGCAACGGGTAGTATTAAAAGTAAAGGTAATAGGAGCATCATGGTTAGAAAACCTTCCTGGTCCTTATCCGACCTAAAACTGCTGTAAAACTTAACCAAGGCATTAGGTACTCCAAACGCAAGAAGAGGCATTAAAACCGCAGCTACAGATAGAACAACTTGCACCAGACCGTAATGGTCTGCCTGCATAAAATTAGTATATAAAAACAAGGTATTCACAGCACCTATAGCAAAACCGATGTAGGTAACTATGGTGTTATTTAAAGACTGTTTTAATACAATACCCATTAGATGTATTCCGCTAATTGTCGTGTGAGTTCACGCCTACTATAGTGTTCAACATGCACCGAAGACACTTTTAAATCTTGTCTTTCATATTGCTGAAACCAGTTTAAAAGTACATTTTTAAGATCAGCATGGGAAGTATATTCAAATATAGCGCCCGTTTTGGTCTGTGCGACCAGAGTGGCAACCTCCCAATCTTTAGGACCAATACCTAGAATTGGTCGCCCCGAAGCCATGTATTCGAACAGTTTTCCTGGAATAATGCCCTTAGTTTCAGCTGAATCAATTTCAGCTAAAAGCAAGACTTGCGATCTTTGTTGAAACGTGATGGCCTCCTCATGAGGCACATAACCTATCACATCCAAATATCCTTCTAAACCATACGCTTTTAAACGACCAAGAATATCCTTGCTTAGAACTCCTATAAACTGTATCCTCAGTGCATCTTCAAAAGCGGCGTTCTCATGTACTAATTCCGCTAACACCTGCCAGAGGTTCTCCGGATTTCTGCCGCTTAGCATGGAACCTATGTGGGAAATAGTAAACTTTTTATCCAATTCCACGTGTACGGGCTTTTCCTGATCATAGCCATTAGTAATGACTTTTATAGGCTTGTTACTTATCTGCCGGAACTCCTTCTTGGTCGTCTCACTTGTAACTATGAGCTTATCAGCACTGGTCAATACCAATTGCTCTAACTCCTTATGCTTGTTTTTAGCAAGGAAGTTCAATTTTAATTTCTTATGATACCCTATAGAGGTCCAAGGGTCTCTAAAATCGGCAATCCATTGTACTTTATTGTGCTGCTTTAAAAAATGACCAATAAGATGTACGCTGTGCGGAGGACCGGTAGTAATAATCGTATCTATGTTTTCTTTATCTAAAATACCGTGCAAGAATTCCACCGAAGGGCGTACCCAATATTTTCGGGCATCGGGAATAAAGAAGTTACCGCGAATCCACAAAAGTAATTTTTCTGTGAGCGACTGGTTTGTCGCCTGAATGATTCCTGAGCTAATGCGCTTGGTCTTTTTTCTGGAAAGGAAACTAGCAAAGCGATACGGCTCAAAAATAGGCTGCTTGTATGTCGTAATACCCTTTGGAATTTCGCTCAGAAACGTGGCGTCTGTCATAGGATATTGTGGATTTTCGGGCACATAGACTACGGGTTCTATATCAAAATCCCTAAGGTATTTTACAAACTTCAACCAACGTTGCACTCCAGGCCCGCCCGCAGGTGGCCAGTAGTATGCGATAACGAGCACCTTCTTCATTAGTCGGTTTCCTCCTTTCTAGCTTTCCAAAAAGAGAAGCCTATACCTCCTAGTAAAATAAGCCCCAATAGCATAGTGCTTGCCAAACTTATCTGGCTACCTAGCTCCACTACCTTTGGCTCAAACTTAAATTCTACCGTATGATTTCCTTCAGGAATCTTCAAAGCACGTAGCACATAATTTACCTTAAAATAATCTAGTTGTTTACCATCAATGTAAGCATTCCAGCCATTTCCATAATACATTTCCGAGAATACAGCTACTCCGGCATTTGGGTTCTGTGATTCATAGGTGAGATGATTCGGGGCATAGTCCACAAGTGAAATAAAAGCCGTAGCATCTACCTGATAATCAAACCTATTGATATTTTTGAATACCCTTGAATTCACTACTGCCGTATTACCAGTATTTAGACTATCTAAGGCACGTATTTCTTTATCAGCAGAGCTTACTTGTTTTAGTTTCTTAACGAACCAAGCATTCCCATTCGCATTTGGATTTTCTATCGGAAAGCTATTTCCTTCCTCATCTTGCCGTACCACGTATTTTACATTGAGCATGTTAAAGACGGATAGATTTCCGTTGTATACATGATAATCGAATAAGTCTTGCATTCCCGCCGGCTTGGCTGCATGATATCCCGTGATGCTCTTATGGAAGTAGGCTGTTTTTGCGGAATCAAAACCATCTGTTTGGTCAAAAACGCGGAAAATACCCTCATCATTTAATATCTCTTTATCAGCTGCTGTAGCTTGAAACGGCTGTAACATTTTTCGTTTGGAAACAAAACTATCGGCATTAACATACCTAAGATTTACACCTACCAAGTCAAATACGATTAAGGCCCCAACGGCTATTATAACCAAGTTAGCCTTTAATTTTTCTTTTATAAAAAACCAAAGTAATACTGCCGCAACCAATACGTAACCTAAAGAACGTAGCAAATCACTCGTATATACTGCCTTTCTGTCCAAGCGTAGCATTTCTGGTAATTCTTCTAAACCTGTCATTCGCAAGCGGTCATCGGCAGGGCCTATAAAATCGAACATTCCCTTAAATAAAAACAATAAAGCACCTAAACCAAGAACAACCCCGGCAGCTATCTTTAAAGCTCCAAGCTTATCCTTGACATCAACCTTGGAAGATATTATTTTCTTAAGGGCAAGAATGGCTAGTATGGGTACACACAATTCTAATATAATCTGTATTGATGATACGGCCCTGAATTTATCGTAGAGTGGAAAATAGTCAATCATAAAATCCGTAAGAATACTAAAGTTCTTTCCCCAAGACAATACCAATGACAGCAGCGACCCAAATAGCAACCACCACTTATGCTTGCCGCGCACCAAGAAAAGACCTAGAATAAACAAAAAGAATACTACTGCGCCAATATAGGCTGGACCCGAGGTAATGGGCTGTTGTCCCCAATAAAGAGGTACACCTGAAACAAAATCCAAAGCGCTAGATCTAGGCAAGCCCTTATCTACTAAGTAATTAAAGGATTTGGAATCTTCCCCTAAATTTTCCTGACTTGCACCACCGAACAATCTGGGCACGAATAAATTCAAGGATTCTGAAATACCGTAGCTCCATTGGGTTATATATTCCTTGCTTAATCCCCCTGTGTTTTCTTTTACGGACCCATCAGGATTTATAGTCAGTTCACTTTTGCCTCTTGTACTCCAATCTGCATATTCCTTAGTAGCTAACAATCCTGTTGCATTGACCGCAATACCAAGACCTACTGCCAATAACAATAATCCTACAGAAGCGAAATAGTGCTTTAATTCCCTCTTTTTGATTGCATCTATTAAATACACAACACCCAAGACCAGTACCAACAGCATAAAATAATACGTCATTTGGTAGTGGTTGGCTACGATTTCTAGCGCCATTGCGAGTGCCGTAAGTATAAATCCCCAAAGGTATTTTTTTCTAAAGACCAGCACAATTCCACCTAAAACCATGGGCAGGTAACCCAAAGCATGAGCTTTAGCATTGTGTCCTGCGCCAAGAATAATAATTAAATAAGTAGAAAAACCAAAAGCAAGCGCTCCCACAACAGCAAGTTTATAATCTACTTTTAAGCAACACAGTAGTATATAAAATCCTAAAAAATATAGAAATAAATAATCTGCCGGCCTAGGTAATGTGCGTATTAACCGATCTAATTGTTTTACATAATTATGAGGATAATTGGCACCTAACTGGTAGGTTGGCATTCCGCCAAATGCACTATTGGTCCAATAAGGTTCTGCATCGTTCTGCTTACGAAAATCGTTTTGCTCCTTCGCCATACCCGTATATTGGGCAATATCATGCTGATAAATCACTTTTCCCTGTAATACAGGATGAAAATAAGCCAGTGCAGCTAGGATAAAAAATACAGTTACAAAAAAGTGGGTAAAAAAGAATCTTAAACCTTTCTTCATTTGCCAGGAGGTAGTTGGTTACTCAAAGATAACTAGTCTATTTCTTCAAAGTCTATATACTCGCCTACTTTTTCACTATCCATCTTGCGTTTCGTAGATTTTTTTTTCATAACAACATCTCCAGCCTGCTCCTCTTGTGGTCTTCGCTGTTGCTCAAAGCCTTCAAACGCCTGTTTGAAATGCGATTCGGTTTTCTTTGCTGCGTAATTGATGATTTTAGGTACAAACAGTTTTGCTAATAGTTTTAGCAGATAATACCCTAAAAGGATAAATAAAATTGTTTTTAAAAAAGCCATTTAATTAAATACTTATATATCAAAAATACAATTATCACGTTGTAATACTAGATTGTTAAGTATTAAAATAATTATAAAGTCGTATTCATGAGAATTTCCGCTTACATCAAAAGAACCATAGGAAGGTTTTCGTTACTGCTTTTTCTGGCATCACTATCCGTAACAGGACAATATACTGATGTTATAAATTCTAACCGCCCTGGGCTTTCCGTAAGCGCCTATGCTGTTGGTAAAAACGTAGTTCAACTAGAAATGGGTCTTTTTTATGAGCAGCAAGACCATGGGCTTTTAAATACACAATCAGATATTTGGGGAAGCGATATTTCCTTGCGTTATGGACTCCTTTTTGAAACCTTGGAGTTAAATTATGAAGGTACCTTCCAAAACCAAGACATCCTATTCAATAATTTTGATATCAGCGAAACCCGAACGAATTTTCAAAGGAACAGACTTGGACTTAAATTTTTAGTTTACGATCCATTTAAAAATCCAGAACGAAACAAGCCTAACCTTTACAGTTGGCGAGCAAACAACAAATTTCAGTTAAAGAATCTTTTACCAGCAGTGTCTGTTTATGCGGGAGCAAATTTTGTATTAGGAGACAATCCATTTTATCCTGGCGAAGCACAGATTTCTCCACGCGCCATGATTGCAACACAAAGCAAGTTAACTCCAAGAATGGTCCTAATCACCAATACGGCCTACGACCGAATTGGCACGGAGTTCCCTGAACTTAGCTATCTTATCTCTATCTCCCATGCCTTTAAAAACCCGAAATGGAGTGTTTTTGTAGAGCATCAAGGAATACAAAGCGACCGTTACTCAGATTTACTGCTACGAAGTGGAATTGCCTATCTAATGAACGAAAGACTTCAGATAGATATGAATTTAGGTGCCAGTTTCAAAAATACACCTTCTCGTGTTTTTATAAGTACGGGCGGTTCCTACCGATTTGATTTCCACAAAGATAAATTAGTACCTATTGAAGATCAAGCGGCAGACGAAAATGGCGGGGAGATTAAGAAGGACGCTATGAAAAAGGAGAAAAATAAAAAAGGAGAAAGAAAAGGTAGTGGAGCAGAAGATGTAAATCTTGGCCCATCTAAAAAACAGCTACGTAAACTCAAAAAAGCACAAAAGAAGAAAAAAGACGATAATGGAGAAATAGAGTTTTAGGACTCACATCTATCGTACTACATACTTTTATTCTTTTAAATACTAATTTATATTCCTAATATTGGTGGTTATAAAGCTAATAGATGATTTTAATCAAAGAGGCTATCACGCCAAAGGATATTAAAAAATTCGTAACCTTCCCATTTTCTCTTTACAAGGACAATGCCTATTGGGTACCGCCCATTATAAAGGATGAAATGGAAACTTTTGACAAATCCAAAAACCCTGTTTTTAAAGATGCCGATGCTCAATTTTTCTTGGCCTACAAAGACAATAAAATAGTAGGAAGAGTTGCAGCCATCATCAATCATTTAGAAATAAATCAACAGAACGTAAAAAAAATGCGCTTTGGTTGGTTCGATTTTATAGATGATGAAACCGTATCCAAAGCCTTACTAGAAAAAGTTGCGGAGATTGGCTCAAAAAATAACTTAGAATATATGGAAGGCCCAGTAGGCTTTTCCAATTTAGACAAAGTAGGCGTGCTAGTGGAAGGTTTTGACCATATTGGCACAATGATAACCTGGTATAATCATCCCTATTACAAAAATCATCTAGAGCAGTTTGGTTTTGCAACTGAAAAAGAATATTTAGAAAATAAGTTTCCTGAAAAAAATGCTGACCCAAAGTTTTTTTCCCGTGTTCAGGAACTCATTAAAAAAAGATATAAACTTAGACCCTTAAACTTTACAAAAACAAAGGATGTAATGCCGTGGGCCGATAGGATGTTTGACCTCTTTAACGAATCTTACGCTTCACTTTCCTCATTTGTACCCATGACAGATATTCAAAAAGCGTATTTTAAAAAGAAATACATCAGCTTTATAAATCCTGAGTACATAAAGTTCGTCGTAGACCAAGAGGATACCTTGGTTGCCTTTGCGATTGTAATGCCCTCTTTTTCCAAAGCGCTACAAAAAGCTAATGGGAAATTATTCCCTTTCGGTATTTTCCATTTTTTAAAGGCTAGAAAACACAGTAAAGACGTTATTTTTTATCTTATTGGCGTTCATACTAGCTATCAGAATAAAGGGGTTACCGCTATCCTTTTTAATGAATACAGTAAAACCTTCCGAGAGAAAAAAATAGAAATGTGTTATCGCACCCCTGAACTGGCAAATAATACAGCCATTCATCAACTATGGAAACATTTTGACCCTGTTGTTTACAAAAGGAGACGTACCTACAAGAAGAATTTATAACACTTATTGATTTTTATTTCAATACACCATGCTATTTAACCTCTTGTTTAAAAGCAAAAAAAAGCCTAATCAACAAACTGTTGTTCAGGCTTTTTTTAAATCTTATTATCTAACTATTCTCCCATTGCTGCAGCAACAGCAGCTGAAAGTCGTTTATACGTACCATTTTCCAATCGTTCCCTAATTCCCGAAAAGGCCACCAAGGTTTCCCTAATGTCTTCCATAGTATGGGTTGCGGTAGGTATCATACGTAACAGTATTAATCCTTTTGGTATTACAGGATACACTACAATTGAGCAGAAAATACCATAATTCTCGCGTAAGTCCCTTACCAGTGCCATCGCCTCAGGTATACTACCATTAAGATATACCGGTGTAACACAGCTAGTGGTCGTTCCTATATCAAATCCTTTTTCTTTAAGTCCGTTTTGTAAGGCATTTACATTCTCCCAAAGTTTTGCCTTAAGTTCTGGTTGTGTACGTAACATATCCAAGCGTTTAAGCGCTCCTTTAACGTAAACCATAGGTAAGGACTTCGCAAACATTTGCGAACGTAGGTTGTATTTTAAGTAGTCGATGATTTCTTTATCAGCTGCTAAAAATGCACCTATACTAGCCATTGATTTCGCGAAGGTTGCAAAATACACGTCTATATCATCCTGTATGCCCTGTTCCTGACCTGCTCCGGCACCTGTTTCTCCTAAGGTTCCAAAACCATGTGCGTCATCGACCAAAAATCGAAAGTTATATTTTTTCTTCAGTGCAACGATTTCTTTTAGTTTTCCTTGCTGCCCGCGCATTCCAAAAACACCTTCGGAAATTACTAAAATACCACCACCTGTTTGATCTGCCATTTTAACAGCTCGCTCCAAGTTTACTTCCAAACTCTCAATATCGTTATGCTTAAAGGTAAAACGCTTACCCATGTGCAAACGAACTCCGTCAATAATACAAGCATGACAGTCTACATCGTATACAATAATATCATCCTTTGAAACCAAGGCGTCTATTGCAGACATAATACCTTGATACCCAAAATTTAATAAATAAGCCGATTCTTTATTTACGAATTCGGCACACTCCTGCTCCAACTGCTCATGAAATTCTGTATGACCGCTCATCATCCTTGCTCCCATAGGGTATGCTGAGCCATACTCAGCTGCTGTGTCGCCATCTACCTTTTTAACTTCAGGTAAATTTGCAAGTCCTAAGTAGTCATTAATACTCCAGGTAATCACTTCTTTTCCCTGGAACATCATTCTATTAGAAATAGGACCTTCCAGTTTTGGGAAAACAAAATACCCTTCTGCTTGTGAAGCCCATTTACCTAGGGGGCCTTTATTTTCAATAATTCTATCAAATAAATCTCTCATTGCCTAAATTTTATTCTAATTACAAAAGTAAATATTTTTAAGAAGGATTCATAACTTAATTGTAGGAACAAAAAAAGCGGGCAAAAAGCCCACTTTTTTAATTGATTTCATTGTCTGTTACTTTACAAACTGTATTTCCTGCGTTTCGGCAACGGCATTAGTTTCCATGAACCCTTGATCTTCCATCCACTGATCGCTGTATATCTTACTCATATATCTTGACCCATGATCTGGAAATATTACAACCACATTACTATTTTCGTCAAACTCCTTTCTTTCATTCAACTGTTTTAGTGCTTGCATTGCAGCACCACTAGTATAACCAACAAACATCCCTTCGGTTCTAGAGACTTCCCTAGCCGTATGGGCACTTTCACTATCGGTAACTTTAATATACTCGTCTATGATTTTAAAATCCGTAGCCCCTGGAATCAAGTTTTTTCCTAAGCCTTCTATTCTGTAAGGATATATTTCTTTTTCATCCAACTTTCCTGTTTCGTGGTATTTTTTTAATACCGAGCCAAAAGCATCGACACCTATAACCTTGATATTTGGATTTTGCTCCTTTAAAAAACGTGCCGTTCCAGAAATTGTTCCCCCAGTTCCACTACAAGCGACTAAATGTGTAATCTGCCCACCAGTCTGATCCCAGATTTCAGGTCCGGTAGATTTGTAGTGCGCCTCTATATTCAGTTCATTAAAATATTGGTTGATGTAGATGGACCCTTTAGTTTCTTTGTGTAAGCGTTTAGCTACCTCATAGTAGGAACGTGGATCATCTGCACTTACATGGGCCGGACAAACATAGACCTTAGCTCCCATGGAACGAAGCATATCTATTTTATCCTTGGATGATTTTGAACTCACGGCCAAAATACAGTCGTATCCTTTAATGATACTCGCCATCGCTATGCTAAATCCGGTATTCCCAGAGGTCGTCTCTATGATGGTACTACCTTCTGTTAAGATTCCTTTGCGTTCCGCTTCTTCTATAATATGGATGGCGATACGGTCTTTAGCAGAATGTCCCGGATTAAATGCCTCTACCTTTGCGTAAAAATTACCAGTAAAACCTTTGGTTACCTTGTTCAATTTAACCAATGGCGTATTTCCTATCAGTTCCAAGATATTGTTGTAAGCCTTTATCTTATTTTTCATAAGGGAAATCCTTGTGTTTATTGTTCCAAGCAATCATTTTATATGCTAAAACTTCCGGTGCAAAGCTACTATTTTTTTTCAACTATAAGATTTTCCCTTCTAAATCTAACAGAAAAGCAAACTCTTTCGCAACCTCCTTTAGCGCCTCAAACCTTCCTGAAGCTCCACCATGACCTGCTTCCATGTTGATATCTAGCATAAGCAAGGTGTCATTGGTTTTCATATCCCGAAGTTTGGAAACCCATTTGGCGGGTTCAAAATACTGTACTTGGGAATCATGCAAGCCTGTAGTAACCAACATATTAGGATAGGGTTGCGCCACCACATTATCATAGGGAGAATAGGACTTCATATACTCATAATAGACTACTTCATTTGGATTTCCCCATTCGTCATATTCACCTGTAGTTAAGGGAATAGAATCGTCCAACATGGTAGTAACAACGTCTACAAAGGGTACTGCTGCAATAATGCCATTGTATAATAAGGGTTCCATATTTACGATAGCTCCCATTAATAATCCTCCTGCAGAACCGCCGCTAGCGTATAAATGTTTACTGCTGGTCAACTCCTGTGCTATCAAAAACTTGGAGCAATCAATAAAATCGGTAAATGTATTTTTTTTGTTCAACAGCTTACCGTTTTCGTACCACGGCCTTCCTAAATATTCACCACCACGAATATGTGCAATGGCGTACACAAAACCGCGATCTAACAAACTCAAACGAACAGTTGAAAAATAAGGATCAATCGTAGCACCGTAAGAACCATAGGCATATTGCAACAAAGGCGTAGCCGTATTTAAGACAGTATCCTTATGATACACTAATGAAATAGGAATCTTTGCCCCGTCCCTAGCAGTTGCCCACAAACGCTCTTCGGTATAATTTTCCTTTTTGAATAGGCCTCCCAATACTTCTTGCTCCTTTAATACCTCTTGATCCTTGGTACCCATATTAAAATCTATGACCGAACTAGGGGTTGTGAGCGAATTATAACCGTAACGAAGTACTTCTGTATCAAAATCGGGATTCGTATCTACATAGGCGGTATATGTCTCGCTTTTAAAGGGTAAAAAATAGGATAGGGTGCCATCCCACTTTACGATTTTTATGTTGTTCAATCCATTTTCACGCTCGGATAGCACATAATACTTCTTAAAAATATCAATATCTTCTAATAAAACAGAATCCCTGTGGGGAATAAACTCTTGCCAATTATCGGAGCTCGTGTCCTCCTCACCCACTTTCATCAGTTTAAAATTGGTAGCGCCGTCCTTATTCGTTAAAATATAAAATCCGTCTTCATAATGAAAAATGGTATATTCCAAACCTCGTTGCCTCGGAGAAAATATCTTAAACTTACCCGTTGGGTCATCCGTTGATACTATTTGAAATTCAGAAGTTAAGGTGCTAAAAGAGCCAATAACTAAATATTTTTTAGATTTGGTTCGATACACGAAGGTGCTGAAGGTATCGTCCTTTTCTTCAAAGACCAAAATATCCTCGGCTGATGAGGTTCCTAAAACATGTCTGTAAATTTTATCAGACCTCAGCGTAACCGGGTCTTTTTTTGTGTAAAACAATGTTTTATTATCATTGGCCCAAACCCCACCGCCAGTGGTATTCTCAATTTCTTCCTCGTAAACGTAACCAGATTTCAAGTTTTTGATACGTAAAGTATACTGCCGTCTAGAAACTGTGTCTACACCATACGCCGCTAATTCATTATCAGGACTTACCGCTATTCCTCCTAGCTTAAAGTAATCATGACCTTTGGCCATCTCATTTCCATCAAAAATAGTTTCCTCAGGAGCCGCTAACGTTTCCTTACATCTGGAATATACAGGATACTCCATTCCTATTTCATACCGCGTCTTATACCAATATCCATTAGATTTATAAGGAACAGAGGAATCATCCTCTTTAATTCTCCCTTTCATTTCTTTAAATAATTCTCCTTGAAACGTCTTCGTATGCGCTGTTAATGCCCCATAATAAGCGTTTTCCTTGTTCAGATATACAAGTACCTCAGCGTCTTCCCTATCGTTCAACCAATAATAATTATCAACCCTAACATCGCCGTGGGTTACTAATTCTTTAGCTATTTTTTTTGCAATCGGAGGAATATTCTTGGTCATTAAGTTCTACTTTGAATTTTATAATAGCGGTAAAAATAATACTAATTCCATTGTAAGCTTGGCACTAATCTTGATTTAATAGCGCTATGTACTACAACGTATTTAGTACTTTTACACCATAAACACTTAAAAACGACAACGTATGTTCGGAGATATGATGGGAATGATGGGTAAACTTAAAGAGACCCAACAAAAAGTAGAAGCAACCAAGAAAAGGTTAGATACTGTATATATAGATGAAAAATCCAAAGATGGAGGTATAGAAATATCGATTACTGCTAACCGCGAGATTAAAAAAATCAATATTTCAGACAACCTGCTTGAAGACAAAGAACAATTGGAGGATTTTCTAATTGTAACATTAAATAAAGCGATACAGAATGCAACATCGGTTAATGAAGCTGAATTAGCAGCAGTTGCTAAAGAAGGGATGCCCAATATTCCGGGTATGGATTCGTTATTTAAATAAGCTGGACTAAAATTTAGCTTAATAAAAGCCCATAATGGGCATTTGACTAAAACATGGACAATTATAACCGACATCAATACTTGAAAAACAGGTATCCAATACATTTTATATAGATGAAAAAGTTATTTTTACTCTTAGTACTTCCCTTGCTACTCTCCGCGCAGGCAAACACAGACGTAAGCTCAGAGAACGATTGGCAATACAATCTTGAAGCCGCACAAAAACTGGCTAAAACTCATGATAAGAATATCTTGATATACTTTACCGGTAGTGATTGGTGTCCGCCTTGCAAACTCCTGAAAAAAGATTTGTTCGATACAACCGAATTTAAAGAGACTTCGGAAAACTATATTTTACTTTATGTAGATATGCCTAGAAATAAATCCTTGTTGTCTTCTGAACAACTAAAACACAATAAGGAGGTGTTGGCAGCGCATAATAAAAAGGGAGTCTTCCCGCTCCTTAACGTATTGAATAGTAATGGAAAATCCTTGGGTGACTATTCCGGCTACTCCATGAATGGCGACATAAAACACCATTTAAAGCTCATCAATAAATACAAGTAAACCAAAAGACTTTCTATTTAAGGGAATTATTTGCTACAAAACTATTTCCAGTATTGATTTTGATAAAATGCTCACGAACAAAAGTTTTCTTATCTTTAATAAAAACCTTGTAAATGATTGAAATCAAGAAAAGTAAATCAGATAATTTTAAATTTTTCGTAAAATCGGAAACGGGAAAAGTATTATTAAAAAGTATTCCTTTTGCCGAAGAACAAGCTTTAAACGAAACTTTAGGAAATCTATCGGGATCTGCTCCGATTAATAAAAGTTTTGAGCGCAAAACAAATTTCAATGGCCAGTTTTTGTTCGAGCTTAAAAATAAACAAGGCAAACTGATAGGAAAAAGCGGATTTTATAGTTCGGAAGCCGGTATGGAAAATGGTATCAAAAATTTGAAGAATCGACTTGAGGTTAGTTCAACAATAAAAAAAACCATACTATAGTTTTGGTAAAATACTCAACAATCGGTCGTGCATAGCATCTGTATAATCTAAATGGGTAACCATACGTAACTTCCCTTGCCCCATGCTAATAATATGTATATCCTTTTGTAAAAGCATAGTGGTAAATACTTCACTACTATAATAGTTTTCATCAATCTCAAAAATAACGATATTCGTTTCTATAGGCTCTACTTTCTTAATATAGCTTAAATCAGAAAGTAACAAACCTATTTCTTTCGCTTTCCTATGGTCGTCGGAGAGTCTTTCTATATGGTATTCCAAGGCATAGGTAGCCGCGGCGGCTAAAAATCCTGCCTGGCGCATACCACCACCCAATACTTTGCGCACTCGTATTGCCTTTGTTACCATTTCTTTACTACCTACCAACACAGAACCCACAGGACAGCCCAATCCCTTGCTAAGACATACACTAATAGTATCAAAAAGCTTCCCATATTGCTGGGCGTCTTCCTGCTTAGCAACTAATGCGTTCCATAATCTAGCACCATCTAAATGATAGGCTAGATGATGTTCATCACACACGGTTTTAATTTTTTTCAATTCTTCAAAATCCCAACAGGCTCCACCGCCCTTGTTCGTGGTATTTTCTATACAGACCAAAGTAGATAAAGGACTATGATAAAAATCGGGGGGATTGATAGCAGCAATAACTTGCTCGGCTGTCATCATTCCCCTACTACCATCTACCAACCTACAAGACACCCCACTATTAAAACTAACACCACCACCTTCGTAATTATACACATGCGCATACTTATCGCATATCAACTGCTCTCCAGGCTGGGTATGCAGTTTAATAGCAGTTTGATTAGTCATGGTACCACTTGGGAAAAATAAGGCCGACTCCATCCCGTACATCTCGGCAACTTGTTCTTCCAAAGCATTCACTGACGGATCTTCCTTAAAAACATCGTCGCCCACTTTCGCGTGCATCATCGCGTCTAACATACCGGGCGTTGGTTTTGTTACGGTATCACTTATAAGATTTATTTTCATTTAGCCGGTAATCAAGAATTATATTAATTATGAGCAGTATACTTTTAGTGAAAACAATCCATCCCAATTGGCGAACCATCTGGCAGTACAGGTGCTGGTAGTACTTCGAATTTATCCGGATGCTCATAGAAATTCTTTATACGTCTGCCCATTTCGGATTTCATGATATCGTTTGACGCGCCAAAGTTGGCAGCCAACTTTTTTAGTTGTTGATTCGCAATTGCGTTCACCTGTGGGTGTACCTGTTTGGCAGCCGCAAGGTTCATAATATGAAACAACACCCTAAAATTGATGTTCTGCTGCGTGCCGTTTAGATAATCCTCAGCATGCTTTTTATTCAAGGTGTTTTCAACCACGTCATTTAAAAGCTCATCCAGACCCAAATTCTTGGAATCTAAATACTTTTGCTGTATCAACCTAGAAGCGCGCTCTGGGTGAAGCAAAAAGCCCAGCGTCATATCCGCAGCTGTTTCCGCAGCGGACAGAGGATCAAAAGATACGCCGGTTTTTCCATTAATGGATTCCCGTGTTCTACCGTAACCAAATGCCCTAGGCGGGAAAAGACTTAGTTTTTCTTTTGGAATGGCGATTTCCTCTGCATCCAAGGTTTTTAAAATAGCTTTAAGAGCATCTTCCTGCATTTTTCTTCCGACTGTAGTCACTACGTTTTGTCCATCTCCCTTCACCGCATAGTTATACTCCAAACCGCCAATAATTTTGGCGACACCCTCCGTCTGGTACCTGTGAAAGAAGTAGAGCGGAACAAATACATCCTCCAAAACAGAATTGGGTTCGTTGGTCCTAATATTATCAATAGAAAAATTATCAATAGCAGTTTTACGAACTTTTAGCATTTCAGTAAGCTCTTTGCTTACATCTGTACCATTATCCCACAAATGGGCCAGAACATGAGCGCTACCTTGCGGACGTGCATCTTGATCGGTTATATACCGCAATCCTTCATATTGTGCTGACTTCAAAATTTTGTTCAATTCCTCCCGTTCATTGGCTCCCTCTTCAAAATCGGCATAAGAATAGGCCACCGTAACCTTATCCCAATCCCCCATTCCGGTTGCGTAGGCATTTGAGAAATCTATTGCGCCTCTCTTTACCGAAAACTGCGGATGCGGATAATCCATAACCGATGCCCTATTATTAGTGCTAGCGGCATAATTATGGGCAAAGCCAATGGTATGTCCAATTTCATGTGCAGAAAGCTGCCGTATCCTGGCAATAGCAAGATCCAACATAGGTTGATTATTATCGTCGCGCTCGGCAAAAGGTTTGTTCATTAAAGCTTGAGCAATTAAAAAATCCTGACGGATTCTTAGGCTTCCCAAACTTACATGGCCCTTTATTATTTCTCCTGTTCTTGGATCTGTAATACTGCTCCCATAACTCCAGCCCCTTGTAGATCGGTGTACCCATTGGATTACATTGTAACGAACATCTAAGGGGTCCGCATCGTCCGGAAGCATTTTTAATTGAAAGGCATCCTTGTAGCCAATAGCTTCAAATGCCTCGTTCCACCAACGGCCGCCTTCTAATAGTGCAGATCTTACAGGCTCTGGCGTACCGTTATCCAAATAGTACACAATAGGTTCAACTGCTTCACTAATTTCGGCATTGGGATTTTTCTTCTCTAACCTGTGACGGGTTATAAAACGCTTTAAAATAGGGTCTTCTACTGGTGTTGCATAATCATAATAAGAAAATGGATAAGAACCACTTCTGGGGTCAAAAATCCTTTTTTGATACCCATTATCAGGAAGTTCTATAAAGGAAGCATGCTGCGCTACGGTTATCAAGCCTGAATTTGGAGCTACCGATTGTATATAACTACCCGAAGCTTCGCCCTTAAAAGTCATGGTCATATCAAATTCTATATTTTTAGGGAAGGCTTTGGTGCGTTCCAGCGCAAAAGCACTTTTTGAACGATCCATGCTGTAGGAGCCTTGTTTTGCACGTTTTAATCTTCTCGAAACACCGTGAGCATCCTGCATTAAAAAATCGGTAATATCAATTACGTATGTTCCGTTTTTTTCTTCTTCAATCTTAAAGCCTCCCAAAATAGACTTTGCAAAAGCCTGTTCTATGGATTTTTTTTCCAAGGCATTATTAGTCAATGCCCTAAATTTTAAATTTGGCTGTACCAAAAGCAGTTTGTTTCCAGCTTTTTTAAAATGGACAACTTGCTCATTACCCAATTGCCCTCTATCTAATCCTATATCATTACTCCCTATACCACTACTTAAGGAATACACATATAGAAAATCGTGATCTAGTTTATCAACCTCCAAGAAGATTTTATCATTCATGGCGTCATAATAGAAATCAAAAAGACCTTCATATTTCTGAAAATCAGATTTATCTTCAGAAAACTGTGCAGTAGATAGCTGATAGGCAAACAAGCCTAATAGAAGCAAGATGTAATTTTTCATTTATAAAGTGGTTTAGCTTCTAAAAATATATAAAATAAAGGAAATAGCATTTTTTAAAATGCTATTAAATCATAAAAGAAGTCAAGAGCGAATATTATTGCTTAAAAGAACATTATTTTTACCACAAAATAGAACAGAATGATTATTACAACGGACCATTACAAAGGTCTTATAGATCGCCTTGGCGCGTTAAGGAGGTATCTTTGACATTGATGCCAAACTTATTGAAATAGAGAACGAACAGGAAAAAACCTTAGCTCCAGACTTTTGGGATAATCCCCAAGTCGCACAAGCGCACATGAAATTCATTCAATCCAAAAAACAATGGGTAGATGATTTCAATGCAGCCAGCAGTCTAGTAAATGATTTAGAAGTTCTTATAGAATTTCTACAAGAGGGAGAAGTGTCCGAAGCCGAGGTGCAAGCACAGCACGACAAAGCGTTAAGCGTTCTTGAGAAAATGGAGTTCAAAAACATGCTTTCTGAAGAAGGTGATGAGCTCCCTGCTGTACTCCAGATTACGGCTGGAGCAGGAGGTACAGAAAGCTGTGATTGGGCCGCTATGCTTATGCGTATGTATATGATGTGGGCCGAAAAGAACGGATACAAGGTAAAAGAATTAAATTACCAAGAGGGTGATGTGGCCGGCATTAAAACGGTAACCTTGGAAATTGATGGAGCATTTGCGTTTGGCTGGCTAAAAGGAGAAAACGGTGTACACAGACTGGTTCGAATATCCCCTTTTGACAGCAATGCAAAAAGACATACCTCCTTCGTATCTGTTTATGTGTATCCTTTGGTTGATGATAGTATTGAGGTAGATATAAACCCTGCTGATATTACCATTACCACTGCACGCTCCAGTGGTGCTGGCGGACAAAATGTAAATAAAGTTGAAACAAAGGTACAATTGACACACCACCCTAGTGGCATACAGATTTCATGTTCCGATTCCCGAAGTCAGCACGACAATAGGGCTACGGCCATGAAGATGTTGAAGTCCCAATTGTACGAAATAGAACTGCGAAAGAAAATGGAGGCAAGACAGGAAATAGAATCCTCCAAAATGAAAATAGAATGGGGTTCTCAAATCCGAAACTATGTGATGCATCCTTACAAATTAGTTAAAGATGTACGAACAGCTGAGGAAACAGGAAGTGTAGATGCTGTAATGGACGGAGATATTGACCGATTTTTAAAAGCTTATTTAATGATGATGGGGCAGAAAGATGAAGAATAATGAATCTTTTTTGAGCTCAATGTCTATTTTTTGTTATTTTAAACAAACAGTTAACCAATGATTAAGATATATCATAATCCAAGATGTAGAAAATCTAGAGAGGGATTGGAACTTCTTGAAAATTCTGGCAAGGAATTTGAAGTCATTAGATATTTGGAAGAAATTCCCACAAAGGAAGAGTTAAGAGAAATTATTTCTTGTTTAGGCGTATCGCCAGAGCAACTGGTAAGAAAAAACGAAGCCGTTTGGAAAGAAAAATTTCGAGGAAAACTATTGACTGATGAAGAAATTCTGGATACTATGCTAGCGTATCCTAAACTAATCGAAAGACCTATAGTGATTTCCAACGAAAAAGCTGTGATAGGCAGACCGGTAGATACTATAAATACGCTGTTAAAATAAAAAAGCAAATAGCAATGGGAAAACCAAATGGGATATTAAGATTAATATAATCCCTACTAGTTGCACTAAAGTTTAAGTTTACACTATGAAATCAGAAAACAGACCAAGCTTTTTTAAAGGAGTATTATTGTTGGTTCTTATTATATTGGGAACAGACTCTTATGCTCAATTCAACAGAGGTATGGGAGGAAATGGCATGGGAGGAAATGGCATGGGAAGACAGCGTAGTGCTATTCCTCAGGCACAACATGCTCCAGAGCCACCAAAACCAAAAACATCGGAGGAAATTGTGGATGACCAAATGCCATCGATAACAGAAGCCCTTGTTTTAAACGATTTTGAATCGGCTGTAGTTAGCTCTATACTTAAAAAATATGTACAAGAAAGAATTGAGGCACAAATTCTAAAACTCCCTCCAGAAAAAATGTCGGAAACATTTAAAAACATTTCGGATCGGCAAGATGAGGAGCTGAAAATGAGCTTACCACCAGAAAAGTACCAAGCTTTTTTAGATTTAATGAAAGATGGAGTAAGCAAGACCATCAAAAAAAATAAAAAGAAAAAGCGAAAAAAAGGTAAGAATTAAACAAGATTTTGAAGTTTCCATTTGGTGATTTCACTTGAAAAAACAAAAAGGAATATAGCATTTAGAAACATCCTGTAATTTTATTTGGTTCTACCTAGGTCAATAAGGAAACCTAATCCTTGCTGCCTAAAAGGGCCAACATCTAACGCTATTATATTTAAAGCAGCTAACTTGTTTTATTGCTTTAAAATAAAGGGATAAAAAAATCAAATGACTTTCTCCGATTTCAAGATTTAAAAAGAAATCAATGCCTTTTGTTTACACCAAAATCCGGAGGTATTGAACTTCGTAGCGGGCAGGGCCAGTAAAAACTGACTAAATGCTCAAGGTAGTAACAAAAAAGAAGCCGTTTTGGCTTCTTTTTTTATGCTTCTCGTTTGGCTTTTTTAGCCTCACGCTTTTCTTTCAAAAGTTCCATAATATTACCTCCCAACCAATAAGGAACAACGAATAACAATAAAAATATCATTAACCAAAAACCTATTGTTAATATAGTTAAAAAAGCTAAAAATCCTAAATATTGGTCAAATTCAAACATAGTTTCCTTCTTATCTAATACAAAGATACCATAATCGTATTATTTTTTGCAAGCTATAATTAAAATTAATTTATGATTTTGACATAATAGAGCGTAAAATAATTTTTGAAGCTTTATTTTTAGCTAGACTACTATGTCTTAAATTTGAGATGAAAAGATAATTAAAGATAAAACGGAGTGAAAAACCTATTCTGCAAATAGTGAGATTAGCGTTGCTATAAATAACATTCAAAAATAAAGTACCATATGAAATATAGAATAGAAAAGGACACTATGGGAGACGTAAAGGTTCCTAGCGATAAATATTGGGGGGCTCAAACAGAGCGCTCAAGGAATAATTTTAAAATAGGGGCTGCAGCATCTATGCCCTTGGACATTATTTATGGCTTCGCTTACCTAAAAAAAGCAGCGGCCTATACCAATTGTGAACTGGGCGTTCTGGCAGTGGAAAAGAGAGATTTGATAGCTCAGGTATGCGATGAAATTTTAGAGGGAAAACTTGATGATCAATTCCCCTTAGTCATTTGGCAAACAGGTTCGGGCACCCAGAGTAATATGAACGTGAACGAGGTAGTTGCTAATCGCGCACATGAAATAGCTGGGCATAAAATAGGTGAGGGCGAAAAAACGATTCAGCCTAACGATGACGTTAACAAGTCCCAATCCTCAAATGATACTTTTCCTACAGGGATGCATATCGCCGCATATAAGAAACTTATTGATATTACCATTCCAGGAATTACCCAACTAAGAAATACCTTGCATAGTAAAGCGCAAGAATTCAACACAGTGGTCAAAATAGGGCGTACGCATCTAATGGATGCCACTCCCCTAACCTTGGGCCAAGAGTTTTCGGGCTATGTTTCCCAACTAGATCATGGACTTAAAGCATTAAAAAATACCTTACCACATTTGCAGGAACTAGCACTCGGTGGCACAGCAGTTGGTACGGGCCTAAATACCCCAAAAGGGTATGACGTACTTGTAGCAAAATATATTGCCGATTTTTCCGGACTCCCTTTTATAACGGCAGAAAATAAGTTCGAAGCCTTAGCTGCACATGATGCTATTGTGGAAAGTCATGGAGCATTGAAGCAATTGGCGGTTTCCTTAAATAAAATTGCGAACGATATTCGTATGATGGCCTCCGGACCACGATCGGGTATTGGAGAGATTACTATCCCGGCAAATGAACCTGGAAGTTCCATTATGCCGGGAAAAGTGAACCCTACCCAGTGCGAGGCCTTGACAATGGTTTGCGCGCAGGTTATGGGCAACGATGTTGCAGTTACTATTGGTGGCACACAAGGGCATTATGAACTTAACGTATTTAAACCTATGATGGCGGCTAACATATTACAGTCTGCCCAATTACTAGGTGATGCTTGCAAAAGTTTTGATACTAACTGTGCGGCAGGTATTGAGCCCAATCATCAGGTAATTAAACAATTATTGAATAATTCTTTGATGCTGGTCACCGCTTTAAATACCAAAATTGGATATTATAAAGCTGCTGAGATTGCCAATACAGCTCATAAAAATGGCACTACCCTTAAAGAGGAAGCTATTAATTTGGGATATGTAACGGCAGACCAATACGACGAGTGGGTGAAACCTGAACAAATGGTAGGAAGCCTCAAGTAAGAATAGCTATACCCTTAAAATGATTAAAAGCAAAAAGGGAGATTCCTATCGGAGTCTCCCTTTTTTTTTATAGATATGATTAGTGTTCTCTATTTTAAAGTGAACTGTGAGGTTCCCAATAATTTTAAATTATCATCGTAAACGTTAACCATGTACTGTCCTTTTTGAAAATCTCCAGCTGGTTTGTTTAAGTAGTCACAAATATCTAAAGATTTATTTTCGAAGTAGAAGCTAGTGCTCTTGCTATACGTTATAGAAGCGCCATTATCATTCGTCTTAGACATACTTTCTCCAACAACATTACCTTGTGGGTCTAAAGCTTCCAAATAAAACTCACGATCACCAGCTTCTGCAATAACATTGTCTGCTATCGTAAAGCAAATTTTAAACTTATCCGTAGACCTCGCTCTTGTGGTAGAGGCTAGTTTTCCGCTATTACGTTCCTTCACAGCGTCAACGTTTATTTTAGAAAGATTCAATGCTGATCCTCTTTCCACAGCCTGTGCCAAGCTCGTATTCTGTACGACTAAAGAATCGTTGAAGACGGTTTGCTTTTCCAATTCTACATAAGTGCTATCCCTTTGCATAGCTATCATGGTGTTAGACCTTGTCAAAGAATCTACCTGCTTTATTAATTTCTCTCTTTCTGCTTTTAATACGCCAACTTGCCTTCTATATCTACCTAAAGATGAAATATCGGCTTTCATGGTTTTAACAGAATCAATATATCTCGCAATATTATCCCGTGCAGAAACTAATTCCTCATTAGTTGCATTGCTTTCCAAGATAGCTTTGTCGTATTCCGATTTTAAGCTATTCAAATCATCTACCACCAATTCCTTTTCAGAAATAAGGTCTTTTTCGGTTTTTTTCTTGTCCTGATAAAGACTTACGGTATAAATAATAGTACCTAAAAGCACTACACCTAGTAATGCTGCCAATACCTTTAACCCATTGTTATTTTTTGTTTCAGTCATAATGAACTATTAAATTGTTTTTTTGGTTTTGATAAAATTCATACTTCTATCGTCCTATATACGCACGTAATCAATTTTTAGATTTTTTAACTTAAAATAATTGGAATCGACTACCCCGTAATTCGTTGAAACGTCTAACTTTATAGACCAACTACTAGTATTTAGAGAAATGTCTTTAAAAATAATTCCATTTGAGTCCAAATATGCAAACGATTTTAAAAGCTTAAATATCGTATGGTTAGAACAATATTTCTATGTTGAAGAAAAGGATAAAGTTCTTTTAGGTGATTGTGAAAATTCAATTATAGGTAATGGTGGCTACATTTTTATGGCCGAATATGGTGGCACTATCGTTGGTTGCTTTTCATTACTACCCTATAAAAAAAAACATTTTGAATTAGGAAAAATGGCCGTAGATTCAAACTATCAAGGCTTAAGAATTGGTCAACAACTTTTATCGTTTGCCATAGACTTTGCAAAAAGGAATCATTGGAATAGGATTACCTTATATTCTAGTACAAAACTACCAACGGCACTGCACATTTATCGTAAATTTGGTTTCAAAGATGTTATATTAGAAAAAAATCTACCTTATGCGCGCAGTGATATTAAAATGGAGTTATATTTAAGGTGAAGATAAACTAAATGTTAACTGTTTAGTGTACGAGTTTTAGTGAATATAGATGAAATTTGTGTTTTGAGTTTGTGTTTTGAGTTTGTGTTTGTGTTTGTGTTTGCGTTTAAGTTTAAGTTTAAGTTTAAAACTTCCTTAGGCGGATAGACTTGACGTTTATTACATTAGATATAGAAAATTATGAAAAGAATAGTGTACGTATTAATTGGCTGCCTTCTTCTAACCGGATGTAAAGAAAAATCAAAAGCTACCATGTCCGATAACAAAGAAATCTTGGGTGCCGAAATTTCTAGCGAAAAGAAGCAAACTGAAAATTCTGAGGATGAAATTAAAATCATCCCTATCGAACACGCTACGGCAATATTGGAATGGAACAACATAACTATATATATAGATCCTGTTGGTGGCGTAGCTGCCTTTGAAGGACAGAAACAACCCGATTTAATTCTGATTACAGATGTACATGGAGACCATTTTAGCTTGGAAACGCTTGAAGCCTTGGAAACCTCCAAAGCAAAAATTATAGTTCCACAAGCAGTAGCCGATTTAATTCCTGAAAGCTTTACACCGCAATTGGACGTATTGGACAATGGAGATTCTAAAGAACGTTTTGGGGTTACTATAGAAGCAATACCTATGTATAACCTGCGGGAGGAAGCTCTAAAATTTCATGAAAAAGGTAGAGGAAATGGCTATGTATTAAATATAGGGGGTAAACGACTTTATTTCTCCGGAGATACTGAGGATATTCCTGAAATGAGAGCCTTAAAGAACATAGACAAAGCCTTCATTTGCATGAACCTACCGTATACGATGACACCCGAAAGCGCTGCAAGTGCCGTACTGGAATTCAGTCCTAAACAAGTATATCCCTACCATTATAGAGGAAAACCTGAAGTAAGTGATGTGTCAAAATTTAAGGAACTTGTACAAAAAGAAACCTCAGAAATAGAAGTTGTTCAACTGGATTGGTATCCTGGGGATACATTTTAAAGGATATATAAGTATTCGATTATCAAATTATTACGATAATCAATCAAACATGTCATTTAAACTTTAGCTTGGCGATTCTATTTCGTCCTGCAGCGTAAGCAACAGTATCATTCTGAAAGCGAAGTGTAAAAAATGATTCGTCCGATAGTTGTTTCCAAGAATTCCCTTGATTACTAGAATAAGCAATTCCTGTAAAACCAATCGCCACAATTCCTTGTCCTTCCGTTCCTGGTACAAATTGGATACAGCTCCTATAGTTTGGCAAAGAACTCTCCGCCATTAGCTCCCAAGTTTTACCTCCATCCAAGGTTATTGCCTTATTGGCATTGTTTCCTTCTGGACTGGTATAATCGCCTCCTATAGCTACGCCTAAATTTTTATCATAAAAATCTATAGAATAAATTCCCTCCGTCGGTGCTACCGCTTTAATAGGTGTAGCTTGGACTTCCCAAGTACTTCCTTTATCTGGAGAAAATAAAATACGTTTTGTGGTCCCAATCCATGTGTTATCCCCAACCACAGCAATATTGGTATTACTGGCTGCAAAAGCACCTTCGCCTTCAATGCCTTCAGGTACATTAGAACATGGTAATTTAACCCAAGTATTTCCTCCATTTCGGGTAATAATGATACTTATACAACCATCCATAGTATCCCCTATCGCAATACCTTCCATATCGTTCCAAAAGGTCATCGCATCATAAAAAACAGCATCATCTTCTTCTTTATAAACGAGTTCCATATTTCCTTGATCACCTGTTTTGTATAGCAACGCAGGATTAGCTACGGAAAGCATAAAAAAATCGGTCGACGTATGCGCTATGGCGCGAAACTCTGGAATGCTCGTATGGTATTTTTCAATATTGCTTCTTACTTTTCCCGTACTTAAATCAACTGTACCAAAAGTTCCTTTGTTCGCTGCAAAGGCAAGGCTACTCCCCATAATTTCTATGGCGCGGATACTTAGGGAATCGGAATATAAGGTTTCAATCTCAACACTTGTAAACTGGTTTTTTTTATCTACCTGCGAGCAGGAAACAAGTAGCGTAAAAACGATTAAAAAGCTAAAGTGGCGCATATTTATTAAAGTTTCTCAAAAATAAAGGGAATCACTTCTAAAACAATACCTTTGCGAACTTAATTTTTTAGAATGAAACTGCACAGGAACCTTGTATTTGCCGTAATAGATGCCTTGAATTTAATATTTAATGAAAAAGAATATGCCGACAAGGTGGTTCAAAAAGTTTTGCGTTTTGACAAGCGCTGGGGTGCTAGAGATAGAGGATTTATTGCAGAGACTACCTATGAAATGGTACGCTATAAGCGCCTCTACACAGAAATTGCAGATGTAAAAGAGCCTTTTAGCAGACCAGATTTATTTCGTATGTGGGCTGTTTGGGCCGTACTTAAAGGAGTTGCTTTACCAGATTGGAAACAAATAGAACCTACTCCAGAGCGCCGTATTAAGGGGAAGTTCGATGAGCTTTCCAAGATTAGAAAATACCGTGAAGCGGTGCCAGATTGGATAGATGAACTTTGTGAAAAATCGCTAGGTGAAAAATTGTGGACGGCAGAAATAGCAAAACTAAACGAACCCGCACAAGTTATCCTTAGAACCAACACATTAAAGACAACTAGAGAAGAATTGAGAAAAGCCCTCTTGGATGAAGGTATTTTTACCGAAGCTATTAAAGGGTATGATTCTGCACTACGCTTACCAGAAAGAGCTAATGTTTTTGTAACCGAATGTTTCAAAAAAGGATACTTTGAGGTACAGGATGCCTCTTCCCAGTTGGTTGCCGCCATGCTAGACGTAAAACCTGGACAACGCGTGGTAGATACCTGCGCAGGAGCTGGAGGAAAATCATTACACCTTGCCGCCTTAATGGAAAACAAAGGGCAGTTAATTGCCATGGACATTTACGGCAGCAAACTAAAAGAACTAAAGCGCCGTGCTAAAAGAAATGGCGCGCACAATATAGAGCCTAGAGAGATTGACTCTACCAAGGTATTTAAAAAGCTATACGGAAGTGCAGATAGAGTGCTTATAGATGCACCCTGTACCGGATTAGGCGTAATCAGAAGAAATCCTGATACCAAGTGGAAGATGCAGCCAGAATTTTTAGAGAAGATTACCAAAATTCAACGAGAAATTCTAGGTAGCTATAGCAAAATCTTAAAGCCAGGCGGTAAAATGGTATACGCTACTTGTTCTATTTTACCGCAGGAGAATAATGATCAGGTAAAATCATTTTTATCCAGTGAAGAAGGAACAGACTTCACACTTATTAGCGAGAAGAAAATCTACGCCTCCAAAAGCGGATTTGACGGATTCTATATGGCACTATTGGAAAAGAAATTGGTGTAGTTTTAACTCACCGGTTTCTAGATGCTAGAAGCCAAGTTTGCGCTGCGATTAATCGAATAGCGCTGTTTGTTGCGGAGCGGTTTTAGTGCCCACTTGTGTTTTTACCTTGGCAATATCGGTCTGTTTATCTCCCCAACGCTTCATAGCCTGCACAACAGGAAGCAAAGATTTCCCTAGTGGCGTTATAGTATATTCCACCCTAGGTGGAATTTCTGCAAAGGTGGTACGTTCCAAAATCCCCAATTTCTCTAGAGACTTTAACTGCTTACTCAGCATTTGCCTGTTAATACCGGCGACCGCAGTGAGTAGCTTTGTAAATCTGTTGGCGCCTTTTGAGATTTGGAATAGAATAATTGGCTTCCATTTACTATCTAACATCTGCATACATATAGTTACTCCGCAAGTTGGAACAGGTACTATCTTTTTTGAGGGCATATTATTAATTCGTTAAAAAGTATTCTTAGGGTGTATTATTAAAATTGCTAAACTAATGTACTACATACAATTATCATACTTAAATGTAGGTAATATTATAGTCTGTAATTCATACTTAGTTTTTAATAACTCTACATTAAAAATTAATGACGATAAAAAAGCAACCCTGTCATACGAAATGCATGCAGGGTTGTTATAAAATTAATTACAGAAGAATCTACTTTTTCAAAGTAGGATACTCAACTCCTAATTGCTCCAAATACGTGTCGTATTTGGTTTCATCATAATAAAACTGCTCTAATTGAATCCTAAACTGTCCTTGCTTGTCTGCATTTAGATAAATGGGAGGCATATCGCTTTCAGAAATCATAGGAATAAATTTAGTTTCTTTGGTTTGTTCATTTGTGAAATAATCCCAAGCTCCAGTTAACAGCTCTGGTTTCAGTAGGAAATCCAAAATAGTCATGGCTTCTGCTTTGGCTCCGGCTACTACTCCTTTGTGGGCAATAGGTGTGGCCATGGAGATAGCATTGCTCCAATGATGTCCTTGTAAGCCTGGAATATTAGATGGAAAACGCATGGTTACTGTTGGTACTTTCCAAGAAATATCACCTATATCATCAGAACCTCCGCTTATAGGCTCAATTACTGGCAATCCCAAAGGGGAAAGCTCCGTGCTCAACCCTTCTATTTTTTCTGAATTTACCTCCGTTTGTACTGCTTTGGCTAAAGCTTGGTCAGCTTCAGACCAAGTGGGCAGTCCTACTTGTTTAATATTCTCGTACATAGTTTCCGCAATTACCTTGTTGTAATGTCTAGGCCATGCAGCACCAAGTACTTTATGTTTTACCGTGGTACCTGTCATCATTGCAGCACCCTCGGCCATTTTGTTTGCCTCCTTGTACATATCCATGATTCCCTCATATTTTATATCCCTAAAATAAAACCATATCGCTGCTTTAGAAGGCACTACATTGGGTTGGTCACCAGCATCTGTGAAAATAGAATGAGATCGTCTTAAGGGATGTAAATGCTCCCTTTTATAGTTCCAGGCTATATTCATTAATTCAGCTGCATCCAAGGCACTTTTTCCGCGCCATGGAGATCCAGCAGAGTGGGCAGATTCTCCATCAAAAGAATATTCTACTGAGATTAATCCCGTACCTCTTGTGGGGCCATAAGAAACACTGAGGTTGTTACTTACATGCGTAAAAATACACATGTCTATATCATCAAAAAGCCCATCTCGCACATACCAGGCTTTAGCTGCAACCAATTCTTCAGCAATGCCTGGCCAAACAAGCAGGGTACCGCCAATATTTTCTCGCTCCATAATTTGCTTTACAGCCAATGCAGCAGAAATATTCATAGGAATACCTGAATTATGTCCTTCGCCATGTCCGGGTGCGCCATCTACTATAGGTTTATGGTAAGCGACCCCAGGGTATTGTGAGGCTTTTGGTATACAATCTACATCACTACCTAAGGCTATGGTAGGTCCGTCTCCATTGCTCCATGTCGCAAACCAAGCTGTTGGAATACCTGATATTGAATTTTCAATCTCAAATCCGTTTTCTTCTAAAATTCCAGTAAGGTATTTAGATGATTCCACCTCCTGAAACCCCAGCTCGGCAAAACTGAAAATTTTATCAACCATTACCTGAGACTGCTTTTTATTGGCTTCAACAATGGCTGCAGCTTCTAACTTTAATTTCTCAATTTGTTTTTTGGATATTTTCTTTTGTGAAAAGCAGCTTGCCGTAACGAACAAGGCACATAAAAAGAATAGCGTGAAGGTTTTTTGTTTCATGATGGTTTGTTGGATTTATTTGGTAAAAGATACGATAAAGTAGGATAGTTTTAAGATATACCTGCTTTTTTGAGGATTATAAAATCTAAAGCTAGAAATTTACATTTAATTCAATAAAACGGCTTAGGTTTTTAAGTTTTTGGTAATCAAAACGAAGCTAATCTTCTAGAAATGAGGGGTAAAATCTGTGCTTCGCTAAAAACTGTGACCTTTAAAAAATAGGCTCTTTACTACTGCTTTCTTCTATAAGAAAAATTATTAGGCCTAAGTTAATTTTAAAGTTTCGTTAAGGAAAGATAAGCACTTAAACCCCTAACTTTATCTCTTAAGGTAACCAAAGTAAAAAAGCCTAAAAATGATTAGAACACTAATGCGAATGCTTCCTCTTTTTGTTTTATTTTGTTCCGGGTTAAATTATGCCCAAGAAAGTCCCTACACGTTTAAAAAAGGTGATTACAACGGCATTGGAAAATGGTATATGAATCGCGAAATATCTCATGTTATGGGCTATCAAGGTATGTCTTGGCTGGAAAGGGATGAGCGTGAAAAAGAAGAAAATACAACGTCCCTTTTAGTAAATATGGGTATCTCTAAAACAGACGATATTGCCGATATCGGGGCAGGTTCTGGTTACCATGTGTTTAAGATGGCATACAGGGCAACAGCAGGCACCATTTACGCTGTTGATATACAGGATGAAATGTTGGCCGCGATGAGGGATAAAAAAGTGGGTGATAATTTCCGTAATGTGGAATTGGTAAAAGGAAGCGAAAAGAGTGTAAACCTGGCACCGAAGTCAGTCGATAAAGTGCTCATCGTAGATGTTTACCATGAAATGAATTTTCCTTACGAAATGCTTTCCTCCATCAAAAAAGCAATGCGACCTAATGGCAAATTGTATTTGATAGAATACCGCGGCGAAGACCAAAATGTGCCTATAAAGAAGTTACACAAAATGACTGAAGCCCAAGCGATTAAGGAAATGAAGGCCGTGGGGATGGTACTGGAAGAGAATATCAATAACCTGCCGTGGCAGCACTGTATGGTTTTTGTGAAGGATGAGAAGTAACTGGTAATGAATATCCAATTATCCTACATAATTAATGACAACAGCTTATGTGAAATGGCGAGTCAACTAAAATATATAGTACCTTTCTTTTTAATAAGCAATAGTATGACAGCACAAATAATAGTAGATTTTAAAGAGAACCCTACCACCATAAACTGGTATGTGGTAGATGACGTGGTTATGGGTGGCCGTTCGTCTGGAACATTTGACTTGACCGATGAAGGTTACGGAAAATTCTCAGGAGAAGTGTCTTTACAAAATAATGGTGGCTTCTCTTCAATTCGGTATGATATGAGGACTCTTGCTGTAAATCCAAAAAATACTATCCGTATTCGCTTAAAAGGTGATGGTAATCCCTACCAATTTCGGGTAAAAGATAAGCGCAGACAATACTACAGTTATATTACAACATTCGAAACTAGTGGGGACTGGCAAACCCTTGAATTCAGATTGAAAGACTTCTACCCTACCTTTCGTGGCAGAGAATTGGACCTACCTAATTTTAATCACGATACCATAGAAGAACTGCAGTTTTTAATTGGCAATAAAAAGCCACAAGCATTCAAATTACTAATAGCGTCTATAGTATTGGTTGATTGACAAAAACCGGGCTTCTTTTGAATACTTCTCTACTATTTTAAAACCACGGTTAACCTTCTAAAATCTTATCAAGTTTAAAACTGAATGCCGAAGGTGTTTCGCTTTCTTGTATAATGCTAACATAGATTTTAAGAAGTATTTACGTGATATTTAAAATCATAATCGTTGTTGGCTACTACACTAATGCTCATTCCATAACCATTACAGTATCACATCAAAAGCCTAAAACAGTTGGCTCCCAAAATTCAACAGTTGGGTAGTTCCCTTTTTATTTCCATATCGTTTTGTTGCAGATTTGTTCCAACGATAAATATTTAAACAACAAATAGTATGAAAACAATTGGACTTATTTTAGGATTAGTATTTAGCAGTTTAGTAGTCACCGCACAAGACAAAGAAGGTATAACTATAACTGTGGTTATAGAAAATGTACTCTCGGATGAAGGTACGGTTATGGGAGCCTTGCACACAGAACAAACCTTTATGAAAGGTCCTGGTATAATCAACCAAAAACTAGATGCGACCAAAGGAGAAGTGACGCTGACCTTTGAAAATGTGGAGAAAGGGAATTTTGCCCTAATGCTCTTACATGATGCCAACCAAAACAATAGAATGGATTTCGAGGCGAATGGTATGCCCAAAGAGAACTATGCCACATCTGGCGGAACTGAGTTTGGCCCTCCAAGTTTTGCCACTGCCAAATTTGAAGTAACCGATGAAGATTTAGAATTCAGGATTCGGTTCTAAAAACGCAAATGCATCCTCAATAAAAAGCTCCTTATGTAGGAGCTTTTTTTATTTGTTCAACCTTAGTTTACTAGGTTCTCAAAATCCTCTCAAGTCACCAATCACCATAACAAAATCAAATAAACCTGACGATTATCATAAGTTTAACTGATAGTTTATTTAATTTTGTATCGTAAAATCACCCTTATGACTATTACACAATTACAATATGTACTGGCCGTTGCAGAATATCGAAATTTCACACTGGCTGCAGAAAAAAGCTTTGTTACCCAGCCTACGCTGAGTATGCAGGTACAAAAGCTGGAAGATGAGCTGGACGTGTTATTATTCGACAGAAGTAAAAAACCCATATCCGTTACAGAAGTTGGAAAAAAAATTGTGGCGCAGGCTAAAAATATTGTAAACGAGGCTGGGCGAATAAAAGATATCGTAGATCAAGACAAGGGATATATTGGTGGGGATTTCACCTTGGGTATCATTCCAACGGTTATGCCCACATTGTTGCCAATGTTCTTAAAAACCTTTATCACTAAATATCCTAAAGTAAATCTTATCATAAAGGAACAAAGCACAGAAAATCTGATAAAAAATATCCAGGATGGTCATTTAGACGCGGCCATTGCCGCTACGCCCTTAGAAATTGAATATATTAAGGAAAGACCCTTATATTACGAGCCCTTTGTAGGATATATTACTCCTGAGCACCGGTTAAGTGGAATTAAGGAATTAACGGTAGAGAATCTGGACGTTTCTGATATATTACTGCTACAGGACGGCCATTGTTTTAGGGACGGCGTATTAAACCTCTGTAAAACACCAAAAAAACTGGGAGATGAACATTTTAAATTACAAAGCGGAAGCTTCGAAACCTTGGTAAACCTTTCCAATGAGGGTTTAGGGATGACGCTTCTCCCCTATTTAAACAGCATGGAACTTAGTCCCGAAAACAAAAAAAATATCAAATACTTTAAAGAACCGTCACCAGCACGTGAAGTGAGTATTATATTTCATAAAAATGAGCTGAAGATTCAGATAACAGAGGCGTTGAAGGAGGTCATTACCAGTATTGTAAAAGGCGCAATAACATTTCAGGACGTGAAAATAATCAGCCCATTGAACAAATAAAAAAAGCCACTTTACAGTGGCTTTTTCTTATGGTTTTAGATACGTTAAACTGGTTTGTAATTCTGGCTTGTCCGTTATGAACTGTTGTAACCAGAGTCTCAATTCTTCTACCTCTTCCGGTAGTAAAAGTTGAAGGGCTTTCTTTAGTTCCTTGCAAAATAACTTTACATCAAAACTAACTTTTTTAAGTACTGTTTTACTGTACTCAAGCATTGTTTTAGCCATTGTAGTACCTTGTTTATTAATTAGTTGTTACGTAAATTTAAACATAAAAGAGTATACAATATTGCTCTAAATACGTTAAATAAATCTTAGAATTGTTAAATTACGCTCATCCATACACACTAACACAGCTATCTTCAACCATCAAATGAAAAAAGTATTTCTAAGTTGTTGCCTTGTAGCTGGTTTGATTGGATGCACATCTACAAAAAAAATCGTTTCCAAAGATATAAAAAGTACCTTATCCTCACCCTTCTATGGCAATCAGTTTACTGGGGTTTTATTTATAGACGCGACTAGCAAGGACACTTTGTACAACCAAAACAGCGACCGATACTTTACCCCTGCTAGCAATACCAAAATTTTCACATTATACGCTGCTTTGAATACTTTACCCGATAAAATTCCGGCTTTAAGATACCTTCAGCAAAACGATACGCTTTATATTGAAGGTACCGGTGATCCCTCTTTTCTGCATCCGTATGTAAAGGATAGTACCGCTTTTCATTTCCTTCAAAAACAGAAAAATATTGCGCTATACACAGGTAACTTTAAAGATACAAGGTTTGGTCCTGGATGGTCTTGGGAAGATTACGGATATTACTACTCTCCAGAACGCAATGGATTTCCCACCCATGGTAATGTCACATTAATAACAAACGGAACGGACTCACCAGTAGTACCCAGCTATTTTAAGGATAGCGTGATTCGAGTTTCAAGTAAAGTCAATCGCGAAGAACATCGCAACCTGTTCTATTTTGATACTGCTCGAACGGACACCTTGGAAGTACCTTTTAAAACAAGCGATACCACCCTTAAAGCCATACTAGAAAAGGAACTGAACACGGCAATAACGATAGCGAAAGAAATGCCAATAGGTGCAAAACAAACACTATACGGCATTCCAGTAGATTCGCTCTACGTTAGATTAATGCATAAAAGTGATAATTTTATCGCCGAGCAATTGTTACTTCTGTCGGCTTCCGAGACTACGGATACCTTACATAGCAAGCTCGCAATAAACAACACCTTAGATAATTTACTGCCAAACCTACCACAGGAGCCAAAGTGGGTAGATGGGTCTGGACTTTCGCGCTACAACCTGTTTACACCGCAATCCATGGTATACGTCTTGGAGCGTCTTTATGAAGAACTACCCAAGGAGCGTCTTTACACTATTTTTCCATCAGGAGGAGTATCGGGAACCTTAGAGAATTGGTATGGTAGTGATAGCGAACCCTACCTCTATGCTAAATCCGGAAGCTTAGGAAATAACTATTGTCTAAGTGGTTATTTATTGACCAAATCTGGTAAGACGGTGATTTTTAGTTTTATGAATAATCACTTCAGAAACCCAACATCGGAGGTGAAAGCTAGAATGGAACAGTTATTTGAGAACATTAGGGATACCTATTAATAAGTGGGTAGTGGGTAGTGGGTAGTGGGTAGTGGGTAGTTCAAATAATTTAAAAATAACCTTGGGGTTAACAGAATCAAGGCATTCATAGAAACTCCTTTCTTCTTACTTCTGATTGTCTTCTTATTATTGTCAAATGATATCCCCTATCGTTTTACTACCTTCTAGCCACTAAGAACTAACAACTAATATCTCAAGAGAAAAGTAAATTTAAAAATAACATACTCTCATAATTTCATGATTCCTTCATACTACTAATCTCGCTTTTCTAGCTTTGATTTTTAGAAAATTTAGCTTTTAACAATAGTAATTTAGGGGCAATATGAGTTTTACAAAATGGCCGCTCTGGATCTGTGAAATAATAGTCATGAAATTGACTTTCAGAGGGTTTAAATTTTTTAAAAGGTAGTACTTGTGTAATAAGAGATTTATCAAAATCGCTCTGTAACTCTACTAATAAACCCGATATAAGTCCGGCAACTTCATTCGTAAACACATAAACTGCGGAACGGTACTTGCTGCGCATAGAATGTTGAGAAGTGCTATTGTGCGTTTGTAAATGAACGGTAATTATATCCTTCAAACTAATAGTATCCTCATAAAAGTGAACGATTACAGCCTCTGAAAAAGATGAATTCACCCCAGTAGAGGCAATGAATCCTTGTTCTACTTTATGGACACCCTTTAGGGACTGAAAAACTGCCTCGGTGCATCAATGGCATCCTCCGCCTAGTCCAATTTTTTGTATCTGCTGCATACCCTATTGATCGTAAAAAAGCGGCTAAAATAACACCATGAATTACCCTTCAAAAACACCTGCTAATGCAGCATGCTGCAATAGCATAACACTCTTGGCATCTTTTATCCCACCACTAGAAACCATGTCCAGTGCCTCTGCAAAGGTACACTCCAAAACTTCAATATTCTCGGTTTCATCTTCAGCACCACCGCCTTCTTCTACCTTCATATGGGTGTCATATTCTCCCAGAAAAAGATATAGTTTCTGTGTAACGGAACCAGGACACATAAAAGTGGCCATCACCTGCTGTACAGTATTTATTTTGTAACCCGTTTCTTCTAAGGCTTCTTTTTTTATACATTCCTCGGGCGATAGTCCGTCTAAAAGTCCAGCGCATACCTCAACCATCATACCATCATCATTACCGTTTACGTAGGTTGGTATACGAAATTGCCGTGTAAGCACAACGGTTTTTCTCTCCCGATTGTACAGTAGAATGGCAGCACCATCGCCACAATCATAGGATTCCCTACGTTGGGTTTCCCAAGTACCGTCTACTTTTTGATATTCAAAATTGTAGTTGTTTAAAGTGTACCAATTATCTGATAACTCAACTTTTTCAATATTCTTTATTCGTTCGTTCTTCACAATACAAAGTTAAAAACTCCTAAGATATAATTCCCCCATTAATTAGTATCTTTCTCATTTAAGACCAAAAATTGCTTTAATATGAAAACCTTTACCGGCATTTGGCTACTTCTCATTTTAACTCCTTTCGCCCTTTTTTCACAGGATTTAGGAGAAGATTATATTTTGGAATGGAAGAATTTTTATCCTTCAAGAGCCCTTGATTCAGGTATGCGACCATCGGTTTTCCAATATGAAGATCGTTCTAAAGAAAACATTATCAGATGGTTGGCCTTTAACGAGGGGATACTAACAGTATTATCCGCCAAGAACTCAAATATTGACCCAATTGATGGGCGACTCTTAAGAGTGAAGGCACAGTCAGAAGTAGACAAATGGCAAATGCTAAGTGAACATACTACCTCACTTCGGTTGTATACCAAATTAATCAAAAATACAATTACCTCAGTTTTCAAAGCTGATTACCTTCTTAATTCTGAGAAATCGGTTTTGATTTGCGACCGACTTACGGCAATAACAAAACTAGCCAAGGCCGCACAATCGAATCTAAAGCAAGTATCAATAATTGATTTAGAAAAAGGCTTGGAGGATTTGGGGAGTATAAGTGATTTTCTTCAAAAGGATTTAGAGAAACAACTACAATCAAACGGACTATCAAAAACCTGTGATAACCTTAATTTTCAACTAACAATAGCATTACAAAGTGTAGAACAACTAAAAGAATTTAGCGAATCTACGCTTCAAAAAAATACAGTGGAATCGGTTTTTGTATTAGGCGAACAAGAATACAACCGCAGACTGTCACTTTATACCGATAGCGATCTTACCTCAAAACAATTGTCCGAAATGGCATTATCAGAAATCCAAACTGTAAAAGGTTTAATGACCGAGGTCTCTAAGAAATACCTAACCGAAACCTATCCTGATAAAACACTTCCAAAAAACGATTTGGAAATTATCAATTTGGCCTTATCGGATATGGAAAAAGATGCTCCCATCAACGCTACGGACTATCTTCAGTTTTGGAGGCAATTAGCGGACTCGGCTATTGAATTCATTAAAGAAAAAGACATCGCGACATTACCAAAGAACACTACCTTAAACATACAAACAGCACCTGAAAGTGCTGGTGCTTCAGCACGTATTGGTTGGGTGTCAAGCGCACCACCTTTTGACCCTAACCCCATGACTACATTGAATTTACCCTCTATTCCCGAAACGCTTCCAAAACAAGAACAAATAGATTTCTGGGCATCATTTAATAAACCTTTCAATCGCATGATTGTGATTCATGAACTATATCCCGGGCATTACATGCAATTAAAAATTAGTCGGGAAACACCGCATCCGATTCGTATGTTATTTCCGTACGGGACGTACATCGAAGGCTGGGCTACCTTCACAGAAAAAGTAGTGCTCGATGCTGGTTGGGAATCAGGTAATCACTTAACCTATTTGGCGCATCTTCGTAAACGGCTCGAAAACGCTAATAGAGCATATACCTCGGTAAAAGTGCATTGTAACAAATGGAATCAGGAACACGTCCTAAAATTCTCTACCGAAACTTCCTTATTGGCTCCGCAATTCGCTAAAAGCCTTTGGGGGCGCATTATGAACTCTCCCATGCAATTAACATCTTACTATTTGGGCGGAGCACAGTTCACAAAATTACTAAAAACCGAGAAAGAGCGTTTGGGAAATAACTTCAACTTAAAATTGTTTATGGACACTGTGATGAAAGCAGGTCCTATTCCTATTGACGAATTTTACAATATATTCAAAAACACAAAGCTTCATTAATTTATGGAAAGAATAGAATTACAACCCGGATACTCTATTTCCAGAGTCATCAAAGGGGGATGGCATTTGGCCGGTGGTCATGGAACTATAGCTGAAGAACAGGTTTTGGAAGATATGCGCCATTTTGTGAACGCAGGAATTACCACCTTTGACTGTGCGGATATTTATACAGGTGTAGAAGAACTCATTGGTAAGTTTAGAAAAAAATATCATAGTGAATTCCGAGCCGGAGACTTGCCCCCAATTCAAATCCACACTAAATACGTGCCAGATTATAGCGCATTGGCCACTTTGACAAAGGAGCAAACCACAGCTATTATTGACCGTTCCCTTAAACGATTGGGTGTAGAACAGTTAGATTTAGTGCAATTCGCTTGGTGGGATTATCAGTTTCCCAAGTATTTGGAAACCGCAGTGCACCTTTCTGAGTTGCAGAAAAGTGGAAAAATACGGTTGTTGGGCATTACCAATTTCGATACCCAGCGTATTCAGGAAATACTTGATGCTGGTGTTGATATTGCCTCCAACCAAGTGCAATATTCCGTGCTTGATAAGCGTGTGGAAACCGACATGACTCCGTTGGCAAGAAAGAATAACATTCCTTATCTGTGTTATGGCACCGTTGCCGGCGGATTTCTAAGTGACCGCTATTTGGGTGCACCCGACCCAATTCAACCCTATGAAAATCGTTCCTTAACCAAATACAGGTTAATCATTGACGAATTTGGTGGGTATGAATTGTTTCAACAGGCATTGCAAATGCTACGGGAAATTGCTAACAAATATGAGGTAGGCATTGCAGAAGTCGCATGCAAGTATATTCTCCAAAAACCTATGGTGGGAGGCGTGATTGTCGGTGCACGAAATCGCAAGCATTTGGAAAGTTTACAAAAGCTTGCCAAGTTTCATTTGGATAGTGAAGATCTAAGCAAAATTGGAACAATAGTTTCGCAAAGCAAAGGTCCAAACGGACCATTTTACGATTTGGAACGCGACAAAACTGGTAAACACGGCGCTATCATGAAATACAACCTCAACGAAGACTGATTTTGAAACTCGAAGATACATCGGAACAGCTCCCAAAACTCGCATTTTACGGTGGTACTTTAGGCGTTCTTTTTCCATTTTTTCTCTTTGTTGCCGGAGTAATTACCATAGCACTTTCCGGAGCTCCGGATGAACGCGGATTTTGGCCCGTATTAATTCTTGCACTTGGTCTAGGTCTAATTCTTTGTAAAGATAGAACTGCCTTTTCCGAAGCCGTAATTTCAGGAATGTCACAAAAAATCGTGATGATTATGATTACTGCTTGGATTTTGGCCTCCATCATAGGGATTTTAATGACTTTGACAGGATTTGTAGAAGCGCTAATTTGGCTTTCGGACCAGGTACAGCTTTCGGGTACAGGCTTTGTAATCGCAACTTTTATTATCTGTTGTATAGTATCGCTTTCTACTGGTTCTAGTTTTGCTACTATTTTAATCTGTAGTCCACTGCTCTACCCGTCTGGCGGAATACTTGGAGCACACTTACCAGCTTTGGCGGGTGCCATTATCGGTGGTGCTACGTTTGGAGATTTTATTGCGCCTATCTCCGATACCACCATTGCCAGCGCCTTAAGTCAAGATGCTGAAATCGGAGCTACTATCAAGAGTAGATTAAAATATGTGCTGCCAGCTGCATTTTTGGCCCTTGTTGCT
>CAZMUV010000008.1:0-70928 GCA_964569345.1 uncultured Maribacter sp. | reverse complement strand
GAACCCTCGACCTCCACCTTGGCAAGGTGATGCTCTACCCCTGAGCTACTTTCGCGTGTTAATTATTTTAATGAACATCATTCGTATTGAATGCGGGTGCAAATTTAATACAATTCTATAAATTCCAAAGTATTTTCTTTTAAAAATTGACTCTTAACGGCTTTTAAAAAATGAATACATCAATATAAAAACCTAACTGGTTGCCTTCTTGTTCTTTGTGAGCAATCTTTTTATTTCGTTTAACTTCATAAGAGCTTCCACAGGAGTAAGGGTATTAATGTCTAAATCAAGAATTTCTTCCTTAATTTCCTCTAAAAGTGGATCATCAAGGTTAAAAAAGCTCAACTGCATTTCGTCCTGGGTGGACTTTAGTTTATCTGTCAATTCTTCGTTGGAATGTGATTTTTCTAGTTTCTTTAGGATTTTATTTGCCTTTTGAATCACCTGTTGAGGCATTCCAGCCATTTTAGCAACATGTATTCCAAAGCTGTGTTCACTGCCGCCTGGCGTCAATTTTCTTAAAAATAGCACGTTGTCTTTGAGTTCTTTTACAGATACATTGTAATTTTTAATACGCTCAAAGGTGGCGGACATCTCGTTGAGTTCATGGTAATGCGTGGCGAACAAGGTTTTTGCCCTTGCTGGATGTTCATGTAAGAACTCTGAAATCGCCCAAGCGATGGAAATACCATCATAAGTGCTTGTTCCGCGTCCTATTTCGTCAAGTAGAACCAAGCTGCGCTCAGAGAGGTTGTTAAGAATGGAAGCTGTCTCATTCATTTCTACCATAAAGGTAGATTCTCCCATGGATATGTTATCACTTGCGCCTACACGTGTGAAGATTTTATCCACATAGCCAATTGTAGCTGCTTCTGCCGGAACAAAGCTACCCATTTGCGCTAAAAGAACAATCAAGGCGGTTTGTCTCAATATAGCCGACTTACCACTCATATTTGGACCCGTAATCATGATGATTTGCTGATTGTTCCTATCTAATACCACATCGTTAGCAATGTAGACCTCTCCCAAGGGTAATTGTTTCTCGATTACCGGGTGTCTTCCATTGGTAATAGTGATATCGGTAGAGTCATTTAGCACTGGAGCTACATAATTATTTTCCTTTGCTAGTTGTGTAAAACCGCAAAGACAGTCGATTTGTGCGATAAGCTGTGCATTATTCTGTACTGGGGCAATATACTCCTGCATCCAAAGTATCAATTGAGAAAATAATTGCTGTTCCAAACTTGTAATGCGTTCTTCTGCGCCTAGTATTTTAGCCTCATATTCCTTAAGTTCCTCGGTAATATAACGTTCTGCATTTACCAAGGTCTGTTTTCGAATCCAAGTTTCTGGAACTTTGTCCCTATGGGTATTTCGTACTTCTATATAGTAGCCAAAAACATTGTTTGATGCGATTTTTAAAGAGGTGATTCCAGTTATTTCTGTCTCCCTAGCTAACATCTTGTCTAAATAGCTTTTTCCTGTGTTCGCAAGACCACGTAACTCGTCTAATTCTTCGGAATAACCAGCAGCGATAGCATTTCCTTTTAGGATATTTACCGGAGCTTCCTCGTTCAGCATTTCTTTAATCTTCTCTCTTAGAAGATTACAGGATTGTAATTGGTCACCAATCAGCGCCAAGGCATCATTACGCGCAGCAGTAGCCAATTGCTTAATAGGGACAATGGCCTCCATGGAGTTTTTAAGTTGTACTACCTCTTTTGGATTGACTTTGCCAGTAGAAATTTTAGAGATTAGCCGTTCCAAATCTCCCATTTGGGAAATATTTGCTTGAAATTTTTCTAGTAGTGTTTCATTCTCGGTCAGATGACTTACCACTTGGTGTCTGCCTTTTATTTTTTGAATGTTCTTTAGAGGTAGTGCCAACCAACGCTTAATCATCCTCCCGCCCATTGGAGAAATCGTCTTGTCGATAATATCAATTAAGGTTACTGCGTTGAGGTTCGTAGAATGGTAAAGTTCCAGATTTCTGATGGTGAAGCGGTCCATCCAAATATACTCGTCCTCTGCAATCCTTTGTAAAGTGTTAATGTGTTGCAGCTGTCTGTGCTGTGTTTCAGATAAATAGTGTAAAACCACTCCTGCAGCCACAATGCCATTTGTTAAGTGGTCTACACCAAACCCTTTGAGCGTTATGGTGTTAAAGTGGTTGGTAAGGTTCTCTAGGGCATAATCTTCTTGGAACACCCAATCCTCTACATAAAAAGTATGAAATTGAGATCCAAAAACTTCGTTAAATTCTTTTTTGTGCGCCTTTGAAATAAGGACTTCGTTCGGTGCAAAATTTTGTAATAGCTTGTCTATCTGCTCTTCGCTGCCTTCAGATGTTAAAAATTCTCCTGTAGAAATATCGACAAAGGAAACACCTAATTTTTTTCTTCCAAAATGTACGGCGCATAAAAAGTTATTACTTTTTGCGCTAAGGATATCATCGTTTAGGGATACGCCAGGGGTTACCAATTCTGTAACGCCTCTTTTTACAATAGTTTTTGTGAGTTTTGGGTCTTCTAATTGGTCGCAAATAGCTACCCGCTGTCCCGCCTTTACTAGTTTTGGTAAATAGGTGTTAAGAGAGTGGTGGGGGAATCCTGCCAGTTCGGTGCGTTCGCCACCATTGTTTCTGTTGGTTAGGATGATTCCTAGAATTTTAGAGGCTTTTACCGCATCGGCACCAAATGTTTCGTAAAAATCCCCAACACGAAACAACAATAACGCATCAGGGTATTTGGTCTTGATGGTATTGTACTGCTTCATCAAAGGGGTTACCTTTTTTATTTTTTCTTTGCCTGCCACTTCTTTATTATCTACCTATTTTTGCTGAATGTAACGAATATAAAGTATTCCAAATGGGATTCTAATTTTTGTTGATATCTAAGGGCGATAGTTGAAAAGTAGTGCTATGAGAAAGCTAAAAAACGAGGAACTGGACAGATTGGATGTAACCGAGTTCAAGGATGCAACCAAAACCAAGGTGAGTATTGTGTTGGATAATATACGTAGCCTTAACAACATAGGGTCGGTATTTAGAACGGCAGATGCCTTTCTTATTGAAAAAATATACCTCTGCGGTATTACGGCAAAACCACCACATAAGGATATTCATAAGACGGCTTTAGGTGCTACGGATAGTGTAGAATGGGCATACGCCTCGGACACATTGACCTTAATAGAGGAGCTAAAAAAAGAAGGTAAGGTAACGATTGCCATAGAGCAAGCGGAAGGTGCGCTGCTATTGCAGGATTATGCCGTCGTTGCCGATAATTCTTATGTATTGGTTTTTGGTAACGAGGTAAAGGGTGTAGATCAACAAGTGGTAGCTAAATGCGATACAGTATTGGAAATTCCCCAGTTCGGAACTAAGCACTCCTTGAATATATCAGTAAGCGTTGGAGTGGTGGTCTGGGACTTTTGGTCCAAGTTAAATTCATAAAAAAAGCCCAACTTTAGTTGGGCTTTTAATATAGTTTGAGTTAGTTAGTTTCTCTCCTAAGAGAACTGCAATTACGTAAATAGATTAGTATTGTGCAAGATTTTTCACAAAATTGTGTTAATCCAGTTGTGAGATGGCAAAGTTTTCGATGGTTTCTAAAAGGTGGTCGTAGTCTTTTTTTTGATTAACAAAGTCCAATTCCGATACATCGATAATAAGTTGATTTTCTTTAGGATAGGTCTTTAAGAAGTCCATATAGCCCCTGTTAATATCTTCTAAATAATCGCCCTCAATACCCTGTTCATATTCTCGTCCTCTTTTTTTAATTTGTTCCAATAATCGTTCTGTGGTTTGGTACAAGTACACATATATTTTAGGCTTTCTGACCTCCTTGTACATGAAGTTGAAGATTTTACGATACAGATTATACTCCTGTTTTTGAAGCGTAACTTTGGCGAAAATGAGCGATTTAAAAATATCGTAATCACTAATCATAAAACTCTTGAAAAGATCAAATTGGTTGGTGTCGTCTGAGAACTGCTGGTAGCGATCTGCTAGAAAAGACATTTCTAACGGGAAAGCGTATCGTGCCTGGTCTTGATAAAAACTAGGTAGGAATGGGTTCTCCGCGAAACGTTCCAAAATCAACTTTGCATTAAAATCTTCAGATATCTTGGTTGCCAGGCTGGTTTTGCCGGCGCCAATATTTCCCTCTATGGTTATGAACTCCAGGCTCGCAAAAAGAGCCGTTCTGTTCGCATATAGTTTTCCTTCGGTTTTATCTAACTTCCCTTTGTCCCTGCATTGTTGCAGTAGGTTTCTACTATCCTTTTTTAAGGTAGGATGGTAAAACTGCGGTGCAATATCTGCCAAGGGTTTTAGTACAAAATTGCGATTTGTCATTCTTGGATGTGGTATGGTCAGGTTTTCTTTATCTATTACCGCGCTTCCGAAGTAGATAATATCCAGATCTATAATCCTGCTCTTGTATCCTTGCCCTATTGTTCGTTCCCTACCCATGTTTTTCTCTAGTTGCATCAATAATGCAAGACATGTATCTGGTGTTTTGTCGGTTTCTAGGCGTAGGCAGGCATTTAGAAAATCTTCCGAATCAAAGCCCCATGATGGTGAATTGTAAATGGGGGAAAGATGGGTAACTGTTCCAAGCTGTTCGTTCATACGAAAAACGGCTTTTTGCAGATTAAGTTTTCGGTTTCCTAGATTGCTCCCTATAGAGATATATACTGTTTCGTTTGCGGCCATAATATAATGGCAAAATAAACAAAACAAATTCACTTTGGTTATCTTTGTCGCCTAATAAAAATTGCTATTTCATGAATTTTTTAAGAAATCTTCTTGCAGCCATTATTGGCTGCTTGGTGGCGTTTGGTGTCGTCTTTATCATGTTTTTTGTGCTGATTAGTTTGTTAGGCAGCAACGAGGACGCAGTAACGGTAAAGGATAATTCGGTATTGCAACTGCAGTTACAACGGCCTATAGCAGATTATACCGGTAGTGATGTAATGAACCCATTTGCAGGTATTTTTGAGAGCCCACAAGGTTTGGATGAAATACTACATGCCATTACAGTAGCCAAGGATGACGACCGCATCAAGGGAATAAGTCTGAATAATAATTTTATGATGGCCGGATTGGCACAAACCCAAGCCATAAGAAAGGGCTTAGTGGAATTCAAGTCCACAGGAAAGTTTATTTATACCTACGGAGACTTTTATACTCAAAAAGACTATTATTTAGCCTCAGTGGCGGATTCTATCTTTATAAATCCGGTTGGAGTGTTGGATTTTAAAGGGTTGTCCTCCGAAGTCCTGTTTTATAAGGATTTACAGGAGAAAACAGGTGTAAAGATGGAGGTTATCCGTCATGGAAAATACAAGAGTGCAGTAGAGCCCTATTTAGAAAACGAAATGAGCGATGCTAACAGGGAACAGATAAAAGAGCTGATACAGTCGCTGTGGAATTCCATGGTGAGCGATATTGCGGTTAGCCGAGGTATTTCTGAGGAGGATTTAAATAGTATCGCCGATACGCTTGGTGGTAGGTCACCAAAATATGCTAAGCAATCTGGTTTGTTGGATGACATTGTTTTCTTTGATCAATACGAACAGAAAATATCAAACGCACTTTCAATTTCGGAAGGTGCCGATATCAACTATATTGATTTGGATGACTATACGACCTATTCCAATAAAAAAAATTTAAAATCGGGAACGGATAAGATTGCCGTAGTTTTTGCACAAGGCGAAATTTTATATGGTGAAGGCGGCCCTGATGTTATTGGTCAGGGAATTATCAATAAGGCTTTAATAAAGGCTAGGGAGGACAAGAAAGTAAAAGCGATAGTACTACGCGTAAATTCTCCTGGTGGTAGTGCGTTGACTTCCGATATTATTTGGCGTGAGGTAGAACTGGCTAAAAAGGTAAAACCTGTGGTGGTTTCCATGGGTAACGTAGCGGCATCTGGTGGATATTACATTGCTGCAGGTGCTAACAAAATTTTCGCGGAGCCTACAACGATTACCGGTTCTATTGGCGTTTTTGGAATGGTACCAAACATAAGTGAGCTTGCCAAGGACATAGGTGTTAATGCAGAGCAGGTGGGTACCAATGCCAAATCTGTAGATTATTCTTTGTTTGAACCCATGAGCGAAGCATTTCGCAATCAGGTTCAGGAAAGTATAGAGGATACGTACACTACGTTTTTAGATCGCGTTGCCCAAGGCCGTGGTATTTCCATAGCCCAAGCGGATAGCTTGGCACAAGGTAGGGTTTGGAGCGGAGTAGATGCGAAGCGCATTGGTTTAGTGGATGAATTGGGTACCTTAGAAGATGCTATTAACGCTGCAGCGGAATTAGCCAAAATTGATACTTACGGAATCAGAAAATATCCAAAATATAAATCGGGATTTGAACGTTTTATGGAGGACTTGGAAGGCGCCAGTGTTGAATTAAAGAACAAAATAATAGCTGATGAGATAGGCGAGGAGTCCTATCGAGTTTTAAAAGATATAAAATCGAGTATGGAACAAAAAGGCGTACAAGCCAGAATGCCTTTTATTTTGAATATAAAATAAGGGATGACGCAAAAGGATACCTTAGTAGCGCGGAAGATATACTTGTATCTTGGGGCCCTGTTCATTACCTCTTTGGTTGTTTCCAACCTCATTTTTCAAAAGTTTTTTTATTGGAATCCTTTTGGGGAGGTGACAATTTTCGGAGCGCCACTTTTTGAGATATCCGTTGGGATATTACCTTATCCTGTAACTTTTTTGATTACCGATTTGATTTCCGAGATTTTTGGCAAGAAAAAGGCTAACCAGATTGTTGTGGCGGGTATTTTTGCGTCATTTTTCTCTTTATTTATCGTGTATACGGCCAACGTAGTTCCTGCAACACCTTGGTCGCCAGTTCAAGATAGCTTGTTTACCTCGGTATTTGGTAATACCATCGTGGCCGTTTTTGCCTCCATGATGGCCTACTTAATGGCACAATTTGTGGATATACAGCTCTATCATTTTTGGAAACGCTTGACCAAGGGGAAGTATCTGTGGTTACGAAACAATTTTTCTACCTTTTCATCACAATTGATAGACACTTTTGCCGTTGTAACGCTATTGTGTTCCTTTGGGGAAATTCCTTGGGATAAGTTTACAGGCTTGGTCATTAGTGGATTTATTTTTAAGATTATTATAGCATTTCTGGACACCCCTTTGCTCTATTTGTCCGTATATGTAATGCGGAAGCGTTTTAACTTAGAAGTGTGGGAGGAAATAGATTTGGATGCTCAGATTTCAATCACGGAATAAGTAGGTTGATTGTAGAAAGATATAGAATGAAAAAGAAAATTATAAGAATAGTTGGACTATTATTTTTGTTGATTATTGGAGTTTTGGTGGCAGCACCTTTCTTCTTGGAGGCAAAAATTGGAGATATTATTAAAAACAACGTCAACAAGAACGTAAACGCTACATTAGATTTCTCGGATGCAGATTTAAGCCTTTTTAGCAGTTTTCCCAACGCAGCGGTGCGCTTGGACAATGTAAGCTTGTTGAATAATGCTCCTTTTGCGGGTGACACCTTGTTTTCGGCAAAGACTGTTTCTTTGACCATGGGTATCATGCAGCTTTTCAATGGGCCAAACGAACCTATTTCCATTACAAGTCTCAATTTAGACAATGCTTTGGTTAATGTAAAAGTTGATGCTGATGAGAATGCGAATTATGATATAGCCATGGAAACGGGTTCGCAAGAAACTGCCTCAACAGATACCGCTTCGGACGGATTTAAACTGAATATGGAATCCTACGAAATTACCAATTCACGTATTTTTTATTCTGATGTTGCAATAGGCATCAGTTTGACATTGACCGATTTTAACCACAAAGGAACGGGAGACCTTTCTTTGGAAACGTCGGAACTGGATACACATACTGATGCCTTCGTCTCCTTTGAGATGGACAGCACCAACTACCTAAATAATAATAAAGTGAGTCTAGATGCTCTTATCGGTATCGATTTGAAGGAAAGCAAATACTCTTTTTTAAAGAACGAGGCGCTAATAAATCAATTGCCCTTGGTATTTGATGGTTTTGTGAAGTTGAATGATGAGGATATGGAGGTGGGCATCAATTTTAAAACACCTTCCTCAGATTTCAAAAACTTTCTGGCGGTTATTCCTGAAGAATATTCTAAAAATATCGAAAACGTAACCACTACCGGAAACTTTATGCTGGCCGGAAATTTCACAGGTATTGTAGATGATTTACATATTCCCAAATTCAATATAAATATCAATTCGGAAAATGCTTCTTTTAAATATCCTGACTTACCAAAAGCGGTTACGAATATCAATTTAGATGTAGCTATTAATAATACTACCGGAATTACGGAAGATACTTCGGTAGATATCAAAAAGACGTCCTTTACTATAGATAAGGACCGCTTTAACCTCACGTCAAAGATTTCCGAGCTTATGGGGAATACCAAGGTAAATGCACACATGGATGGTAAAATGAATCTGGCCAATTTGGAAAAAGCCTATCCAGTTCCTGCGGGCCTAAGTCTAAAAGGGATGCTGGATGCGGACATCACTACGGCTTTTGATATGAAGATGCTTGAAAAAAAGCAGTATGAGAAAACCAGAACCGAAGGAAAAATGGTCTTGACCGATTTTGAATACAAATCGGACGAAATTCCTAATCCGGTCGTGCTAAAATCTACCGCGGTAACCTTTAACCCAAAGACCGTAAGTCTAAACGAGCTAAATGGTTCTACAGGAAAGACAGACTTTAACGTAACCGGCACCATCAACAACTTTTTGGGCTATATATTCAATGATGAGAAAGTGGAAGGCAACTTTAACCTAAATTCCAACACCTTTGATTTGGGCGACTTTATGGTAGCGGAAACCGAAACAGCGTACGGGAGCACAACAGAGGACGCAACTTCCGTGGCTACGGAAAAGATTAAAATACCTTCTTTTTTAGATGCTACGTTCAACGCTAGCGCAAGCAATGTCATCTATGACAATATTGTTTTGAAGGATCTGAAAGGAAGCCTTAGAATAAAGGACGAAACAGCTGTATTGACCAATATGACTTCTTCCTTATTTGACGGTAAACTTGCTTTTAACGGAGAGGTCTCAACCAAAAATACGGTACCTACATTCGCTATGAAATTGGGAATGGATCAACTGCAGATTAGTGAAACCTTCAAAGCTTTAGCGCTTTTTAAGGTGTTGGCTCCCGTTGCTCAAGTGCTTCAAGGTAAGTTTAATTCGGATATTGAATTGTCTGGTAACTTGACCGATGATTTTACGCCAGATTTATTATCGCTGAGCGGTAATATCCTTGCAAATTTAATGGCTAAGGAAATCAATACCGAAAGCGCTCCTGTACTCTCCGCATTGGACAGTAAATTGAGTTTCATAAATCTAAACGATTTGGATTTGAAAGAGTTGAAAACCAACCTATCGTTCAAGGATGGTTTGGTTTCTGTGAAGCCGTTTACTATAAACTACAAGGACATGGCCATTAATATAGATGGGAACCACACCTTTGATCAAAAGATGAACTATAAAGCTTCTATTCAGGTGCCTGCAAAATATCTTGGTAAGGAAATAAACGCCTTGATAGCAAAAATCGATGATTCTTCCCTAGAAGGATTAACCATTCCAGTGACGGCAAACATATCGGGGATGTATAACAGTCCACAGGTAAGTACCGATTTAACCTCAGGAGTAAAGAATTTGACCGCTCAATTGATTGAAATCGAAAAACAAAAATTGATTGGTAAAGGAAAGGATAAAGCTAAGGATTTGTTAAGTGGTATTTTGTCTGGTAACAAAACCGGAGCTGATTCTGTAGCAGCCGAAGACCCGCTTAAAAAAGGTACAAAAGAGGTGTTAGATGGCCTACTTGGCGGCAATAAAAAAACGGATAGCACAACAGTAAAGAAAGATACAGTGCCTGCTAAAAAAGAGGATGCCGTAAAAGATGCTGCCAAGGATATTTTGGGAGGTTTATTTGGGAAGAAGAAAAAAACGGAGGCTAAAAAGGATTCTGTCAACTAGTTGAAAAACAATATAATGAAAGGAATTGTTGTAATATTTTTTCTATTATTTAACTTTACAAGTTCTTATGAGTTATGCAGGGTAGGTAGGATAAAATCTAGTAAAATAATTGAAAATGAAGATAATCTTATTTTTTTGAAAGGTTATTTTATACCTAATGATGGAAGTCGTCTAGCAAAATTCAAAGTACAAACAAGTAATAGTGGTATATATGAGCAATACGAATCTTAACCAGTATATTCATATGGTCCTTTTGGTAGCGCGTGCCAAAAGTATGAAATAGGTTCTTCGCCTATAAGTGATGAGCGTTCCGGTGCTAGGAATATTAGATATTTAATTGCATACAAGGATAGGAGTGATGGGACTAAAATAGTTACCCCGATTTTTCATAATTATGGTTTGATGGTAGATATAGCTAAAAATTGCGTGCTAGATAGTTCTGGGGAGTATGCATCCTTAAATTCCTTTGAAAATTACGTCGGTAGCCCCGGTAGAATGACTTTGAAGTGGAAAGTGGTTTCTAACTAATAGTTAGCCCCACATAACACCCTTCATTACTCCGAACATTAAAAACGGTATTGTCTTCAAAGATGAGGTACTGTCCTTTTATGCCTTTTAAAACACCTTTAAAGTTTGGGGTTTTAACTAAGTTGAGACTTTTTACTTTCTCGGGATATTGCAGTACCGGAAAGTCTAAATGCGTCTCTGTATTATTCTCTATAAAATATTGGCTTGCTTCTTCCGGTATGTACTGCTTTAATTTGTTGCGCCATTCCACAAGATTTTCATCGGTTACAGTGTTTGTTAGCATCTTGCGCCAGTTGGTTTTGTCGCCCACATAGTCTTTTAGGGCCACCTCTGTAATGCCTGCAAGGTATCTGTTGGGTACTTCAACAATTTCAATAGCTTCGTGTGCACCTTGGTCTATCCATCGCGTAGGGACTTGGGTCTTTCGTGTAACACCTACTTTTACATTGCTAGAGTTCGCCAAGTATACAATATGTGGTTGTAGTTGCACTCGTTTTTCGTAATCAAGATCTCGGTCTTCTTGGTCTAAATGGGCAGTGCTCAGTTCGGGTCGCATAATCCAATCCCCTGCCGAGGGAATTTCAAAAAAACAGGATTTACAAAAGCCTTGCCTAAAAATAGGACGGTCGTTTCCGCAATTCAAACATTGATGTTTTATGAAGTTTATCGCAAGTTCTTTGCTAAGTATTTGGTTGACGTTCAGGAAATCGGACTCAAAAACGAGGTAATACTGAATGGGACTTCCTATTTCGGTCTGCATTTTTTTTAAAACACCTTCGTACTGCATATGTAAAATCTTATTGATACTTCGATTTGAAAATGATGGGGATATATCCTATTTTAGGCGTATAAAGATACCTAAAAATGCCCATTCCGCTGTTTAATTCCATAGCATCTTGGTTGCTTAAAAAGCGCTACCATCAGATAGAGCTATTTTTAAAATACCCAGAGGAAGTCCAAGAAGAAGTGTTGTTACAACTTTTGGAACTAGCCGATGATACCGAAATCGGACGTAAATATGATTTTGAGACTATACATAATTACGAAACTTTTAGGGAACGCGTACCTATAGTTTCCTATGAGGAAATGGAACCAATCATAGAAAGAACCCGTAAGGGCGAGCAAAATCTTTTCTGGCCAACTTCCGTAAAGCTATTTGCTAAAAGTAGCGGTACTACCAATGCCAAAAGTAAGTTTATACCCGTAAGTACTGAAGCTTTAGAAGACTGTCATTTCAAATCTGGTAAAGATTTGTTGTGTCTGTACTTGAACAATAACGAAAACTCGCAATTATTTACAGGGAAGAGTTTACGATTGGGAGGGAGCAAGGAATTGTATGAGGATAATGGTTCTTTTTTTGGTGATCTTTCCGCTATCCTGATAGATAATATGCCACTTTGGGCGGAGTATAGCAGCACGCCAAGTAATAAGGTGTCCCTAATGAGCGAATGGGAAACTAAGCTACAGGCCATTATCAAAGAAAGTGTACAAGAAAATGTAACGAGTTTAGCAGGAGTGCCTTCTTGGATGTTGGTACTTTTGAATAATATGTTAGAGGAGACGGGAAAGGAACACTTGTTTCAGGTCTGGGAAAATTTGGAAGTGTACTTCCATGGAGGGGTAAGCTTTAGTCCATACAAGGAGCAATACAAAACGCTGTTCCCAAGAAAGAATTTTAGATACTACGAAATCTACAATGCTTCGGAAGGATTTTTTGCCATTCAGGATAGGAACAATGCTGATGATCTTCTGTTGATGCTAGATTATGGTATTTTTTATGAATTTGTTCCGATGGATGCCTATGATACGCTAGACTCCAAAGCACTTCCGCTATGGGAGGTAGAAATAGGGAAAAATTATGCGATTATTATAACCACCAATTCCGGACTATGGCGTTACAAGATTGGGGATACGGTGCGGTTTACCTCAAAAAGCCCCTATCGTATACGAGTAACTGGGCGTACCAAACATCATATTAATGTATTTGGAGAGGAATTGATTATAGAAAATGCGGAGGAGGCCTTAAAGATTGTGTGTATAAAGGCGGAAGCTGAAATTAAGGATTACACGGCTGGACCTATTTTTATGGCTGGAAAAGAAAAGGGAGCACACGAGTGGGTTATTGAATTTAGGAAACCCCCTAAAGATTTGGCTTATTTTACCGAGTTTTTGGACAATGCTTTAAAGTCTTTAAATTCAGATTACGAGGCAAAACGATATAATAACACAACCTTAAAAATGCCAACCGTACACGTTGCTCGAGAAAATCTTTTTTATGATTGGCTAAAGGTAAACGATAAGCTTGGTGGGCAGCATAAGATACCTAGACTTTCCAATAAGCGAGATTATATAGAAGAGTTGCTCAAGATGAATGACTAAACACTAAATGAATCGTAATTTACTGTAAAGATAAAAGCGCCAAGTACTCTTTCTGGTTTTTGCGGTCCTTGCCAAGCTAAGTTTTAATAATCTATTTAATTATGTTGCTCGTAGTTTTAATACTGCTGTTTGTCGTTTTTTAGTGGTCATTCGTTTTATGATAGGCAGAATTTGCAAGCTATATTTGTGCTCATTTAGTTTTACACCGATGTTTTTGTTCTACTGAACAAATAAATACTATTTTTTGCCGTTTATGAAAGACTTTAGACAAACGATACTTAACCGTAAAACTAAATACAACAATCATTATGGCAGAAAAATTAGTAATTGTTTCAGACATGTGGGGCGCAAGGAAGGGACTTTGGATAACTTCTTATCTAGGGTATCTACAACAGTATTTCGATATCACATTTTATGATAGTCAGCAATTGGCTAATTTGGATTTGACCGTTAATTCAGAGGAAAATATTCATAATGCTTTTGTGCATGGGGGCATTGATACGGCTGTAGCGCATTTGTTAAAAAAAGAGAAAGAGCCTTGTCATTACCTTGCATTTAGTACTGGCGGAACTATTGTATGGAATGCAGCTAAAAAAGGGCTGCCAGTAAAATCTTTGTACAATGTATCTTCCACTAGAATACGAATGGAGAATGATAAGCCATCTGTTCCGGTTACTTTGTTATATGGTGCAAAAGATACTTTTAGGCCTGAAGACAATTGGGCAGATATGTTAGGATTGGAAATGCAAGTAATGCCAAATTATGGTCATACCTTATATTCAGATGAAAAAGTAATCAAAAAGGTTTGCATGGATTTACTGCAACAGGTAACCAAGATAGCGCCTACAACTAAAAAGGCTGTTTAGAAGAGGTATTGGTTTTCTAAACCCTTGAAAACAGTTGCTTAGAGCAAACATAATTTCATAAAAAAAAGAGTTAAAAATATAGTTCAATCCTGAACTATATTTTTAACTCTTTTAGGTTAATGTAGTCGCTCTTGCGAAAACGAGCCTATTGTTTTTAAGAAACTGCTTTTAGTTTTTTGACTGTTTCGTAAGACAGTTTTTGTTCTGCATATGGTTTTGTGACTTTAAACTCCGTTTCTTCATTACTTGGCATTTCGAACATTGCATCTGTGAAAATTGCTTCACACAAAGACCTTAATCCTCTTGCTCCTAGTTTGTATTCTATTGCTTTATCTACAATATAATCCAACGCTTGTTCCGTAATATTGAATGAAATATCGTCCATCGCAAAAAGTTTTTCATATTGCTTTATGATGGCATTTTTCGGTTCTGTTAATATGGCGCGTAAGGTTTTCTTGTCCAGCGGATTCATATGAGTCAAAACAGGTAAGCGGCCAATAATTTCTGGTATCAATCCAAACTCTTTTAAATCTTTAGGTATAATATATTGCAACATATTGTCATCGTCCAATTTGTCGTCTACTTTTGAGGCGTTGTAGCCTACCGCTTGCATATTAAGCCTTTTCGCAATGGCACGTTCTATACCGTCAAATGCACCGCCAGCAATAAATAGGATATTTTCCGTATTTACTTCTATAAATTTTTGATCTGGGTGCTTACGACCTCCTTTTGGCGGCACGTTTACGACAGTGCCTTCCAGTAATTTAAGTAATCCTTGCTGTACGCCTTCTCCGGAAACGTCCCTAGTTATAGATGGGTTGTCACTTTTGCGGGCTATTTTATCTATTTCATCAATAAAAACAATACCACGCTCTGCTTTTTCTAAATTGTAATCGGCAGCTTGTAGTAGGCGTGTGAGGATACTCTCCACATCTTCACCAACGTATCCTGCCTCCGTTAAAACGGTTGCATCAACAATAGCTAAGGGAACGTTCAGCATTTTTGCAATGGTTTTGGCCATTAGGGTTTTTCCTGTCCCCGTTTGGCCTACCATGATAATATTACTCTTCTGAATTTCTATGTCATCTTCCTTAGAAGAAGGTTGTAATAACCTTTTGTAGTGATTATAAACAGCAACTGACATCACTTTTTTGGTCCGTTCTTGACCAATAATAAAGGTGTCCAAGAAATCTTTGATTTCCAGTGGTTTTTTCAGTACCAGTTCTGAAGATAAATCGTTAGTTTTTGTCTGTTTTGATTCTTCTGCAACAATACCGTGTGCTTGCTCTATACATCTATCGCAGATGTGCGCATCTAAACCTGCAATCAATAAATTGGTTTCCGGTTTTTTTCGACCGCAGAACGAACACTCTAAATTTTCTTTTGCCATATAATTACTACTCAGACCTCAAACCATAACGGAAGTTATCCGGTTTTGGTTTATTACAACTACATCTATTTATAAGACTTGGTCGAAATTATTTCTTTTCCCTTACTAAAATTTCGTCAATCATACCATACTTAAGGGCTGCATCAGCCTTCATCCAATAATCCCTGTCGCTATCGTCATGAACTTTTTTAACAGTTTGACCAGAATGATTTGCGATTATCTCGTATAATTCATCCTTCAGGGTCAGGATTTCTCTTGCCGTAATTTCTATATCGCTAGCTTGGCCTTGCGCACCGCCCATTGGTTGGTGTATCATTACTCTAGAATGTTGCAGTCCACTACGTTTTCCTTTTTCTCCCGCGCAAAGAAGTACTGCGCCCATAGAGGCTGCCATACCTGTGCAAATGGTTGCTACATCCGGATTTATGAACTGCATGGTGTCATAGATACCAAGACCTGCATATACGCTTCCTCCTGGAGAGTTGATATATATCTGAATATCTTTTGTTGCATCAACACTAGCTAAGAATAACAATTGCGCCTGCACTATGTTTGCTACCTGGTCGTTAATGCCAGTGCCTAAGAATATAATACGATCCATCATTAACCTTGAATAAACATCCATGGCAATCACATTCATTTGTCTTTCCTCGATAATATTCGGCGTCATGTTAACTGGGTACATACTACTCATGATACCATCATAATATGTACTGCTGATGCCTTGGTGTTTTATGGCGTAATCTTTGAACTCTTTTCCGTAATCCATTTTTTAATTCGATTTATCTGAATAATTACCTCTGCTGATTTCCGTGCTCCAAATTCAACCTCGTATTGGCTAAGGACTGCATTTCCTTGATACTGTAAGAGGCAAAAAAAAGGTGCCGAAAAAATAATTTTCGGCACCGTAAAGATACTTAAATTATTATCCGTAAACCTCTTTGACAAAGTTTTCGTAAGTGACTTCCTTTGCTTTAAGGTTAGCTTTCTCCTTGTAAACGTTTAATAGTTTTTGGCTCATTAATTGCTCCGAAAGTCTTTTGACCTCATCTTGGTTACCCAAAACTCGGGCTGCTATATTATCCAGCTCCTCTTCTTGTGGATCTAATTGTCCGAATTGTGCCATTTGAGATTTAATGAAACCTTTAGCGAATTCCTTTAATTCATCAAACTGTACTTGAAGGTTATTTTCACTAATGATTTTCCCTTCTATAAGTTGATAGCGTAAGCCTTTTTCCGATTTTTTGAACTCTTCCGTAGCTTCCTCTTCTGAAAGTTCTTTTTCTCCAGTAACTTGAATCCATTTAGTTAAAAACCCTGCAGGAAGCTCAAATTTTATATTCTCAATGAAATATTCGGTTACGTCATTCAATAATTTTTGATCTGCCTGTTGCTCAAATTGCTTTTCAGAATCTTCACCAATTCGAGCTCTAAGTTCTTTTTCCGTTTTTATGTCGTCTTTGCCGAATAATTTATCAAACAGCTCCTGATTCAAAGGTGCAGGCTCACGTTCATTTATTTCGCTAATGGTAAAAGCTACCTCTATGTTTAACTTTACAGCTTTTTCGGCTGTAATACCCAAGGTGCTAGCAAGTAAGTTGTCCTCCTTTAAAAGTCCTTTGGTTTTTAAGGTGATAGTATCTCCAACTTTTTTACCAACAAGGCCTTCAATAGCTTTTTTGCTTTTGAGTTTATCCATTTCTAACAACGTTTGGTTGTCTATTTCCTCGGTCTCGTTGAAGAATGTACCTGAAACTTCATCGTTTTTACCAACAACATCTTTGTTTGTTAATTTTCCGTATTGCTTTTGGATGCGCTCTACTTGCTCAGAGATCATTTTCTTGTCGGCAACAATCTTATAATGTGTAATGGCTTTTTTGGTTTTTAAAGAAACCTCAAAGGCAGGGGCAAGTCCTAGCTCAAATTCGAAGTCTAGCTCCTCTTTGTCCCAGTCAAAGTTGTCCTGTTGCTTCGGTAAGGGATTTCCAAGTACATCTAACTTTTCCTCGGTAAGGTATTTATTCAGGTTGTCTTGTAGTAATTTGTTTACCTCGTCTACCAATACGGCTTTGCCATATTGTTTTTTGATAAGTCCCATGGGGACTTGTCCTTTTCTAAAGCCAGGAATGTTTGCTTGTTTCCTGTAATCCTTAAGAATAGTGTCCACTTTGTCCTGGTAATCCTCTTTTGTGATAGCTACCTTAACAACAGCGTTTAAATCGTCTATCTGCTCTTTTGTAATATTCATTCCTTAGTATCTTTTTCTTAAATAAAATGGGGTGCAAAACTACGCTATTTTAGAATGTTTGCCAAGTTTTCAACCCGTTGAATTCCGATTCCTAACTTCATTTTTTCTTATCCTCTTTAAGCAGGGAAAACAAAATGGATTGCAAAAAGGAAAGCAAAAGACTAAAAAGTAGCGCCCACCATATATTCCCTACGCTAAAGCCATCTATTAGATTGTCTGCTAGAAGTATAATTACAGCATTTATAATCAGAAGGAAAAGCCCTAGAGTTAGCACGGTTACGGGTAATGTTAGTATAACAAGAATGGGCTTGACCAAGAAATTCAATAGACTTAGTACAATAGCCACGATAATGGCAGTAGTATAAGAATCAACGGATACATTAGGTAGAATGTTAGCTAAAAGAATTACGGCAAGGGCGCTTAAGAGTGTTCTTAGGATAAGTTTCATAGGGTTTTGTAATTTAGGTTCGTCTAGTTTATTGCAAAAGCAAAATGTATTTAAATGTAATCAATTATCAGACCAAAGGAAAGTTCTAGGTTGTTGTTACGTATTTAGTTAGTGATATCAGTTTTAAAATTTAGTGTAAGAACGCTAATGATTTTTCCAAAAATTCTTTAGGGTTTTCCGCATGTAGCCAATGGCCCGCATTTGAAACTGTATCCAAAGTGGCGTTAGGAAAGTGTTTTTTGATGTCATCGATATCGTTTTCCGTCACATATTCCGATTTGCTACCCCTCAAAAAAAGAGTTGGCCCTGCGAAGTTATCTGTGCTATTGATATTTTCCCCTACTTCTTCCATTTTCTTGCTCAGTATGGGAAGATTAAAACGAAAGGCGAGATTTTTTTCTTTGTTCCAATAGAGATTCTTGAGAAGAAACAGCCGAATACTTGCATTGCTTAGCTGTTTTTTTAGCGCTGCGTCTGCTTCCGTTCTGGAGCTAATACTGTCTAGATTTACAGACTGCAAAGCATCGATAATTTCATGATGATGTGGCGGATAGAATTTTGGAGCGATGTCCGCAATGATTAATTTCTCTGTCATTTCAGGAAAGTTACATGCGAATTGCATGGCTGTTTTACCTCCCATGGAATGTCCTATAATTGCAGTTTTGGTAATACTATGGGCGTCTAGATATATTTTGAGGTCATTGGCTAAGAAATCATAATTAAAATCTGTACTATGGAAGCTCTTGCCATGATTTCGCTGGTCGATTAGATGTACGCTGAATCCTTTGTTGGCATAGGCAGCTCCTAGTGTTTTCCAATTATCGGACATGCCTAGGAAACCATGCAGAATACATAAGGGTCTTCCTTCGCCTAGGACTTTAGAATTTAGGATGGGATTCATTTTAACTTGTTTAAATACATAGGTATTACGTTTTCCAGACCTAGGTAAAGTGATTCGCAAATGAGTGCATGGCCAATAGAGACCTCTAAAAGGCCGGGAATGTTGGTTTGAAAGTACGCTATGTTTTCTAGGCTAAGATCATGGCCCGCGTTTATTCCAATACCCAGTTCGTTCGCTCTTTGTGCTGCTGAAATAAATGGAGCTATTGCTTTTTCTTTGTCTTTCTTATATCCTTTGGCATAGCTTTCTGTGTATAGTTCTATGCGATTGGCACCAGTTGCTTTTGCCCCGTCTATCATAGCAATGATTGGGTCAACAAAAATGGAGGTGCGTATTCCGGCTTTTTTAAAAGTGGTTACCACATCAGTTAAGAAATCAGCGTGTTTTACCGTGTCCCATCCAGCGTTCGAAGTAATGGCGTCGATGGTATCGGGGACCAAGGTTACTTGGGTTGGTTTTGTCTGTAATACCAGTGCAATAAACTTCGGATTTGGATTTCCTTCCACATTATATTCCGTCGTTACGCTTTTTGCAAGGTCTCTAGTGTCTTGGTACCTAATATGTCGTTCGTCGGGTCTGGGGTGTACCGTAATTCCTTCCGCGCCAAAACGCTCAATATCTTCGGCTACTTTTACCACATTGGGTACATTTCCGCCGCGCGAATTGCGTAAAGTGGCTATTTTGTTAACGTTTACACTTAGCTTTGTCATAATGTCGGGTTTCTTTAGGGTGGTTGCAAAAATACAAATTAGGCATGCCTTTTGATATTAATAATTACTATTTTGCGTTATAATCAAGCTTATGCACATACAAAAACATATATTAACCAATATTCCGGTATTTACAGTCAATGATTCTTTTGAGAAGATTCTCGAATTTTTCAAAGAAAGTACCTATTCCCATATAGCCATCACGGAACAGGGGAGGTTTTTGGGTGTTTTTTCTGAAAACGATATCGAAACTATAGATGCTACTTCAAAAATCGATGCGTTTAGATATGATTTGGAAACATTTTTTGCCCGAAAGGAAACTAATTGGATGGATGTTCTTGAGGTTTTTGCGCGTAACGAGGCTAATCTTTTGCCAGTGCTTGGAACAGAAGAAGAGGTGTTGGGGTATTACGATTTAACGGATATTGTAGCTGTGTTCATAGATATCCCGTTTTTTACTGATCCAGGTAATATTTTGGTTGTAGCTACAGGTATAAACGACTATTCATTTAGCGAAATCGCACAAATTGTGGAGAGTAATAATGCCAAGATGATAGGTGCTTTTATTACGGATGTTCAGAATGATGTCGTTCAGGTTACTATAAAAATAAGTACAGTAAATTTTAACGAAGTGGTACAGACCTTTAGACGTTATAATTACCATATTCTTTTTGGGACTAGCGATGATCAATTCTTAGAGGGCTTAAAGCAACGGTCGGATTATTTAGATAAATACCTAAATGTCTAACATGAAGGTTGCTATCTACGGTCAAACTTATCAGGATAATGCTATTGAATTTTTAGTAGAGCTATTGGATGAACTTCAAAAAGAAGCAGCTACGGTTTTTATAGAAGCCGATTTTTACAGACTTTATTTGGATTCTGGAGCCGATGGGGAGTACCCTACTTTTACTCCAACAAAAGGCTTGGACGATTCTTTTGACATGTTCGTGAGTTTTGGAGGTGATGGTACTATTCTTAGGGCTACTACTTTTGTGAAAGATTTAGGTATACCTATTGTTGGCGTCAATACAGGTCGATTGGGATTTTTATCCACCTTTAAAAAAGAAGATGTAAGGAAAGTGGTGCGCGAGTTTGTGCGAGGAGACTATACAATAGTTGAGCGTAGTCTTGTTCAATTGAATACAAAGGCTTTGGATGAGGAATTTGGAGACCTTAATTTTGCCTTGAACGAGATTACCGTTAGCAGAAAGGATACCACCTCCATGATAACCGTAGAAACACATCTTAATAACGAATATCTAACTTCCTACTGGGCGGATGGACTTATTATTTCCACGCCAACAGGGTCAACCGGATATTCTCTTAGTTGCGGTGGGCCTGTAATTGTGCCTACAGCAAAGTCTTTGGTACTAACGCCAATTGCGCCGCATAACTTAAATGCAAGACCTTTGGTTATTTCAGATGATACAGTTATAAGATTAAAGGTGTCCGGTAGAGAGGAAAACCACTTGGTTTCACTTGACTCTAGGATTGCATCTTTGGAGAACGGGCAAGAAATAACGATAAAGAAAGCACCGTTTACCATAAAGATGATAGAATATACTTCTGAAAGCTTTTTGAAAACCCTTAGGAATAAATTGCTTTGGGGCGAGGATAAACGTAACTGACCACTTCCTTTGAACAATAAATACGCTCAAATACTGTTTATCTTGTGAGAACTTGAGCAGGGAAAATCCATATTATTTATGGTATAACGCTGCTAGACAATAAATAATATAATCGCATGAGGCAGATACTTCTTGTATTCTTTCTTTCCACATCTTTTATGATTACTGCCCAAACCTATGAAGTAGGTATTTTTGCGGGAGGGGCCAATATTATTGGTGATGTAGGTAGAACCAACTATATTCTACCCTCCGATATCGCATTTGGTGGTATTTTTAAATGGAATAAGAGCAAGCGTTACGCGTGGCGAGGTAGCTTACTATATGGTAAGTTCACGGCAGACGATAGCAAATCTAGTACGACGGCACGGCAACAACGAGGTTATGTAGTAGATAATTCCGTTCTAGAAGGCTCTGTTGGTTTAGAGGTAAATTTTGTGGATTATAATCTTCATAAGTTGGGAGCCGCTTTTACGCCTTATTTGTATACGGGAGTTACCTATTTCAGATATGATTACAACTATTTTAATGGAGGTGTTTTACAGGACATTTCTCAAAAAGATGGAGCATTTGCGATACCAATGACGTTAGGTTTTAAGTATCGTATCAATCAGTTTCTTATTTTTGGGGCAGAAATAGGAGCTAGATATACTTTTACCGATAATTTGGATGCTAGTAATCCAGAAGGTTCCAATTTTGAGGAGTTCCGTTTTGGAAATATTTTTAGCGATGATTGGTATGTTTTTTCAGGGGTTACCTTAACCTATACCTTTGGTAGAAAACTGTGTACCGATTGTTTTGAGTAAAACACTACATGAGCAAAATAGAGGATATTGAAGTAAGCAGCCTGCCACGCCATTTAGCCATTATTATGGATGGTAATGGTAGGTGGGCCAAAGAGCAAGGTAAGCACAGGGTTTTTGGACATGAAAATGGGGTGAAAACCGTAAAAGCTACCGTTGAGAATTGTGCTAAAGTGGGAATAAAATACTTAACACTCTACACATTTTCTACAGAAAACTGGAACAGGCCAAAGCTAGAAATCCAAACCTTGATGCGTTTACTGGTTTCTTCACTTCGGAAAGAACTTAAAAGTTTTAACAAGAACAACATTCGTTTAAATACCATTGGTGATATTTCTGCGCTACCCTCTAAAGCAAACAAGGAGTTGAAAGAGGTTATGGATAAAACCAAGGCTAATACAGGGATGACCTTGACTTTGGCTTTGAGTTACGGGTCTCGTGAGGAGCTTCAATCTGCTGTAAAGGCAATCGCTGTCAAAGTTAAAAATAATATAATTTCACCTGAAAATATTGATGAAACCATTATAAATAACCATCTTTACACGCACAATTTGCCCGATGTAGACTTGCTTATCCGTACTAGTGGAGAACACCGGATCAGCAATTTTTTGTTATGGCAAATTGCTTATGCCGAGTTATATTTTATCAATGTATTTTGGCCGGATTTTAGTGAGCATCATTTGGTTGAGGCCATAAAAAATTACCAGAATAGAGAACGAAGATTTGGAAAAACTAGCGAACAACTCACTTAAAGATATGGCCAGGTTCATGTCTTTGAACCACCTAATTACCACCCTTTTACTTCTTATTACAATTCACGTTACCTCACAGGAAGTATCCTACGAGGACGGCAAGAATTATATTTTGGGAGGAATAGATGTGACCGGACTGCAAAGTTATAACGAGCAAACGGTAAAAACATATACAGGTTTGCGTGTAGGGCAGCCTATTATTGTTCCTGGAGAGCAGATTAGCGCAGTTATCAATAAATTATGGGGACTGGAGCTTTTTAGCGCTATAGATTTTTTTATTACGAATATAGAGGGTGAGAAGGTTTTTTTAGAGCTAAATATCATAGAAAGACCTACGCTTACCACTGTTAAATTTACTGGGGTAAAGGAGCGCAAGGTAGATGAGCTTGTAAAAGATACTGACCTAAAGAAAGGAAAGAAGATTACCGAAAGCCTTATCTCTAACACTAAAAATTATCTAGCCAATAAGTATAAGAAGCAAGGGTATTTGAATACTAAAGTGGCGATTGTTACTAAGGTAGATACGTCTCAAATCAACGCCCGTAGTATGATGGTGAGTATCGACAAGGGGGATAAGGTAAAAATTAGTGATATTATTTTTGAAGGTAACAAACAATTGTCTGACAAAAAATTGAGAAAAGCCTTGAAGAGCACTAAAAAGAGAAAATTAGGACGCTTTTGGAAAAAGTCAAAGTACATAAAGAAGGATTACGAGGCAGATTTAGCACTTCTTGCAGATAAATATGCCGAAAGCGGTTTTCGGGATGCAAGGGTGATATCAGATACCTTAACAAAAATTGACGAAAACAATATTCAATTAAACATTAGGATAGAAGAAGGGAATAAGTATTATTTTGGGGATATAGATTTTGTGGGGAATACCGTTTATACCGATCGTGCTTTAGCGCAGGTTCTGGGTATAAAAAAAGGGGCTACCTATAACGGGGTATTACTTCGAGAGCGTATTGCAGATAATTCTAAGCCTGACCCTAATGATGTAACGAGTTTGTATCAGAATAATGGGTATCTATTTTCCAGTATAAACCCTGTGGAGGTTTCAGCGGCAAATGATACCATAAATTTTGAAATACGTATAATAGAAGGCAAAGAGACCTTTTTAAACCACGTAACGGTTAATGGAAATGACAGAACCAACGATCATGTTATTTTTAGGGAGCTAAGAACAAGGCCAGGCCAGAAGTATAATAAATCTGATATTATAAGAAGTATTCGGGAACTGGGCCAACTTGGATTTTTTGATGCAGAGCAGATTACACCAGATGTGTTGAATGCGGATCCCAATGCTGGTACAGTAGATTTGGATTGGAGTTTGGTAGAATCCGGTTCCAGTCAGATAGAGTTGCAGGGTGGTTACGGTGGCGGTGGTTTCATAGGAACCCTAGGACTTTCTTTTAGTAATTTTTCTGTAAAGAACTTATTTAAAGGTGAGGAATATAAACCAGTGCCAATGGGCGATGGTCAAACTTTTGCACTGCGTTTACAGGCTAGTAGAACATTTAGGGTATACAGCTTAAACTTTGTAGAGCCTTGGTTAGGTGGCAAAAAACCAGTTCAATTTAATATGAGCTTTTCTAGGACCCAACAATTTTTGGCATCCTTTGCAGGTGGTCAAGTAGAAGTAGATAAAGATCGCCAGTTTTCTATAACGGGAGTTACCGTAGGTATAGCAAAACGGGTGCAATGGCCAGATGATTTCTTTACTATTTCTCATTCCTTGAGTTATCAGTTATACGATTTTAGAAATTATAATACAGGTTTATTCAACTTTGGTAATGGTCAGTCAAACTCCATCGCGTATACGTTTGGGGTGTCTAGGAATGCTATACAGGGAGGACGTATTTTTCCAAGGGGTGGTTCCAATTTCGAGATTACGGGTAAATTCACCCCCCCTTATTCGCTTTTTAGTGACAAGGATTTTAGGGCCCTAAAGGATAGGAGTGAAGAACTTGCTCCCATAGTACAGGCACAAGGCGGCGCAATTACGCCAGAAAGCAAGGAATTGGAAGCTATAGATCAAGAACGCTTTAGGTGGTTGGAGTATTATAAGGTGAAGTTCAAAGGAGATTGGTACACTACACTTGTAGGAAAACTGGTGTTAAGAACAAATGCAGAATTGGGATTTTTGGGTGCTTATAACAGTGCGGTTGGTGATGTGCCTTTTGAGCGATTCTTCGTAGGAGGTGATGGTCTAAATAACTTTACCCTAGATGGTAGAGACATTGTGCAGTTAAGGGGATATGAGAACCAATCGTTAACTGCCATTGATCCATTGACCGGGCAGCAAGAAGGGGCCTTGATTTACAATAAATTTTCCATGGAACTTAGATATCCACTTACTTTAAAGCCATCTGCGTCGATCTTTGGTCTAGCCTTTTTAGAGGCTGGAAATTCGTTCAACAATTTTCAGGAGTTTAATCCGTTTTTATTAAAACGATCGGCCGGTGTGGGGCTGCGTATTTTTATGCCAGCGTTTGGATTATTGGGTATAGACTTTGGATATGGATTCGATGAGGATCTTAGGCCCCAATCTATTGGTAATGGTCCTAGCGGATGGCAAACGCACTTCATTATTGGTCAGCAATTTTAAATTTTTAGAATTGTGCTATATGCTAAAGGCTTCATTTTAAAAGTTTTAGTAAATTTGGCACGATATTTTCTATTGGATTAAACGATATCAATAATGAAGTCAAAAACAAAAGTTCTTTTATTCCTTGGTTTACTGGTCACTGGTTTTTATGTGAATGCTCAAAGAGGTGTGCGAATCGGTTATGTAGACATGGAGTATATTTTGGAGAATGTAGAGGAGTACAGAGATGCTACGGAACAGTTGAACACCAAGGCGCAGAAATGGAAGGTGCAAATAGAGCAGAAGCAAAGTGTTGTGGAGCAAATGAAAAAGGACCTGATGGCAGAGAAGGTGTTGCTTACTCCAGAACTGATTTCCGAAAGGGAGGAAGATATTCAGATACTTGAAAAGGAGATGATAGAGTATCAGCAGGATAGGTTTGGGCCGCAGGGGGATTTAATTTTGCAAAAACGTAGGCTTATACAACCAATACAAGACCAAGTGTTTAATGAAGTCCAAAAATTGGGAGCTAATAAAAAGTATGATTTTATTTTTGATAGATCGGCGGATGTTGTAATGTTGTATGCCCAAAAAAGGCACGATATTAGTGACCTTGTTTTAAGAGGTATCGCTAGGACCAGAAAGATAAGTAAGCCTGTAAAAAAAGCTAGTAATAGAAATAGTGTTGCAGACTTTGAGGATGAGGGAGTTGAAGATGAAGAAGTTGTAAGCGATGCATTACAAGAGCGTTTGGATAAAGCCAAAGAAGCAACTGAAGCAAGAGCTAAAACGGCTGATGAGAAGCGTGCAGAGCAACTGAAACTAAGAGAGGAACGAAAAAAAGCATATGAGGAACGTAGAAAAAAATTGCTTGAAGAAAGAGAAGCAAAGAAAATTGAGAAGGAAAAAGAAACTATAAAAGACACCGAAAAATAAGAATATATCGGTATTAGATTATTAAATTAGGAACCATTAATTAACACTCAAAGAAGAATTAAATTTTAACTCATGAAACACTTAAAAAAAGTAGCAGTAGCATTAATGTTGTTCGTAGCAACAACTAGTTTTGTAAATGCTCAAAGTAAAGTTGCACACATAGATGTGACACAATTATTAGGGGCTATGCCAGAAATGAAAACTGCCGAGGCGGAGCTTATGAAGTTGCAGGAAACATACAATGCGGACATACAGGCATCCATGACGGAACTTCGCAACAAGGTTACACAGTATCAAAACGAGGCTCCAAGTAAGACAAAAGAGGAGAACGAGAAGAGAGCAATTGAGCTTCAAGGTTTTGAAAAGAATATTGGTGAGGCACAGCAAGCTGCACAACAAGAATTTCAAAAAAAGCAAGGTGAGTTGTTTGCGCCAATTTCAGAGAAAGCTAAGGCTGCTATCGACAAGGTTGCAACTACTCAAGGTTTTGACTATGTGCTTGATGCCCAACAAGGTGGTGGATTGCTTGTTTTCAAGGGAAAAGACCTTTTGGCCGATGTTAAAAAGGAGTTAGGATTCTAATAGTGTCCTTATCCTACGATATAGAAAACCGCCTTTTGGGCGGTTTTTTTATGCGATTAGTTTTTTTCTGATATTGGCCCAACGTAATTTTCTGATAAATAGACCTTCCTTCGTGGATACTAAAAATGGCGCTTTACTTTTTTTAGCTTCAAAATAGCCTTTCATGTTATCTGTAAAAGTGGTCCGGTTCTTTTGTTTTAGTGTCATCTTGATGGATGCAATGAAAGTAATCCAAAATCCATAGCGCATAGTGAACATGGCGCGTCCTTGTAATCCTTTTGCTTTTTTATTATACCCTTTTCCTGTAGGTCTCAGATGCTTTACTTTTAACGTATCATCTGTATGTGTATTAAATCCGTGATATTGCGCCAAAAGTTCATCTACAGTGTCCCATCCCATGTCGCTTTTTAGTCCGCCAATGGCTTTAAAACAAGATTTGGAGTACGCTTTGAATGCTCCACGTACATGACGTTTGTCCATAGGGTGATTTAAGTGCCATTCCTGTTTGTCATTCTGCTCGTAAATAAACCCGCCTGCAATACCTGTTTTCGGATTCGTTTTAAATGTATAGGCAATTTGTTCAAAGTAGTTCTTGGGAAGAATGACATCTGCGTCTAACTTAACAATAAAATCGTACGTATCGTCTACGAGTTCAAGTCCGCTGTTGAAGGCTTTAATAACCTTACTTCCGGGCATGTGTTCTCCTGATGAGCTAACATGGTGCGAATGGAATATATCATCCTTTACTACATAGCTTTTTATAATTTCACCAGTAGTATCCGAAGAATTATCATTGACTACCACTACCTTTTTTGGGCGTAAGCTTTGGTTTGCTAATGAATCTAAAGTCGTTGACAGGTAATCAGCTTCGTTGTGCGCGGGTATGATAACATAGTAGTCCATATTAAAAGTACCAAATTATAAATACTGATTTCCAAGACTGGGTCATAATAGAATATATTGGAATCTGTGATTTTACTATTTTACTTTTTGCGTTCAGCATAAACAATGTAGTACCTGGGCGTAAGTAGACGCAAAATGGGGCGGATACCTAACTTGTTCACTGGGTGCGTCCATTTCAATCGGTCCTTTATCTCCCAACCGGCTTTTTCCAGAAGCCAATCGAACTGCCAATCCTCAAACTCGTGGTAATGTCTGTCCCACGGGTCAGTTTTACTGCGATACGCAGTGGAAAACCAAAGTCGCAAGGGAATACTTGTCACTAATTTATCTGCTTTTATCTCTGAAAGTATATTTAAAGGAGCCAATAGATGCTCAAAAATTTCAAACGCCGTCACTACATTGCCTTTAAAATCGGTAGCAATGCTAAGGTCGTTATCCAAATCTTCACCGTTGGTATTTGTTACGGTGTAACCACGTTCTTTCATTATTTTGGAAAGTGGGTTGGGAACCCCTAAGTCCAAAATAAGCTGGTCTTTTGGGATGTGTTTTTCCAGAAATTCCATCGTTTGTTTAAAACGTTTGTTTGGAAAAGTTTTTTCGTACATTTTTTTGTTTTCAGGTTTTAGGGTTTTTTATCATGCCCAACCTTGAACTTGATACTTTAAACCCTATAAACAATGGCATTGATGTTCATTCCAGCGCCAACACTAGCAAAGATAATAACATCTCCTTTGCTAAGCTGGTGATCTGGCATTTTTCCTTTTAGTAGCAGATCTAACAAAGTGGGAATCGTAGCCACGGAACTATTGCCTAATTTACCGATGCTCATCGGCATAATATCTTTAGGCATAGGTAAGCCATAGCTTTTGTAAAATCGCTTTACAATGGCTTCGTCCATTTTTTCATTGGCCTGATGGATGATTATTTTTTTAACTTCAGTAATAGGTATACCGCTTTCGTCTAGGCAACTCTTCATGGCACCTGGTACATGACTTACGGCAAATTCGTAAATTTTGCGCCCATGCATTTTAATGTATTTAGTTTCTCCTGCCTTAGGTTCGTAGGATTTTCCGTTGAAAAGAAAATAGGCTTCTTCGTAGGTGTATGTTGCACTGACATGTGCTAGGATACTGCCTTCGTCTTCGTTTTGCTCAATTATGGTTGCGCCAGCACCGTCGGAGTAAATCATAGAATCACGATCAAAAGGATCAACGATTCGAGAAAGGGTTTCTGCACCTATAACCAAACACTTTTTGGCCATTCCACTTTTAATAAACGCATTAGCCTGTATTACGCCTTCTATCCATCCAGGACAGCCAAAAAGCATATCATAGGCAACGCATTTTGGATTTTTTATACGCAATAAATGCTTTACTCTGGATGCCAAACTTGGTAGCATATCGCTCTGTGATTGTCCGTGTGCAACATCCCCAAAATTATGGGCAAATATGATATAGTCTAGTTCCTCCTTGTCTATGTTGGCGTCGGCAATAGCTTTTTCGGACGCTAAAAAGGCAATATCTGAAGTGTTTAGGTTCTGTTCTGCATAGCGTCTTTCAGAAATGCCGGTAATCGCTTTAAATTTTTCAATGATAACAGGATTGTTATATTGGAACGGAGTACCGTCTGTATTTAAAAACTCATGTTCTTCAAAATCTTTGTTCGCTACGATTGTGTCTGGTACATAGCATCCAGTTCCCGTAATTCCAGTACGCATTTAACTATTGTTTGGTTAGTACCCTACAAGATAAAGGAAAAGCAAAATGTTGTTATGCGTGCATAATAAAAATTACGATGTTCAATCCCATTGTTTTGTCAATTTTTGTACTAAAAAAGGCTTCCAAATACTTTGGAAGCCCTTATTTATCGTGTTTTAGTTAAGTCTAAGCTTCAACATAAGCCTCTATGGGTGCACAGGTGCAAATTAAATTACGGTCTCCATACGCATCATCGACTCTTCTTACCGAAGGCCAAAACTTGTTCTCTCTCACGTAGGATAGCGGAAATGCTGCTTTTTCTCTGCTGTAAGGGAAGTCCCAAATGTCGTTGGTAACCATATCCATAGTATGCGGAGCGTTTTTTAAGACGTTGTTTGGTTCATTCGAAATGGATTCATTGATTTCTTTCCGAATAGAAAGCATTGCATCGCAAAAACGATCTAGTTCTGCTAAACTTTCACTTTCTGTAGGTTCTATCATTACCGTTCCTGCCACAGGGAAAGATACCGTAGGTGCATGAAAGCCATAGTCCATCAAACGCTTTGCAATATCAGTTACTTCAATACCGTTGTCTTTAAAAGGTCTACAGTCGATAATCATCTCATGTGCGGCCCTTCCTTTTTCGCCAGTGTACAATACTTCAAAACTACCATGCAAACGATGTTTGATGTAGTTCGCGTTTAAGATTGCGATTTCTGTGGACCGCGTTAATCCGTATTCTCCTAGCATCTTTATATATCCGTAAGAAATCAAACAGGCCAAAGAACTTCCCCATGGGGCTCCAGAAATAGCTGTAATTCCTTTTTCGCCGCCAGTTTTTATTACCGGATTACTTGGTAAGAATGGAACCAATTGTGATGCAACGCATATCGGGCCTACACCAGGGCCTCCACCTCCGTGTGGAATGGCAAAAGTTTTGTGTAAGTTTAAGTGACAGACATCTGCGCCAATATTACCAGGATGTGTTAATCCCACTTGAGCATTCATGTTAGCTCCATCCATATATACTTGCCCTCCATGATTATGTATCAACTGTGTAATATGTTTTATTGAAGATTCAAAAACCCCGTGTGTAGATGGATAGGTAACCATTAACGCCGCTAGATTTTCTGAATGTTGCTTTACTTTTTCCTCTAGGTCAGCTACATCTATATTTCCTTTTTCATCAGTCTTGGTTACTACGACCTTCATGCCGGCCATAACTGCTGAAGCCGGATTGGTTCCGTGTGCGGAAGCTGGGATAATACAAATGTTTCTATGTGTGTCCCCACGAGATTCGTGGTAGGCGCGTATTACCATAAGCCCTGCATATTCCCCTTGTGCTCCAGAATTGGGCTGTAGGGAAGTATCTGCGAAACCGGTAATGGTGGTAAGGTCTTTTGCTAGTTCTTTTAGCATTATTTGGTAGCCTTCCGCTTGATCAATAGGTACAAACGGATGGATGTTACCCCAGTTACTTTGGCTTAAGGGCAGCATTTCACTCGCCGCATTCAACTTCATGGTGCAACTCCCCAAAGAAATCATACTGTGGTTTAGGGCAAGATCTTTACGCTCCAACTTTTTGATGTAGCGCATCAATTCTGTTTCGGAATGATAAGAATTGAACACCTTATTTTCCATGTAAGGGGCTGTCCGTTGCACACTTTTCATAATGGCCGAAGTTGTAGCCAGTTCGTTTATTTTGATACTGTCTTTGCCTAATGCCTGAGCAAAAACGGAAACAATAGCGTTTAGGTCCTTGATACTTGTAGCTTCGTTTACAGCTATGGAAACGGTTTGCGCATCAATATATAAAAAATTGATTTCGTGCTGTTCCGCTATAGGTCTCACTTTGGAGGCATCCATCTTAACGGTAATCGTGTCAAAATAAGAGGAATTGATTTGGTATAAGCCCAATTGTTCCAAGGCATCCGCCAGGGTAGTGGCCGAAGTATGGACTTTATCTGCAATATATTTCAAGCCTTTCGGTCCGTGATATACGGCGTACATTCCTGCCATAACGGCCAACAATACCTGTGCGGTACAAATGTTGGATGTAGCCTTATCTCGTTTGATGTGTTGTTCTCTAGTTTGCAATGCCATACGCATCGCCGGTTTGCCATCGGTGTCTTTTGTTACACCAATGATTCGCCCAGGTATGTTTCTTTTATAGGCCTCTTTCGTAGCAAAAAATGCTGCGTGAGGTCCGCCATATCCTAATGGGATTCCAAAACGTTGTGTGGTGCCCACGACAACATCTACACCAAATTCGCCCGGAGGTGTCAATAGCACTAAACTTAAGATATCTGCAGAAACGGCTACTTTAATGTCTGCTTCTTTTGCGCTAGCAACAAAAGCGGCATAATCGTTTACTTGTCCGTGTTTGCCTGGATATTGTAATAAAGCGCCATAAAATTCTGTCTCAAACTGGAATTCTTCGTGGTTACCAATAACAAGTTCAATACCCAGAGGTGTGGAACGTGTTTGTAGTAAGGATAAAGTCTGAGGTAAAACCTCTTCGGATACGAAGAATTTCAACACTCCGTTTTTCTTTTGTTCTCGCGAGCGTGCATCGTATAACATGGTCATAGCTTCTGCCGCGGCAGTACTCTCGTCCAACAAGGAGGCATTGGCCAGTTCCATTCCCGTTAGGTCAGTAATTACAGTTTGGAAGTTTAAAAGGGCCTCTAGTCTGCCTTGCGCTATTTCCGCTTGGTAGGGCGTGTAAGCCGTGTACCAACCTGGATTTTCTAAAATATTTCTTTTGATGACCGAGGGTGTTAAACTCTCGTGGTACCCTAAACCAATATAGGATTTAAAAACTTTGTTCTTTTTGGATAGCTTTTCAATATGACTCAAGAACTCGTGCTCGCTCATTGGAGCTTCTAGGTCTAAAGGTTTTTTTAACCTAATTTCTGCAGGAATAGTCTCAGAAATAAGCTGCTCTAAATTCTCTACGGATACATTTTTTAGCATATGTTGAAGGTCTTCTTCACGTATGCCTATATGGCGGGATGCAAACACGTCGGTCTTCATAATTTTCTTAGGATTAGTCCTGCGAAATTAAGAATTATTTACATGCTGAACACCTATTTTTTAAGGGCTTAGGTTGAAAGTTCTTAACCAAAAACCTAGGTTATAAACAGTTTGGCTACTTTTGTTTAATGAAGATTTTAAAAGGTGTTTTTGATTTTTATCTAGATGCCAGTATACACGTAGCTTTGGCTGTATTGGCCTTAGTGGGGGTTACTACCCTTTCTTTAAACATTCCACTAGATTTACACCTTTCTTGGTTTCTATTTTTTGGCACTATCGTATGCTATAATTTTGTTAAATACGGCGTAGAGGCTAAAAAGTACGTTTTGGTGGCCAAACGCTATCATAAAAATATTCAGTTTTTCAGTTTTATTGCTGCTGTTTTTATGCTGTATCATGCTTATTTTTTAAGCTATCAAGTTTGGTTGGGAGTAGTGGCCTTGGCTTTGGTTTCTGGATTGTATGCGCTACCTGTTTTGCCGCGTGCAAAGAATCTAAGAAGTTGGGGTGCATTAAAAATTTTTGTAGTTGCACTTGTTTGGACGGGAGCTACGGTCTTACTCCCTGTTTTAAGTCAAGACCATGACTTATCCTGGGATGTTAAAATCGTCTTTTTGCAACGATTTATATTTGTACTGGTGTTGTTACTGCCTTTTGAGATACGGGATTTACAGTATGATGACCCAGAATTAAAAACACTTCCGCAGCGCTATGGGGTAGCAAATACAAAAATATTTGGCTCCTTTATGGTGGTGTTGTTTTTCTTTGTTACGTTTTTAAAGGATGAAATAACTTTGATGGACTTGGTGTCCAAAGGCATTTTGTTTCTGGTTCTAGGAAGTTTAATGTATATAACCAAGAGAAATCAGTCTACCTACTTCTCTTCTTTTTGGGTAGAAGCCATACCTGTAGGATGGTATTTGATATTACTTATCGTGAGGGTGTTTTAAGCTTGGTTTTTTAGCTCTTCTTTCATTTTTAGTTTTTCTTGACGGGAAAAACTTTGCAGTTTTGCCTTATTACAAAGCGACGTTAATTTCGTATTCTGTTCGGTTGCTTTGGAGCAGGTTTTACACATAAAGAGATGGAAACGTAGTTTTAGTATTTCTAAAAAAGTAGCTTCCCTATACTGGGACTTATTGCAAATGATGGCAGCTTTGTCACAAGAAATCATAATTAAAACCAATTTTGGTTAAGGCATCCCATCAGCGCGGTTCTCGCCCTATGTATCATGACCCAAAGATTAGACGCATTAATACCGAGTTCATTACAAATATCTTCTGTACTAATACCTTGAATTGTTTTCATAGTAAAAACCTGTGCCTGCTTTTTTGGTAATTTAGAGATACATTCATGTATGGCTAGTCCTAACTCTGCATTTTCCAAAGCACCATTTTCCACCATGCTAAACGGATCTGCAACTTGTTCTTCCAACCAATCACCTTCTGCATCACTTGCGGAACTGTAGTTCATGCGAACTTCTGCTTTCCCTTTTTTGGAGTTCGTTTTTCGGTAATAATCAATAACTTTTCTTTTAAGGATGGCTATTAACCAAGTACGTTCTGCGGCATCTCCCTTATAGTTTTTGGCAGATTTTAGTCCTGCTAAAAAGGTTTCGGAAACTAAATCCTTGGCAATTTCGGTATCACTTACCCTACCTACGGCAAAGTTGAAGAGATAATCTGCATAGCTGTCTACCCAAAAGTCTGGTTGTAGTTGGTGTTGCGTCATTGATATAGTGTCGTTTTCAAAAATAACGGAAATCCTTGTAATATCCTTGATTATTTTCATTGTATTGGAGGTATACCGCAATGGCTATTATTTGTTATTTTTGTAAAAACCTTAAGTATATGAAACAGCTACAGATGATTGCATTTTTCTTATTATTGGTCAATTTTGGTTGTGGACAAACTAAATCAAAACATATAAATGAGTTTTTGGATGATACTCCTAAAGATATTGTTTTAGTAGATGTGAGAACACCTGAAGAATTTAAGCAAGGACACTTGGACAATGCACAAAATATAAATTTATTCGATGTCGATTTTGAGAATAAATTTTCAGTAATAAATAAGGACGAAACTATTTATGTGTATTGTAAGGTGGGCGGCAGAAGTGCTAAAGCCCAAGAAAAACTACTGTCTTTGGGTTATACAAATGTTATTAATTTGGAAGGTGGCTACGATGCTGTATTGGCTAAAAAGAATTAACCTTATTGATAGCCTGCTCCAAGCTGTTTTTCTTGTTTGAACTACAACATCCTCAAATTGATTTATAAATGGGTTATGATGTCATTTCCTAAAATGCCACTAAAGCCTACTATAATTAGTTTTTTGCACTAATAATTCTTGAAGGTTATTCTTGTTTTGATTATTACATAATGATACATCGGATTTTGTTTCCGAAATCAAGCCGTTAAATTGGCTCGGTTTAATGTAAGGGAGACCGGTATTGGTACATAAGGGAGGACGATAGTGTTGTAAAAGAAGGCTTACATCAATTTAGTTGTGGGAAAGCCTCTTGAATTCATAAGCTTAGCAAAAGCATGAGTCTAAATATTAAAATCAAACCCATCTAAGGTATTATAACTACTCCATTCAATTCTAAACTTATCATTCAATATTTACAATACAACAGAACTTCAAACCTTTAACTTTAAACCTTAAAACATACGGATATAGTTCAGATTTCCGAAATCAAAACTAGCTTAGAGCTTCTTTTCTTGTTGCTTTGTCCCTTCTATAGAATCTTTGTAAAAAAATAAAGATGCGACAGGTAGAATTAAATCCAAAAGGCGATTACACGAATTGGGAATGTGAAAAAATAGATGAATTGTTACAAGACCAGTATCCATATCAGCTGGGAACTTTGGTAATGGAAAACGAGAATTTTAGATTATGGGAGTTGGAACTTTTTCCTATGGAAAGGCTGTCTTTTCGAAAACAACCGAGTAATTATTCATGGTCTTGTGTCACTGGTGGAACAGTTATCTTTACCAATGGTAATGGTAAAATAGACCTACTCTTTTTTAAAAAAGATGATTACGGGTTTATTAACAATGCTGGGAAGTTAATCGTTAGTGATTTAGAAAATAATGGTCGCAGTGTTATACGGTTTCATATCTACGAATACCGTAACCTTATAGCCTTGATTTAACACTAACGTGTTAAGGAAGAAATAAGGCTATTGTTACGGTGTCGAAACGTTTACATCTAGCTAGTTGTTTTGGAGAAAGTTTAAGGTCTGTGGTTGGCTAACGTAACAAGATAGGTGGTAGTTTTTATTTTTTACGCTAGCTCAAAAAGTGTATTTTTAGTATCTCCAAACCACGTCTTTTGACTGCGATAGAAACTATTTTTTTTGTTTTAGAGATCCTCGCCACCATACAAGGTGTTTTGGTGGGTGGTTATCTTTTGTTGGCCAGTAAGCGGTCTAGACCTACTTTTTTTCTGGCTATTTTTTTATTTTTGTTTTCTTTGGAAATGGCGCCCTCCATGCTTAAACATTTGGGAGTTTGGGAGGATACCGTTTTTTTACAATGGTTGCCTTTTAGAAATATTTGGTTGCTTAGTCCTATCTTTTTTCTATATACACAAAGAGTATCTGTATTTAAGAAATCAAACAGGGCCTATTGGATGTTTGTTCCTGGGTTATTAATTGTTCTGATTAAACCATTTATGGCCTTGTTTCCAGAAAACTTGTTTGGGCTAGATAATTTTAATCGAGATCTAAGTCAGATTAGTTTTTTTATAGGTCATTTTTACTGTTTTTTTATTGGTTTTCTTAATCTTAAATACATCAATGCACATATCGTCGAGGTCAACGAGGTCTTTTCGTCAGTGTATAGGAAAGAACTCAAATGGGCGCGCACCTTCGTTTATTTTACACTTATGCTGTGTGCCACATCCGTTCTAGTACTTGTTTTTTCGATAGGTTATAATTGGTTACGATTGCCTTTTACACTGGCTCAACTTTTTACGGTATATTGGCTCAGTTTTTATGGTACCAAACAGCACAATGTACAACGTGTGCTCACCAACCCTACTGAATATGGTCTAATCTTGCGACCGCGGGCCGCCATTAAAAAACCTAAAAAAGAGCATAAGGTACTTGGGGAGGTGATGGTACGATTACAGGAATTTTTTCAAGAAAAAAAACCCTATTCAAATCCTGAACTTACCGTTGTGGATGTTTCTGTAGCGCTAGATGTGCATCCCAAAATAATATCAAAAGCCATTAACTCCCTCACAGATAAAAACTTTAATCGTTTTGTAAATTCCTTTAGGATTAATAGGGCCAAAGTATTGCTTAAGGATACCGCAATGCGGCATATTACTATTGATGGTGTGGGTAGAGAAGTTGGGTTTCAAAGTAAGAGTTCTTTTTACAATGCTTTTAAAACCATGGTAGGAACCACGCCCTTGGAGTATCAAAAACAGCATTTAACCCCTAAATAGTTTAAAAGTCAGAAATCAAAACTAGCTTTACTTCATGTTTCTTTCTTGTTTTAGGTGTCTGACGGATCTTTGTAAAAAAAAACAAGGATGCGGTATGTAGAGCTAAACAGGAAAGGCGACTATTCTACTTGGGAAGATTATAGACTTAGAGAATTAACTGATGTGGATTGTTGTGGCCAATTGGAGGATTCTGTCATAATTAATGAAAAGATTATAGTTTTGAACTTAAAGCTATTGCCAGGAGAGCGGCTATCATTTATGAAGCATCCCGACGTGTATAGTTGGTCTTGTGAGACGGGTGGTATGTTAATCATGGCAAATATGGATGGCAGGATAGATTTACTAGTTTTTGAGGAGGACGACTTCGGTTATGTGAATAATAAAGAGAAGCAACTAGCAACCGATATCTGTAATATTGGTGATGAAGTTATTCGTATCCAAATCTTAAAGTTCTTGTAACCTGTTGTCTTGGTAAACTTGGTGTTGTGTTTTGTGGTAACATCTGGTGGTCTATTTTGAGAGGTTTGGTTTTAGGTTCCTAGGCTCATGGTACTTTTAAGAAATAGCTTATAATTGATATAAAGTAGAATAGATGAGTACTTGGACAGTGATACAAGACGCGTCTATAGTATCCTTAATATAATTTACCAGTTGATCAAAGGTGTTATTTTTAGAAAATTTTAGTAGTACTTGCTTGTAGATATCTTGCTCTGAGCATAGAAGGTGCGCCAACTCTTTTGGGGAAAGCAATAACTGTTTTTCTTCCATTTGTTTAGACGTAAATCTGATTGAAGAGGTGTCTAAATTTTCAAAGTTTGAACGATGATCATAACCTTTTAAATCTGTCGGGACAAGACTCATAGTTTGATATATGTTACTAAAATCAACTTCAAAATCATATAGTAAGATAGTTCCGTTGGTGGTGCTTACCCGTATGGTTTCATCAAGTAATAACTGACTTTTACCATACCACCATGCGCCCGCATAGGTGCAGATATCAAAGATGTGGTTAGGGAAGGGTAGTTTGTTTTCCGCCATCAATAGATAGCTTATATTATCCTCCTTTACCGCATGCGATAGCATTTTTTTATTAGGGTCTACGCCAGTTACATCCTTACAGAAGTTTTTTAGGGCTATGGAAGAAACACCGGTCCCACAACCAATATCCAAGCCATGGTTGAAATCTTTCTTACCAAGGCAATTGCGCAATATAGGCTCGTGTAGTTGAGGTCTATAAGCTGCATAGTGTAAAGCAGTTGTTTTGTCGTATTGATCGAACATGCGATACTATGGTTTATGTGTTTAAAAGTATGAATTTATAATTGTAAAAAGAAAGAAACTAAGTTAGCTAAACTGAAAAGAGATATGCTAGTTAAGGACCACAAGTATTATTTTTTCTGGTTAGGAGTATGGTAGTATTTCAGAATCGCTCTTTACACCAAAAGGCAGTAGCGTTGGTGTGAAAACTATTTCAATAGAAACGGTAAATTATTCTTCTAGTAAAATTAAGTTGGAAAGACTGTCCTCTATTTGTTGTTCATTTAAGCCAGTAGGCATGTACTCATTATAAAAATAACTAATAACGTTCTGTTCTATACCTAAAAGCTGATTGTTGGGTGAAATAGTAGAACACATTGCACTAGGGTTCTCACCAGCACAAAGATTGGAATGTCCCATGCCCAGCGCGTGGCCCATCTCATGTGTGAAAAGTGCGCCGGTTTGTGATGAAATCCATATTTCTGCACTTCTGTAAGAGTTTCCGGAGAAAGAACTAATAGCATAACCATCCAAGGTCAAATCTTTTATTTGCTCGTACATATTAGGAAAAACATTTTCTGTCTCTGCTTTGGTTCCAAAAAATAACTGTGCGCTAGATTCAGATTCTGTGGCAACTAAAGAGATATTAAAACTACCAGATGCGGTAAGCATATTATAGTTTGCAATTACTTCTTCAACCATAGTACGCGTAGCTTGTGGAAAATTACCAACAAGATATAACTTCATGGGTTCATCCCATTTTCGCATAACATCTTGAGTAGGGGATGTTGGGTCTTGAAAAAGAGTCAAGTGTTTAAAGTGTTCCACAAGTTCTTTTTGAGACTCATTTAAAACATCAAATTCATTAATATCAGAAATAGTCAACGAAATATCAGCATCTGAAATTGCAGCTCCGTCAAATACCGAAACGGTAAAATTTAAAGTAGTGCCAGTTTCAAAATCCAGTTTCAGCCCATCACCAATACTCAGTTCTCCTGTTGTTTCGTTAATCAGGATATCTTGGGTAGATTCTAGAGTGTAGCTAAGCTCGTCGTTATTGCTATCCGAGGCCTGTACGGTTCCAATTACGGTTCCTGTTGGTGCGTGTTCAGCAATTTGAAATTCTTGGCTCGTAATGCTTGGCGCGCTATTTGTGTTATCATCTTTTAAGTCATCAGTATCATTGCTGCACGATACGATTAAAGTGATGACAAAAAGAAAAATCAATTTCTTCATCTTTAAGTAGGGTTTAACGGTTACGCTATGTTAACGTTATTTCCTACTGTAAATTATAAGACCAAGTATGTACTTTAGTGCAGTACATCGAATTTAGTTTTAAATGTCTATGATTACAAAAGCCCCGCTCTTTCAAGTAGTGCTTCAACCTTAGGTTCCGCTCCACGAAATCGTTTATAGAGCACCATAGGGTTTTCCGTGCCACCTTTAGACAGCACGTGTTCCTTGAATTTAGAAGCAACTTCTTTGTTGAATATTCCTTTTTTCTTAAAGTAAGCGAACGCATCTGCATCTAATACTTCAGCCCATTTGTAACTATAATACCCAGAGGAGTAGCCACCTTGAAAAATATGAGCAAAAGCTGTGCTCATGCAGGTTTCTGGTGTGTCTGGATACAAATTAGTACCAGCAAAGGCATTTGTTTCGTATGCTTTAACATTGGTAATACTTGTAGGGTTTGTGCCATGCCAGGACATATCCAAGAGTCCAAAACTTAGTTGCCTTAACGTTTGCATACCTTCCTGGAAGGTAGCTGATTCCTTTATTTTACGAACCAATTCCATAGGAATCACTTCTCCTGTTTCGTAGTGTTTAGCAAAGAGCTCTAAAGCTTCTTTTTCATAGCACCAATTTTCCATTACCTGTGAAGGTAGTTCAACAAAATCCCAATAGACTGATGTTCCTGATAGGCTGGGGTAGGTCGTGTTTGCTAACATACCGTGTAAGCCGTGTCCGAATTCATGAAACAAAGTAGTAACTTCGTTAAAGGTCAAAAGTGATGGTTTTGTAGCTGTAGAAGGTGTGAAATTGCAAACATTGGATATATGCGGGCGTACATTTTCGCCATCTTTTTTCCATTGCGATTTAAACGAAGTCATCCAAGCGCCACCGCGTTTTCCTTCACGAGGATGGAAGTCGGCATAAAAGATAGAAATGAAATTCTTTTCTAAATCATAGACGCGATAGGTTTTGACTTCCTCATGGTATTTGTCGATATCGGAAACCTCCTCGAAATGTAATCCAAAGAGTTTTTCAGCTACTTCAAAAACACCGTCAATAACATTTTCTAATTTAAAAAATGGTTTCAGTTGTTGATCATCCAAACTGAATAATTCCTGCTTTAACTTTTCAGAATAATAACTGCTGTCCCATTTCTGAAGCTGATCAATACCATCTAAATCTTTTGCAAAATTTTCTAATTGTTTGAGTTCCCTTTCCGCTGCGGGTTTTGCCTTTTCCAGAAGTTCGTTTAGAAACGAATGGACTTTCTCCGGAGTTTCTGCCATTCGTTCTTCCAAAACAAAATGCGCATGGGTTTTATAACCCAATAAGTTAGCTCGTTCATGGCGCAATTTTACGATTTTGAGTACGTTTTCCTGATTATCTAGCGAATCGCCTTTAAATGCTTTACTACCGAAGGCTAAAGAAAGTTCTTTACGTAATTCCCTCTTATTGGCATATTTCATAAAAGGAATGTAGCTGGGATAATCTAAAGTCAATAACCAACCCTTTTCTTTGCCCTTCGATTTTGCCAACTGAGCAGCAGCTTCTTTGGCACCATCAGGTAAGCCATCCAAATCGGCTTCGTCGGTAATGTATTTTTGATATTTGTTGGTTTCAGCCAAAATGTTTTCGCCAAATTTTAATTTCAATTTGGAAGCTTCAGCATCTATTTCCCGTAGGCGTTTCTTTTTGTCTTCGGATAGATTTGCTCCGTTACGACTAAAACTTTTATAACGTTTTTCAAGAAGGGTATTTTGTTCCACTGATAAATCTAATGTTTCCTTTTGCTCGTAAACTGATTTTATCCTTTTGAATAATTCCTCATTCAACGTAATATCATTGCCAAACTCTGAAAGTAGTGGAGAAACCTCTTGCGCTATTTTTTGAATTTCTTCATTAGTTTCAGCAGAATTCAAATTGAAGAATACGCTTGAAATTCGATCTAATTGTTGGCCAGAAAATTCTAGAGTTTCAATTGTATTTTCAAAACTAGGTGCTGCTGTGTTAGAAGTGATTGCGTCAATTTCTTCTCTCGCATCCTCCATTGCCTGCAAAAAGGCAGGTTTAAAATGCTCATTTTTGATTTTTGAAAAGGGTGCGGTATCAAAAGGTGTAAGTAGTGGATTCATGAAGGAAAAATGAGTTTATTTTAAGGAATTTAGTTTTAAATTTATTTTGTTTCGAGTCAATTTCAAATGGAATAGCCATAGTGGCTTAAAATTATTTTACTATTTCTGCTAACTGAAAACTATTGTTTGCCGTTAATTGATTTCGCTCCTTCAAGTACCTTTTGTTTCAAGCCTTCCTTGTAAAGAATAATTTTATCAAGAACACATTTGTCAGAGCTTCCGATAATTTGTGCTGCAAGAATTCCTGCATTTTTCGCACCGTTTAAGGCAACTGTGGCAACAGGAACTCCACCTGGCATTTGTAGAATTGAGAGTATGGAATCCCATCCATCTATAGAATTACTGCTTTTTACAGGAACACCGATAACGGGTAATGGAGACATAGAAGCCACCATACCTGGTAAATGTGCCGCACCACCTGCACCTGCGATAATTACCGAATAGCCATTGGTGTGGGCATTCTTACTAAAATTAAAAAGTTTTTCTGGTGTGCGGTGTGCAGAAACAATGTCCACATCCACCTCTATATCAAAACCTTTTAAGATGTCAATGGCATCTTGCATTACGGGTAGGTCGCTAGTGCTTCCCATTACTACGGCTACTTTACTCATAATTATTTACTGATTACTTTTATCGTTTCTTTTACTTTTTGTGCAATCTTTCTCGCTACATCAATATCAGCGTTCACGATAGTTACATGCCCCATTTTACGAAAAGGGCGTGTTTGCTTTTTCCCATAGATGTGTGGCGTAACACCATCCATAGCCATTATTTTTTTTATGTTTTCATAAACAACTTTTCCTGTATAGCCTTCGGCCCCAACCAAGTTTACCATGATGCCTGCGACTTTGTTTGCAGTATTCCCAAGGGGTAAATCTAGTATCGCACGAATATGTTGTTCAAATTGGTTAGTGTAACTAGCTTCTATACTGTAATGTCCGCTATTGTGTGGTCTTGGTGCCACTTCATTAACTAATATTTGGTCATCCTTGGTTTGGAACATCTCTACGGCCAAAATACCTATATGGCCAATTTTTTCAGAAACCTGCAAAGCTATTTTCTGTGCTTTCTTAGCGACAGCGTCATCAATTCTAGCTGGGCAAATTACATACTCCACTTGATTGGCTTCTGGGTGAAATTCCATTTCCACTACGGGGTATGTTACTACTTGTCCACTTGGGTTTCTGACTACGATTACAGCCAATTCATTTTTAAACGGAATCATTTTTTCCGCGATACATTCACCGGGAGGTAACCCTCTCACGTCGGCTACGGAACGCACTACTTTTACACCCTGACCGTCATAACCAAATTGGGCTGCTTTCCATACAAATGGAAACTCTAATCCACCATTCTCAATACTATCTTCAATTTCGCTCGCGTAGGCGAATCTAGAAAATTCTGCAGTAGGGATGCCGTTATCGGTATAAAAATGCTTTTGTCTTGCCTTGTTCTGTATGATGCGCAGCGCTTTGGATTGTGGGTAGACTTTTACACCTTCGTCTTCTAGCCGTTCTAAGGCATCAAGGTTTATATTTTCGATTTCTATGGTCAGCACATCTACTTGTTTGCCAAAGTTGTACACTGTGTCGAAATCCATTAAGCTTCCCAAAATAAATTCATCACAGGCTATTTTACATGGGGCTTCGTTTGAGGTCTCCAAAACTTTAGTGTGAATGTCAAATTTACGCGTCTCATAGAGCATCATTTTACCCAATTGTCCGCCTCCTAAAATACCCAACTTGAAATCTGACGAAAAATAGTCCATAAGGTAATTGACTTTTTAGATTAGAAATATGCTTTGTTTCCCACAAAAATACGGTTAAATCTCAGAATCCGTTTCTATAGGGCCTAAAAACACGGGTCAAAATGCTATATTTGCCAACTTAAATAACGGCTTAGAATTGATACAGTTACACGACAAATTTTTTAAACCTTTCCTTAGTGAAAAGGAAATACAGCAAGCGGTAAAGCGCATTGCCGATGCTGTTGCTATGGATTATAAAGACCAAACACCCATCTTTGTAGGTGTGCTTAACGGTTCTTTTATGTTTGTGGCCGATTTTTTAAAAGCCTACCAGTATCCGTGTGAAGTATCGTTTGTGAAATTAAGTTCTTACCATGGGTTAACCTCAACTGGTATTGTGGAAACACTTTTAGATTTACCTGATAATATAGAAGGTCGCAGCGTAATTATCCTTGAGGATATAATAGACACAGGGCGCACATTAAAAGAACTGGTGCATTTGTTTTCGAATACGAACGTAAAGGAATTTAAGATAGCTAGCCTTTTCTATAAATCTGAAGTCTATAATGGAGAATATACCATAGATTATTTTGGGCTTAAAATACCAGACCGTTTTATCGTCGGTTACGGTTTAGATTATAAGGAACTGGGCAGAAATTTAAAGGAAGTATACCAATTAAACCAAAAGCATATGATTAACCTTGTATTATTCGGAAAACCTGGTGCCGGAAAAGGTACACAAGCGGAATTTTTGAAAGAAAAATATAATTTGAAACATATTTCTACGGGAGATTTATTTCGTTACAATATGAAGAATAATACGGAACTGGGACAACTGGCCAAGTCGTATATAAATAAAGGAGATCTGGTTCCTGATGAGGTCACAATTAAAATGTTACAAGACGATGTAGAGAAGAATACTGATGCAAGCGGATTTATTTTTGATGGTTTCCCCAGAACAACAGCCCAAGCCAAGGCTTTGGATACGTTCCTTACAACAAAGGGAATGAAAATAGACGCTACAATTGCATTAGAAGCAAATGATGAACTTCTGATTCAACGTCTTTTGGAAAGAGGAAAGGTAAGTGGTAGAGCAGATGACCAGGATGAGGATAAGATTCGTAATCGTTTTGACGAGTACAATCAGAAGACTGCTCCATTAAAGGATTTTTATGAGGAACAAGGGAAATTTCACAGTGTAAATGGAATAGGAGCTATCGATGAAATTACAATGCGATTGGGGAAGGTAATAGAAGAACTATAATCATCTTGTGACATCTGTTTTTAGAACGTATGATTTTTGTTCAAGCAACAATTACGCTTACCTATAGTATAAAATAACAAGGTTGCTAGTAGTTGTGTTATGATTTACATGTCTTTGATTCATTCTAATTTAGAACTTAAAAGCAGAAAACCTTGAAAAAATGCGAGAAGAAGTAATAGGTCCAAAAGTTGCATTAAGAGGGTGTTTGACCGTGGGCGGTTTTGTATTGCTTGTCTTCATTTTGGTGTCTATTGGCTATTTAATCTACGTATTTTATCTAGACGATTCTCTACCTCAAAACTACTAATGTGCTTATTCGAGGATAGATACCCAATTACCCTTGTGATTTCTGTATTTTTGCACCAATTATTACGGCATTCTGCCAACAAACTAAAGCAAACTTCATGACTGAAGGTAATTTTGTAGACTATGTAAAGGTATTTTTAAACTCTGGGAAAGGGGGTAAAGGTTCGGTGCATTTACACAGGGAAAAATTCATTACCAAAGGAGGCCCTGATGGTGGCGATGGAGGTCGTGGCGGACATATTATCCTAAGAGGTAATCAAAATCTTTGGACCCTCATCAATTTTAAGTTTAAAAAACATTTTAAGGCAGGCCACGGGGGCCACGGGAGTAAGAATAGAAGTTCTGGTGCAGATGGCGAAGATGTTTATCTAGATGTCCCATTAGGTACCATTGTTAAAGATGGGGAAACCCAAGAGGTGGTAGTAGAAATAACGGAGCATGGAGAAGAGAAAGTACTACTTGAAGGTGGTATGGGCGGTCGTGGCAACTGGCACTTTAGGTCATCTACCAATCAGACGCCAAGATATGCCCAGCCTGGTGTAGACGGTCGTGAAAAGGATTTTATTTTTGAACTTAAAGTATTGGCAGATGTGGGTCTTGTAGGTTTTCCAAATGCTGGTAAATCTACCTTACTTTCTGTAATAACTTCCGCAAAGCCGAAAATTGCAGATTATGAGTTTACGACGCTAAAACCCAATCTTGGTATTGTAGAATACAGGGATTTTAAGAGTTTTGTGATGGCCGATATTCCAGGTATCATAGAAGGTGCAGCAGAAGGAAGAGGGCTAGGGCATTATTTTTTAAGGCATATAGAACGTAATTCTACCTTATTGTTTTTAATTCCTGCAGATAGTAAGGATATTAGTAAAGAATACGAGATTCTTTTAGACGAGCTACGAAGGTATAATCCGGAACTGTTGGATAAGGAACGACTCATAGCAATTTCTAAAAGCGATATGCTAGATGATGAGCTAATGGATGAGATGCGCACAGAGCTAGAGACCGAGCTAGATAACGTGCCTTTTATGTTTATTTCTTCTGTAGCCCAAATGGGTATATTAGAGCTGAAAGATAGACTTTGGAATATGCTTAGCACCTAAGTGTTGAAATATTATGATACTATGAGGCAGTATTTAAAAAGTATTGTTGAGCTGAATGACAACCCCAAGAGCCGAATCTTCGCTTATGTGATTCAAGGTTTAATTTTGGTGTCTATTATTTCATTTTCTTTTGAGACTGTCCCAGATTTAGAGCCAAATACAAGAAAACTGCTTCGGTTAATTGAAATCTTTTGTGTTGTGGTTTTTACTCTGGAGTACGTCTTACGCATTTATTGTTCGGACAACAAAAGAAAATTTATTTTTAGTTTTTTCGGGATTATAGATTTCTTGGCAATACTTCCTTTTTATTTGGCTTTGGGCGTAGATTTAAGATCCCTACGTGCGTTACGATTTTTGCGTTTGTTCCGTATTTTTAAGCTCATGCGTTATAACCGTGCCTTAGCTCACTTTTCTAGGGCCATTAATAGGGCAAAGGAGGAAATTTTATTGTTTCTTTTCGTAACGCTAATACTTATTTATTTTTCTGCTGTAGGTATTTATTACTTTGAAAATGCAGCCCAGCCCGAGCATTTTTCTTCAATTTTTGATAGTCTTTGGTGGGCTATTATTACTTTGACAACAGTAGGATACGGAGATGTGTATCCCATTACGGTAGGAGGCAAAGTATTTACATTTTTCATATTAATGATTGGTCTTGGAATTGTTGCTATCCCTACTGGTATCATATCCTCTGCGCTTACAAAATCTGTAGACAGTAAAGAGGAAGTTTGATTTTTATGTAACTTAGGGTTAAATCTTTAGAATGAAATACATTGGCTTTATATTTTCAATTCTGGTCCTTGCCTCCTGCGGAGCAACTAGGGTACATTATGATTATGATGAAGCCGTTGATTTTTCGGCTTATTCTACGTATGGCTATTATTCAGATATGGAAACGGGTCTAAGTCAATTAGGCGAGAAAAGGCTTATGAATGCTATGGACGCGACCTTACAATCCAAGGGTTTGTTGTTTTCGGAGGAGCCAGATATTTTTGTAAATGTGCAAAGTGCCGTTCTACGAGGTCAGCCTTCTAATGCTGTAGGTGTAGGCGTTGGTGGTGGTGGCGGTACTATTGGTGGTGGTATATCTGTAGGTATTCCTGTCGGAGGTCCAAAACTGTTAAGGGAACTAACAATAGACTTTGTAGATGCAAAAAGAGATGTATTGCTTTGGCAAGCCCTAAGCGAAAGCCCATTTAATGAGGCTGATACCCCAATGGAAAAAGAGCAGAAAATGAAGGAGTTGGTTGCAAAAATATTTGAAAAATATCCACCAAAAAAACGACAATAAGATTGGGGAATTTAGCTTTAGAATCGTGACCTATGAAAAATTTAATGTGGAGGCTTTCCGTATTTAAAAGCGCATTTGGTTCAGTAGCTATTTGCGCACTAGCTTCTGGAGTTGCACAAAGTGCTAAAAGTGAAAATCCAAAAAGCGCTATTCCTTTTGAAACAAAGTTTGTATTCATATTTTTTACTGCTTTTGGTTCGTAACCGCTAAGTTGCAAATTCTTAAAACGCCCACAGGTATTACCCTTGGGTTTACTAAAATAGGAAATTATTTCAGGATGGGACATAGTGGTGAAATCGACAACCTCTTTTGCACAGGAACCACAATAGCCTCCTTCTCTCGTTTTACTAAACGAATCGAATTTTTGGGAGCAAGGTTCTTTAACGGAGATTTGAATTGCATTATTCATAATTCTTTGGTTTTATATTATACATCTAAACTAGGTTAGAAGCGTTTAATATAAAACGACCAATTAGGGTGCTAGGGGTTGGAGTGAGGGAAAGGGACAGGAAAATTGAAGTTCAAGATTCAAGTCCAAACACAAAAATCAAATACGGATGGTATAGACTTTTAATATTTTGCCAGCTGGTATTTTTAAACCTTAATTTTGTTTACTACTTACTTTTATTCCCCGACGTTTATCCGAACTCCTTCAGAATGACTACTAAACTCGGGAGCATACATGCTCTGTATGGTCGTAATCCCGTTACTGAAATCTCCAGCATTATTTACGCGAACATCATATTCGAATACATAAACCCCCTTTGGCAGGTAATCAAAAAAGAAATTAGTACTCGCATCTTTGGTGGCTTCGTAATAGCCCAAGCCATCTTGCCATTTATATTTTGAGATGACATTTACGGGTTCGAAACCGGCGGCACGCATATCTTTCATGTGTACAAAATCCATTGGACGATCGGCTCGTAATTCAATACGAACACGGACTAAGTCCCCCACCTTTAAGTCCATTTTATCAGTGATTTCGGAAATCTCTTCACCTGTATCTATATTCTTTTTAAGGAATAATTTCTTCTTTAATTTTAAGGGTGTTTCTGCTGTTGTAATCTTATCCAAATCCTCAAAATACTGCCAGTACAATGCTCCCCATGCAATGCCGTTTCCTTTTTTGGAAATTTGTATCTCCCCCATTTTAGGGTGTACTTCGGTACCGTTCCAAGCCGTTTTGTAGTAGCCCGTTCCAGCCTCTACTTTTACATTTTCCAGTTTGGAAGGTTCTATTCTTTCTCCTCCTACCAAAACATCAACAGCATCGGTAACAGATAGCCATTCATTTCCTTGCAGTAGTAATGCGTAAATAGCTTCCGTAGTTGCTTTAGTAGTCTTCCATTGGTTGGTTTGTTTGTTTTTTAATAACCAAATTTTAAGATTATCAACGGTTTCAATATCCGTAGAGTTGATTTCCGAAAATGCTTCAATCAATAACGCTTGTGTTTCAATAGGAGCTTGATACCAATGCCATGAGTTGGTGTTCTCTTTCCAATACATGCCTAATTCTTCTGAAGTAATACTATTTTCTTCTAGTGCTCTAAGTATTTTTTCGGAAGCTTGAATATTATCACTACGATGCATAATCAATGCCAACATTCCTTGTGAATACAATCCTTTATTCTTCCAGTATTTCTCTGTTTGTTGTTTATAATAATCTTGGATATCATTCACTTTTTTAGAGGTTTTTACATCCTTGAAAAAGCTACGCATATATAGGTAATGAATCTGAGTATGGCTTAAATGATCGTCGTTTATATTTGAGGCGTGCTTTTTCATGTTGTTGTACTCTTTGACGAACTCATTGTCAAGATATTGAATCGCGTTATCACTTAAAGATTGAATCTCGGCTATGCTAGATGTGACATTTAGGTGTTTTAAATGACCCATACCCGCAAGAATATGTTGTGTGATAAAACGATTATCTGGGCCACCATTGAACCAAGACCATGCACCTGAGCCTTTTTGGTTCTCCTTTAATTTATTTAAAGCAATGGCTTGCTCATTTTTCATTTTGTTCAAATTAAACAACAAGGCAATACGTTTTTTCTGTTCGGTTTCCGATTGTGCGTCTCGTACCCAAGGCGTTTCTTGAATCAAAAGCGATTTTAAACCTTGATTCTTTTCCAAGTTACTCCCCAGCGCATCTGAATTCGCCCATTGCTCAAATACCTCTTGAATTCTTGGATTGCTATTGGCAATATGGGAAGCGAGTGTATTTGCATAATATTTGGAAAAAGTTTGCTCGTTGCACTCATACGGATATTCCATGAGATAGGGGAGAGCCTGGACCGCATACCATGCTGGATTTGAAGTCATCTCCAACGTTAACCTGTGGTGCTTTAAAGTTGGCGACTTTATCATCTTCAACTTATCTAAAGTGAAGGTCTTGGTTTGGTTACTTCTTACCCACATTGGTAACGTTTCTGTAACTAAGGTCCTATTTGTAAGTACGGGTAGTACATTTTGTTCTCCATCACTAAAACCTCCAGCCTTTGCCGTCACGGTATATTGAACCGCTTGGATTTCAGTAGGAATTTTTAGGCGCCATGATACTTGGGTGTTGCCTACGGAATCTACTTTGAAGTTTACTTCATCACTATCCCCGCCGCCTGCATCACCTTCTCCTACCGAGGATATTACTAATTTTTTTGAAATCGGTAAACCGGAAACCGCATCCACTAATTCTAATTTAGCAATTCCAGAGAGCTTCTTATCCGTTAGGTTGCTGATTTTGGTGCTGATAACGATTTCATCTCCTTCTCTTAAAAAACGAGGAGCATTCGGAATAACCATCAACTCCTTTTGAGTAACGGTTCGTAAGGTTCGGTTCGAACTCTCTAAACCCTTGGTATGAGCCAATAATTGTAAATTCCATTTGGTAAGGGCTTCCGGTGTCGTAAAACTGAAGGATATATTGCCTTCTGAATCAGTTTGCAATTGTGGAAAAAAGAATGCTGTTTCTTGGAGGTTTTTGCGAATTTGAACTTTCTTAGCGTTTTGTTCTTGTGGTATTTCTTGATTTTGCCTTAATTCGTTGCTTAAGGATATATCCTTTTCCACAGTTACTCCTGCTACTTGACCGGTAAGAGATTCTTCGACAACATCTTCCATTTCCATCATATCCAATGCTGCGCCTACCGGAACGGGTGCACTAGACCGCTTCATCATTCTAGACGTTCTTGAGCCGAAATACCCACTATTACCAAAATAAAGCCCAAACCAATTAAACGAATCAAAACTCGGATTGCTATAACCATACGATTCGTTATCCTGATATGTACTGAAGGAACTATTCATAAAACAGCGATAGGCATTTGTTCGTCTATTGGAATAATAAGTAGGCTTCGCCAATGGGTTAAAACTCCAATAATGTCCTCTGAACGTATCCAATGAGGCGTCATACATGCTCGCTAATAATTCAGCTGCTACTTTACCACCTTTGGGTCCTTTAATTTTAAAAGACCACCTTTCATCAGTGCCAGGTTGTAATTTGTCCCTAAAGGTGACCGTTTCAATTTGCAAATCGCTACTTGGGTAGGGTATTTGAATGTTCAAAGTACCGGAATGAAAATAGTTGTAAACAGCATAGCTATATGAAATCGCGAATCCGCCTAAATCTTCCTTGGTTACAGGAATTATGAGACTTTCAGAATTTTTATTTAAGCGTATGATTTTGGTGTCGATTACCTTTCTATTTTTTTCAATAATTACGGTAACATTAATATCTTCGGCACTGGAAAACACCGTTACTTTGACTTTTTCTCCGGGTTGATAGCTTTCCTTGTCTGTTTTGATTTGAAATAATTCATTGTCCGCCAGTTTCTTATCGGTATGGCTAAACACGGTTGTTTCCAAAACATCTTTAACCTCCTGACCAAATTTATCCTGGGTCACCAATTCAAGAATATATTTGCCGGACATCCATTTCTTAAGGTTTCCTAAAGAGAGTTCTTTGGATACACCAGTATCAAAGTCTGATTGCCAAACAAGTACTCCTTTTTCCCAAGTAGTGGGGTCGTGTTCGTTAGAAAAAGCATCGTGCGGGAATATCTTTTTGAATTCTTGTCTTGTAAGATTTTTGTAATCCGGGGCAGTCCATGTACGAGGTCGTAACACAGATTCGGGTGCTTTTAATTTATATATTTTAACGGTCCCTTTTGCGGATACGAATTGTCCGTTAAGGTTATTTGTAGAAATACTTAGTTTTTGGTCTTTGGTATCTTTATCCAGTGGGTTCGCCAACATCATATTGGCTGTTAACGTATGGTAGCCTACAGTTACAAACGTGGAAGTACTGTGCGTTTCTCCGTTTATGTCGGTAACATCTGCGGTTATTTCATAATTGAAAGTGGGTGCATTTTTTTTATCCGTACTACTATCAGGAATTGCTTTGAAATCTATGGAATACCTGCCCGAACCATCTGTTTGGGTTTCACCACGTCCAATTTCTTGGGGAGTTGTGTTTCTATTAGCGTATCTCCAGTAATACCATCTTGGGTAGTACACGGAGCGTTTTACCCTATAAGTAACTTTGGCGTCTGTTATATTACTTCCGGCATAAGCGGTAGCGGTTCCGTTTACGGTTACGCTATCGTTTACTTTATAACTTTCAGTTACTGGTTCAAAAGAGGTCTCGAACTTAGGACGTTTGTATTCTTCTACAGAGAAGCTGGCATATCCACTTAAATTATAGACTACTGAATGAACTTGTATCGAAAATTGACCCGTGAGTCCGTTGTTGGGTAACATAAATTCTCCAGAAAAAGAACCATACTCATTCGTTACAAAATCGGCGGTGTTTACCACTTGATCATTCACATCTTTCAATTCAACCAAAACTTTCGTATTTTTTAAAAGTGACGAATTTTCTTTGGAACTTTTTATTGCGATTCCTTTAAAATATAGCGGTTGACCGGGTCGGTAGATACTCCGATCCGTAAATAGAAAACAGGAATAAGAAGCTGCTGGAGCTGTTTCGTTATAGCTGCGATATATGTAATAATCATCGTAGAATGCAGTATCTTTTTCGTAATCGATGGTAATACTCAGGTCGCTCCACTCTTTTTCGGCTCTTTTGATAGAAACGGTTCCTGTTTTATCAGAAACGAAGTTTTTACTTAATCGTTTGCCATCATAATTCAGGCGATAGCGAAAATTCAGTGTAGCACCAACAATAGGTTTTCCGTTATTTCTATCCACCACTTGAAAATCCTGATGGGTTTTGGTCTGGGTTTCTACTAAAGCTAGGTTGGTCGCTTGGACTTGAGCATAGGCAAAGGTTTTGTCTGTTTTGTCGTTTGGTTCAGCTAAGACTATATACTGGTTATTTTCTAAGGGGGGCATGACAATTTCGGTACCATGCGATTGGTAGTCGTTTTCTATTTTTAAGGAAGTTTCCCATGCTTTTGCTATCGATAATTTTTTTATAAAGGCCAGTTGCTTTTCTTCATCATATTCCTCCTCAAGTGCGTTCCACTGTTTTTGTGTAATATGGCGAGCTGATAGTTGTAGACCGTCATAATTTTTATAATTAACCAATAATCTAGCCGTTTTATTTATGGGAATATGACGCTCCGTAGTTAATTGTAAGCTCTTTGAAATAATTTGGGATTTTAATGCTTTACACTTTTCTGCGCCTCTAGTATCCGGATTTTCTTTTAATACTTTCTCACATAATTCAAGTGCTTCTTTTTTATTCCATCGGTATTCTTCATTGGTTTTAGGCTGATATGAATTGCCTTGTTGGCTCAGTAGTGCCGCTATCTCATAATTGTACAAACTTGACGCTGCATTCCCTTTTCCTGCAGATGCCGCATTCTGTAGTGCCTTTAAATACTGCTGGTCTTTGTTTTCGAAAATAGCGTTGTGATAGACAAATTGTAGCCGTTGTAAATTTACTTCTGCAAATGTATATGGCTGTTTCGAAGGCAAGTGTAGCGTTAATAGCTTTTTATAAATACACAATGCTTTTGCCTGCAATGATGTTTCGTCTTTAGAGAATATATTTAACTGGGTAAATGCATACCCATCACATAGCAGCTCTGGATTGTCAATTTCGAATTTATCAGCAGGTCTTGTAATGTTGTTCTCGTTTGTGGCGTAAAATACAAGTGCATTTTGTGCTAACAGGTCAAACAAGGTGGGCCGGTATTCTTCGGAACCTTCTTGCTGATGTAGAACAGCATCAAAATCGGATACGGAAGTTTGTTGTAATTCCGCCTCGTTTTGGAGCGAAGCATCAAATTGAACCGTTATTTCTTTGAAAAGAGTAGTCAAATCCCAAGTTCTAAAATCAACCGAATCTACCTTTACATCCGTTTTAGTTCGGTTGTAAAACTGGTATCTGTTTTGTTGAAAAAACTGCCAATACATATTTGCTAAATAGTTTTCCAGAACATTCTTGGTCGGGAATTCTGCGATTGCGATTTCTTGTTTAAAATCTTTTATGATGTTCAGCTGGGCATCTTCATCCAAAGTCATGGCATACTTTGAAGCGAAGAGCAGTGCCTTCATAATTTGAGGTGAATTCTTTTCTTTTTTAGCCTTTTCAGAAATGGACGATACTATTTTTAAAGCAGACTTAGGTAACGCATCCCTTTCGAGTTTTTCGACCTGCTGCCAAAGCACTTCAAAAGGTTCATTATTTTTTTGCGATTGTACCATTTGAGAGAATAGGAGTATGGTTATAAGCGTTACAAATTGTTTCATTACGAGATGATTAAGCGAGACACTTCAATTAGAACGGTTAAGAACTACGGAGTGTATTTGATTTCAAAGTTACATACAAAGATGTAGCCAAAGCGCTCTGAAAACAATGAAAAGTGAGGGAAAGGGTGGTTTGGTCTAGGGAAAGCGCCTTTAGAACGCCTTAGTCCTCAAAGTGAGAATTCTTGCTGGAATAGAATCCACCCCGCCTTGTCTAGGTAGGGGTGCTTATAAGGATTTAAGTAATCCCCCATCAATCGGAATTTGGGTGCCCGTAATATAAGCAGCCTTATCCGAAGCTAAAAAACTAACTAAATACCCATATTCTTTTGGGTCACCAATTCGTTTTACAGGTACCTTAGATTTCATATCGGCTAACACATCATCTTCTGAAACCCCTAGTTGTTCTGCTTTTTTTGAATTAAGCTGCGCGATACGTTCTGTGTCAAAGTAACCGGTTAGAATACTGTTTACTGTAATTTGTTTATCGCCAACATCTGTAGCCAGAGACTTTGCCCAAGTAACCAAACTCGCCCGAATAGAATTTGATAAGGCTAAGTAAGATAAAGGTTCCTTTACGGATACAGAAGCAACATTGATGATGCGTCCCCAACGGTTTTGCATCATGTTTGGCAAGGCTAATTCTGTTGTATAAACTACCGTTTTAAAAAGTAAGTCAAAAGCTATTTGATAGTCGTTCACTTGTTTTTCAAGTGTATTTCCGGCAGCTGGACCTTGGGTGTTGTTGACTAAAATATCAACAGAATTTGATTTAAAATACGCTGATAAGATTTTTTTGTATTCTTCGTAATCGGAAAAATCTACCACCAAATATTGATGCGATTGCCCTTCTGAGATTGTTAAGCTCTGTAAAGCAATTTTTAGCTTTTCTTCATTTCTCGCCATAAGCGTAACACTTGAGCCACTTTCCGCCAATTGAATAGCAATTGCCTTACCAATACCACCACTAGCACCGCCAACAAGTGCTTTTTTTCCTATTAGAGAGATTTCCATACAATTATGTTTTACGAACTACGTCTATTTATACTCCTCCCGGACCGGACTAAAAACATCCATTAGTTTACAAGGGGTTAGTGCTTTCCCGCTATGCGGAAGGTTTGAAGCAATAGGTACAATATCTCCTGGAAGGTAGATTTTTGTTTCTCCATCCAAAGTAAATTCGAATTTCCCTTCCATCACATGCATAATTTGTTCATGTATATGATGATGCTCCGGTACGACCGCATCTTTTTCAACATCCCAAAAAACAAGGGACATCGTTTTTGTATGTATTAGTTTACCATGGTATCCAGGTATGATTTCTTTGGATGCTATTTTATCAAGGCTTAAGCTCATTACACTATGTTTATTTACGAAGATAAAAATAAACCAGTGGTTTTTGATGCTGAATGCAATCCCTATCTTTGAAAACTAATTCAGATGTAATGCAAATTCATTTTATAGCCATTGGTGGTAGTGCCATGCACAATTTAGCCCTGGCACTTGAACATAAGGGATACCAGATAACCGGAAGCGATGATGTCATTTTTGAACCTTCAAAATCTAGATTGGAGTCAAAAGGACTTTTGCCTGAAAGTTTCGGATGGTTTCCAGAAAAGATACATAGCGATTTGGATGCCATTGTTTTGGGTATGCATGCGAAAGCGGATAATCCAGAACTACTGAAGGCTCAAGAGTTAGGGGTTAAAATTTATTCGTATCCAGAATTTCTCTATGAACAATCTAAAAATAAAACGAGGGTAGTCATTGGGGGTAGTCATGGAAAAACAACCATTACTTCCATGATTTTACATGTGCTTAATTTTCATAACCGAGAGGTAGATTATATGGTAGGTGCTCAATTAGATGGTTTTGAGCGTATGGTTCATTTGACCGAGGAGAACGATTTTATAGTGTTGGAAGGTGATGAGTATCTTTCCTCTCCTATAGACCGTAGGCCAAAGTTTCATTTGTACAAACCAAATATCGCCTTATTGAGCGGTATAGCCTGGGACCATATTAACGTATTTCCCACTTTTGAAAATTATGTTGAGCAATTTAAAATCTTTGTAGATAGTATTGTAAATGGAGGTAGCATCACGTACAACTTGGAGGATGCTGAGGTGGTAAAAGTGGTTGAAGCTTCTGAAAACAGCATTAGAAAACTAGGATATACGACACCGGAATATGAAGTTGATAATGGGCAAACACTATTAGAAACTCCGGAAGGTCCAATGCCTATTGAAGTTTTCGGGAAGCATAATTTGAATAATTTAGCAGGAGCCAAGTGGATATGCCAGAATATGGGTGTAGATGAAGATGATTTTTTTGAGGCTATTGCCACTTTTAAGGGAGCATCTAAACGACTCGAAAAAATTGCAGAAGGAAAAACCAGTGTAGCCTATAAAGATTTTGCACACTCCCCAAGTAAGGTGGCTGCGACAACAAAAGCAGTAAAGGAACAATACCCAGATAGAAGACTAATAGCTTGTTTGGAACTCCATACCTATAGTAGTTTTAATCCTGAATTTTTGAAAGAATATAAAGGTGCTTTGGATGCTGCTGATGAAGCGGTTATCTTTTTTCTTCCAGAATCAGTAGCAATAAAAAAGCTAGAGGAGGTTACTCCCGAACAAATTTCGATTGCCTTTGAAAGAGAGGATTTGAAGATTTTTACCGATGCTAGCTCTTTTCATAGCTATGTAAACGAGGAGAATTATGAAAATTCGACGCTATTATTAATGAGCTCTGGGAATTACGGAGGATTAGATTTAAACGGACTTAAGAAGTTAATGGTCTAGTCCTTAAACGCCAAATTGTTTTAGGTGATGGTCTAGATGCTTATACTGTAATTGTCCCCATTGCTCTTTGGTAAAGGGCCCAAATGCAGGATGTGGGTGCCACATATCTCTAGAATCAAGCATATTAAATTCATCTGCTAATTCTTTCAGTATCGTTATCTCCCCATTAAAATCCTTAGCTTCTTTAGCTCTGAATTGTGGTGCTGTAGGTAGGTTTTTGCGCCAAGGTTTGTCATTGTAGAGCGATTTTTTAAAGAAGGTTTTAATGAACCAATTGCCTTTTGAGGTGTTTTCCGTGTTCCGAATGGCTAATTTTAAAGGGTATTGGCAATGCCATGCCATTTGTCCAACTGTCATTTTTCCCCATTTCCGTTGAGAGTTTTCACTAAGTTGCCCCAATCTGTTCTTTATTTCAACGTGACCCTCATTGGTTAGCAACGATTTCATTTTTTGTTTTTTATTGATACGGAAATTTACGATAAAATAATTAGTTCGCTATCTTTAGCCAATGCAAGAGAAGTCTACATCATTTTCCATAAAACACTGGTCTGATGACGATAAGCCAAGAGAGAAATTGGTAAACAAGGGAAGGGCTGTACTGTCTGATGCAGAGTTGGTTGCTATATTGATTGGTTCAGGAAGCAGGTCTGAAAGCGCAGTGGAACTATCCAAGCGTATCCTAGCTTCGGTAGATAATAATTTGAACGAGTTGGGAAAGTTGTCCATTAATCAATTAATGACCTTTAAAGGTATTGGTGAAGCAAAGGCGGTAACCATAACTGCAGCATTGGAAGTAGGTAGACGAAGAAGGGGAGAAGAAGCCTTACAGGTGACTAAAATAGGAAGTAGTAAAGATGCTTTTGAGGTGCTACAACCCGTTATAGGAGAATTGGAGCACGAGGAATTTTGGGTTATATATCTTAATAATTCTAATAAAATATTGCATAAATCACAGCTTAGTAAAGGCGGTATAACGGGTACTTTGGTAGATGTACGTATACTAATGAAACAGTCTTTGGAGCTGGGTGCCGTGGGGCTTATTTTAGCACACAATCACCCAAGTGGCACTTTAAAACCAAGTAGCGCCGATAAACAGATTACACAAAAAATAAAGAAAGCTTCTGAGTCTTTAGATATTAAAGTTTTGGACCATCTCATAGTAACGCGGAAAGATTATTTTAGTTTTGCAGACAATCAACTACTCTAAATGTTATTGATATATACCCATAAGATTACACCTAGGTTTACCTATACCATGAAACAGGTTTTCACCAAAATCTTGGGTATAGATATCGCTTTTACGACCAAGGTAGAGGATTTTATAAAACATACGGATGAAAAAATAACCTACACCAAACAGCCGTTGCAGAACGAATTTTTTATTCGTAGCAACGAACTTCTCTTTGAGCAAGGAATTAATGATATTCAAATACAAATTAACGATTGGGGAGGAACGCCTTGCTTTTTTACTACGGGAGAACGTAGTGCTGTTCCTTTCGATATTTTTGCAGCTAGTTTCTATCTACTAAGTAGGTATGAAGAGTACTTACCGCATGTTAAGGATATGCACGGCAGGTTTTCACCAAAGGATAGTATCGCATATCAGAACGATTTTTTACAACGCCCTGTAGTAGATATTTGGGCGTTAAAATTGTTGGTGCTGCTAAGGGAGAAATTTCCTGAATTGGAATGTAAAAAGAGAAAGTATACGTACGTTTCTGTATTGGATGTAACCACATCTCACTCCTATGCCCATAGAGGTCTGTTTCGAGGATTGGCAGGGTTTGTTCTGGATTTAGGCACCTTTAAGTTAAAGCGTGTTTGGGAGCGTATTATGGTAGGTGTCGATAGGGAAAAGGATCCTTATGATAATTTTGCTCAACTTATTCAATGGCACCAAAACTATGGTATTAAGAGTATTTTCTTTTTTCAGTTTGCGGATTATTCCAAATATGATAAAAATGTATCCACAAATAGCAATCGTTTTAAGTCCCTCATCAAATACATAGCCGATTATTCCAAAGTAGCACTTGGTGCGTCTTATAGTTCCTTTAGGGATATAGAGCTGCTGAAAAAGGAAAAGAATAATCTGGAAAGCGTTATCAATAGGCCTGTAACGTATTCTAGAATGCGCTATAATAGAGTTGATGTCCCCGAATCGTATAGGAACCTAGTTACTGCCGAGTTTACTGATGATTTTACCATGGGATATACCCATGCAATAGGTTTTAGGGCTGGTACGTGTACTTCGTTTCAGTTTTATGACATTCCTTTAGAAGTGCAACAGCCCATAAAGATTCACCCGTTCGCACTTCATGATTACTCCTTTTTAACAGTTAAAAGCGAAGAGCAGATCAGCGAAAAGATAAAAGGGATCTACACTGAAATCAAAAATGTAGAAGGTTCCTTTGTAACTGTTTTTTCAAATGAACTATTGGGAGGTGACGAAAAATTTGACTGGAAAAAAATATACAAGAACTTAATAATGACTTATAATGTTTAAAGATATAGTAACTGATGTTTTTTTTGACCTTGATCATACCTTATGGGATTTTGAAAAGAACTCAGCCCTCACGTTTGAGACTATTTTACCGGTCCATGACATAACTGTTCCATTGGAATCATTTCTAGAGGTATATGTGCCAGCTAATTTGGTGTTTTGGAAAATGTACAGGGAAGAAAAAATCACAAAAGCGGAACTTCGCTACCAGCGCCTAAAATCGGTTTTTGATACTTTAGAATATGCTGTTACTGATGATTGCATCAATAGTCTGGCAGATGAGTATATAAATCAATTGTCTTCCCATACTTTTTTGTTTCCGAATGCATTGGAGGTGCTAGATTATTTAAAACCAAACTATAAACTACATATAATTACCAACGGTTTTCAAGAAATTCAAGAGAAGAAGCTACGTAATTCTGGTATCTATCCTTATTTTGAACAGGTGATAGATTCCGAAATGGCAGGCGTAAAGAAGCCCGATCCGTTTATTTTTAACTTAGCATTGGAAAAGGCCAAGGTTAGGCCTGAATCAGCGCTAATGATAGGAGATAGCTTGGAAGCAGATATTCTGGGCGCAAAAGGCGTAGGTCTTCATACCCTACATTTTAACGCACATGGGGAAGCCGAGCACCAACATAGTCCTATGATTAGCGAGTTATGGGAAATAAAAACATATTTATAGAGTTAATACTAATAGCATGTAGCCATAGTAGTTTGCTTATGTTGCGATAGTCTAACTTTATGAACCGTTTAGGACACAGTCTCTTACTTTCAGTATTGCTGCTCTTGATTTTCGCTTGTTCGGAAAAACAGGATTTTTCACAATATGATGAGCTAAGCATTACACCAACCTTGGAGACCAGCATTTTCTTTGTTAAAGTGCAAGAGCTACTGATCAATAGTGCAACGGATATCAGTTTTTTTACTCAGGACTTTAATTTTGACGCTTTTGAGGAGGAATTTTTCGCCGATAGGGTTTTAGAGGGCGTAATTTCCTATGAATTAGAGAATACAACGAGTAAGCCTATTCAAATAGAATTGCAGTTTTTGGATGAAAACGATGAGCTTTTAGATTCGGAGGTCTTTACGATGGATGCTGCACCTACGGCCTTATTAACTCGTGAGGTAGCTTATGGTAATTCAGGAAAAAGCTTAGATATCCTTAGGAATACTTCTAAAGTAAGGCTCAATGCATCTAATTTTGGGGATAATGTCAGTGTTTCTGAGATTCCAGGAGCTTCAGTTCAATTGCGCTCTAGTGCTCAGTTTATGCTACGCTTAAAATGAGGATTCGCCACTATGTCTTTCTTCTTTTACTGCAGTGCTATGTATGTTTGGTAGCTCAGAACAAGCAGGTTCTTTATGATTTTAATGATAGTCCACAAGCCTTGATGGTAAATCCAGGAATGGAAACGGATTTTCAATGGTTTGCAGGTGTCCCATTGTTATCGGGTATTTCTGGTTATGCTGGTACAAATGGCTTTTCTGTAAACGATATTTTTGCAGAGGATGGTCTGGACATTAATGACAAGGTTCGAAATCGTTTGGTCGCTGGACTCAATACACGTGACGAAATCAGTAGTACTGCAACAATCGAACTACTTAATGGTGGTTTTCGTAGTGCATATTCTAATGTATTTTATTCTTTTGGCGCGTATGTGGAGCTGGATAATATTTTCTACTGGCCCCAAGACTATGCTTTCCTAGCTTTTGAAGGTAATGCAGGCCAATTGAATAGGCGTTTTGATTTGGGTGATTTAAAAACTAGGGGATCCATGGTCGCTGTCTATCATTTTGGCGTCAACAAAAAGATGAACAATAACCTTACCGTTGGGGCTAGGGCAAAATTTTATTCGGGCATAACAGATTTTAATGCGACGGATAATAGTGGGTATTTGGTGAATAATGAAGGTCAGAACAATACGATAGCTACGACCTTGAGTGCAGATATGCAATTGCGTAGTTCGGGTTTTAATACGTTAAGGAATGCGGAGGACCAAGGGACTCTTGCCAGTGCCTTCTTAAAGCGGGCCATTTTCGGGGGAGATTTAGGACTAGGCATGGATTTAGGTTTTACCTATCGCTTAAATGAGCGTACAGCTATTACTGGCAGTGTGCTGGATTTGGGGTTTATTTATCACAGCGGTAATGTTTACAAATATAATTTAAAGGGAACAGCCACGGTAGAGGGAATACAGGTCAATGTGCTACAAGAGCTCGCAGACCTTAATAGAGATTTTTGGCAAGATTTAGTCGATGAGGTTGAAGAACTTATTCCTTTTGAAACAACGAACAGTGCGTATGTAACGTTCAGGCCTACAAAGTTAAATGCGTCTATCCGTCATGATTTTGGTGCTCCAATAGGATCGGAAGAAGCATGTGATTGTGGTACAGATGGTTCGAATAACCAAATTACGAAATATAGAAATGCTGTAGGCGGACAACTATTTGCAATCAATAGACCAAGAGGTCCACAGGTAGCACTAACCGGATTCTATTTGAGGAGGTTTGCACGTTTTATGACCATAAAGGGAACATATACCATAGATAAATTCAGTAGTACCAATTTGGGTCTGGGCATAAATCTCCAAGCAGGTCCTGTAAATTTCTATCTTATAGGTGATAATCTATTGTCCTATCAAAACATCGCCGCCAGTAATTATGCGTCTTTTCAGTTAGGATTTAATATTATATCTTGGGGCAGGAAGCGATAAATTAAATTTAAATCCGAATCCCTAGTATTTGGCACGCTTTTTTCAGTTTCTTTACTGAATCTTAAATTAAATTGTTTTGAAAAATATTTTAGTCATTGTTTTCGTTTTTATCGGATATACCGGAATTGGGCAAGTTGCTATTAATGATTATAAATACATTATAATCCCCAAAACACTAGGAGAATTTAAAGAGGAAAACCAGTACTTGACAAGCACGTTGCTTAAACATCAATTTGTGACTAAAGGTTTTACCGCAGTCTATGCTGATGCATTACCTCAAGATTTATATCTAGATCGTTGCTTGGGACTTACCGCCCTCTTAAAGGATAATTCCTCCATGTTTAGCACAAAAGTTACGATTGTCTTAGAGAATTGTAAAGGGCAACAGGTGTTTAGTTCACGGGAAGGAACTAGCAAAATAAAGCAGTATAAAGAGGCATATAAGAATGCAATAACGGTCGCAATGTCGTCTTTTGATCGTTTAGATTATAGTTACAAGGAAAAGGTAGTTACGGAGCAACCAATAACGGTTAGTTTTAAGAATGATATAAAATCATTGGAAGGCGCGAGTAAAGAGTCAAAAGATACAGCCTATTTAACCAGTATTAGTGCGGCAAATAGTAGTGAAGTAGTAAAACAAACAAGTAGCTTGGAGAACCAAAGCTATAAAAGTATGGAGCCAGTGGAATCGGATATCAAACAGGCTACTTCTAATACAAATAGCAAAACCATCTCCAGTGCCACAAGGGGCAAAGAAATGTTGTATGCGCAGGCGATTCCTAATGGGTACCAATTAATTAATAGTGCGCCAAAAGTAATCATGAAGCTATTGAACAGCTCTACAAAAAACGTATTTATAGGGCAGGCCGAAGGTAAAAGCGGTATGGTTTTTCAAAAAGATGGACTCTGGATTTTTGAGTACTACTCTGGAGCTCAGCTGGTTCAAGAAGAACTGATGATTAAATTTTAAAAATCGTATTTATCCTTCCATCTTTTCTTTAGAAAATCACTCAAAGTATTTTCTCTTGGATTTTTGCCAGGTTTATAGAACGTACTGCCAGCAATTTCATCCGGCAGGAATTCGGTTGCCACAAAATTGTTTTCAAAATCGTGCGCATATTTGTATTCTTCTCCATATCCCAAATCTTTCATAAGTTTGGTTGGTGCATTTCTAAGGGCCAAGGGTACAGGTAGGTTTCCTGTTTGTTTTACCACCTGTTGGGCTTTTCCAATCGCCATATAACTCGCATTGCTTTTTGCCGAAGTTGCTAAATATACTGCACATTGGCTAAGGATTATCCTAGATTCTGGGTAGCCAATGGTAGTAACCGCCTGGAAGGTGGTGTTGGCTATAACCAGGGCTGTAGGATTTGCCAATCCTATATCTTCAGACGCGGCAATCAACATTCTACGGGCAATAAATTTTACATCTTCCCCACCTTCAATCATACGGGCCAGCCAATATACGGCACCATTGGGGTCGCTACCCCGAATAGACTTTATAAAAGCAGATACAATATCATAATGTTGTTCCCCGGTCTTGTCATAGAGCACTGTGTTCTTCTGTATTTTTTGAAGAACGAGTTCGTCCGTTATTTCCACGGCATCAGAATCTTCTGAATTGATAATAAGTTCAAAAATATTAAGTAGTTTCCTGCCATCTCCACCCGATAATCGCAGTAAGGCCTCCGTTTCGGTTAATTTTATTTTTTTTGATTTTAGATAGGTGTCTTTTTCGAGGGCTCTCTTTAATAATTCAATTAAATCGTCTTTGCCAAATGCATTTAAAATATACACTTGACACCGCGATAACAATGCAGGTATCACCTCAAAACTCGGATTTTCAGTGGTAGCGCCAATCAGGGTAACCCATCCTTTTTCAACTGCACCCAGTAAACTGTCTTGTTGCGATTTACTAAAGCGGTGGATCTCATCAATGAATAGAATAGGGTTTTTAGTGGTAAAGAGACCTCCAGCTTGCTTGGCCTTGTCTATTACCTCCCTAATATCCTTTACACCGCTATTAATCGCGCTAAGTATGTAGAAAGGACGTTTACTCTCTTCGGCAATAATAGTCGCCAAGGTTGTTTTTCCGGTGCCAGGTGGTCCCCATAAAATTAAAGAGGGAATAATTCCTTTTTTGATCTGATGTGTCAATGCCCCTTTTTCGCCAACAAGATGGTGCTGACTTATATAATCCTCCAAGGTTTTTGGTCTTACGCGTTCGGCTAAAGGTTCGTTCATGGTATAAAAATAGCTAAAGTTATTCACGTGAAATTCTCTATAGGTGCAATAAGAGCTTATATTTTCTGTTTAAAAATAAGGATGACAATTTTTCCGTTTTTCCTCTTTGGCTAAAATATTGCCATATTGTATAAAAGTTTAATCGAATGGCTGCTGGTACCTATTTTAAGTTTTCTAATGCTGTAGTACTTGTTCCATTAATGGCTGTCTTGGTTATTTGGAGTGTGTATTGGGTAGAGTTAGTGCAACAGCTTAACTTTAATAAGTATGGAATTTATCCGCAGACTTTTTCCGGATTAAAGGGTATTATTTTTAGTCCCTTTGTTCATGGCTCCTTAAAGCATTTATATAATAATACGATACCCTTAGCAGTGTTGTTGGCGGCATTATTCTACTTCTACAATAAAATCGCCTGGAAGGTGGTCTTATGGGGTATTTTGCTCTCGGGCTTTTTAACTTGGTGCATAGGCCGGCCCTCTTACCATATTGGGGCGAGTGGATTAATATATGTATTGGCTAGTTTTACCTTCTTTAAAGGGGTGTTTGTAAAACATTATCGCTTAATCGCCCTGTCGTTAGTTGTCGTTTTTATCTATGGAAGTTTATTATGGTATATTTTTCCTGTGAAGGATGGGATTTCTTGGGAAGGCCATTTGGGCGGTTTTATGACAGGTCTCTTTTTAGCTTCGGTTTTACGTTCTAAGGTGCCTTTGCCAAGTAAATACGATTGGGAAAGGGAGGATTTTGATGAAGAATCGGATGTATTTCTAAAGCAATTTGATGCCGACGGTAATTTTATAGAACTACAACCAGAAGAGTCAATTACAGATGACAATATCATTCATGTAAACTATTTGTACAAAACAGATAGTGAAAGCAAGGATGAGTCTTAGCTGCCTAAACGTTGTCTAACGGCCTCATACAGGAAAACTGCACAGGCAACAGAAACGTTTAAAGACGCTATTTCTCCCTGTAATGGAATTTTAGCGGTAAAGTCAGATGCTTTTATAATGGAAGGCGTAATGCCGCGATCTTCGGAACCCATAACGATTGCTATTGGTTGCGTAAAGGACACATCATAAACGGATTGTTTCGTTTTTTCCGTTGCAGAAACTATTTTGATTCCGGAGGCCTGAAGGTAAAAAACGGCATCCTTTAAATGATCTACTTTAGCAATAGGCACTTTAAATGCGGCGCCTGCAGACGTTTTTATAGTATCTGCCGTTACTGGGGCAGCTCCTTTCTTTTGTATAATAATACCATCTACACCTGTACATTCCGCAGTTCGTATAATAGCACCGAAGTTTCGTACATCAGATAGTTGGTCCAATAGCAGGAAAAGGGCAGGTTTGTTCTTTTTAGCGGTAGTTTCTACTAAATTTTCTAACGAAATAAAGGAAATAGGGGAGATGTTGGCAACTGCGCCTTGATGGTTATTTTTCGTAAGTCTATTTAGTTTTTCTATAGGGACGTAAGCGGCCGTAATATCATTTTGACGCAGTAGTCGCTCTAAATCCTTTATTAAATCCCCTTTTAACCCCTTTTGGATAAAGACCTTGTCTATTTCTTCATTAGAATTTACGGCTTCCATAATTGCGCGTATACCGTAAATTTGGGTAGTTTTTTCCATGGGGCAAAAGTAAATAAAAAACCCGCTAGGATTACTAGCGGGTTTTTTATTATGTTATTTTATTATTTTAACTTTTCGTATTCAGATAGGATATTACTTTTTTAACATCTTCTAAATCTTTAATCTTAATGCCTTCCTTCTTTAAATAAGCCGCGGTGCTTGCTTGTACCTCTTCTGGTAACACCTTTAAAAACTTTTTAGTTTTGAATTCGATTTCATCAACCCTGCTAATTCCTTTTATTTCTAAGTAATACTCTTCGTATTGTGAAAATTTTGCAGGAGTTGCTTTAACAAAAGAATTGGGAGATTTTTGGCCTTCTGTAAATTTTGCGGTATTCCGAAGATAAAGTGCATAATCACCATCGACTAGTAGGGTTAAGTACCCATTTTGAGTTAGTCCTTTGCTATCAATAAACGTGCTAAAGCGCAAAGCCTTACCATCTTTACTGACCATTGCAATATTTTTGTCGCGTCCTAAAGATTGTATTGGTTCGTCCTTAAGATTTGTTTTCTTAATCTCTATTTCCTCATTATAGGAATTATGACGAAAATATACTTTACCAGTGTTCTCGTCCTTATAATATACAGTACCCTGTTGAAATTCGTTTGAGGTATACGGAGAACCAGCCATACCTTCCAACATATCAGCTGACCTTGATGCCCTTTCGGCTATTGGCCCCATTAGCGTTTCCAACTGCCCTAGGGAGTTAGCACTCCCGCCAGCGGATCCATAACTCATTATCTGTCCTGTCGCTTGGGCTTGGCTGCTAAAACTTAATAGGGTTAGTAATCCAAAAATAAAATATTTCATATCAATTAGAATTTATTCGACAGCCAATATAGGAAAATCTCTAATGCGCTTCCTTATTTAAATTGTTAACATTTAATCTTGACTCCCCGATTAACAATAATTTAACGTTAGCCCAAAAGTATAGGGTTGCGCCGGTCTCTTTTGTGTTACTTATTTATTATAAAGGATTTTAGCTCTCCATTATTATCAGTGGCGAAGAGCGTGGCGTTCTTACTCGTCTTTATTATGCTTAGGTCTTTAATATTACCATTGATTCTAAGACCACTCTTGTTGTAAGGCATAGTTACATAGCCATCTTTTTGGTTAGACAACATTACGATACCGGAAAACGAATCTAGCCGTGGAGTTTCTACTTCGGTATTGTATATATTGCCCCCTACGATTACATCTTCAAAACCATCTTTGTTAACATCAAAAAATGAATAGGATAAATTGGGTAAAAATTGGGCCTCAATAGGAAGGTAGTGTTGCTCAAAATTTCCGTTGCCTTTATTGAGTAGAAGCAAGGAGTTGAATTCGGTTGCTTCGGCATAATAGGCAGTTTTAAGATTTTCCCCGTAGATATCCGCTAAGCTAGCGTTGGCAAACTCGGCATACGTTCCAAATTTAGAATTGATAAAGGGCATTTGCTGTGAGGAGCATTCTTTACCTCTTACAGGAACGTATTCGCCTTCATATTGCTTGCTTAGTACAACATCGTTACTTCCATTGTTATCAAAATCCGCAGCGTATATCTTAAAGGGTTTCTTGTCACTAGCAGTGAACTTGATATTGCGGCCTACATTACCTATCAGATAATCTTTTAACCCATCATTATTTACATCTGTTTCTCCAATTTCAAACCACCATCCTTTGTTTAAGGCCTTAGAATTATTTGAGACAAGTGACGTATTCTTAAAGGATCCGTTTTCATTTTTAAACATGCCTATTGTGGTCCATTCTCCTACCACAATAAAATCTTCCCACCCGTCATTGTCAAAATCGGTTACTTCTATAGCATTGATGATTCCAAAGGTCTCAAGTTCCTTGGCTTTTTCTTTTGTGATATCTACTAACTCACCATTTCTATTTTCATATAGTGTTGATGCTTGAAATTTGGGATAATTTTTTGGAATAACTCTGTTTCCGACTAGCAAGTCCTCATCACCGTCGTTGTCTATGTCTATAGTAGCTACGGTTTTACCGTTTTTAGGAAGTGGCTGGAGCGCTGTAATATCCTTTTTCTTGAAATTTCCAACCCCGTCGTTTATATAGACTCTATCCAAATAGAAAGAGTCGCTTTTTTCATACTCGTTCCCGCCGCTTACTACATAGAGATCTAGATCCTTATCCCCATCTAAATCAAAAAAGACGGACTCCATGTCTTCATACCGTTTATCTAGTTCAAATGCCGGTTGTTTTTTTAGTATAAAACCAGTTCCATTCGCTAAGAATAGCTGGCTAGCAGATCCAGCGCTACCACCTATAAACATATCATCAAGTCCATCCTGGTTTACATCGCCTACGCTCATAAATGGCCCTAAAGTAGATTGCTTATAAGGCAGTAGGATTTCTTTTTCAAAGTCATTATAATTATTTTCTACATGTCTGTAGTCAATTAGGTTTTTGCGAAGCGGAGTAAAGAACGGTGTAGCGTTTGGTTGCGTAGGTTTTGGTTTTGCATCTGCAACAGCAAATAGTTGTGTAGTATTCGTGTCTACACCATATCTTTCTTCTATGGTGCCATTGTCCCACGTCACGCGAAGGGTATCTATTCTAGTATGTACCCCAAGCCCAAAAAACGCAGCGTTTTCTTGCGAAGATCGGTACCCTCTTACCCTTCTTGGTACTATGAGTTGGCTGGTGCCATTGTAGGTTATCTCTACTTTGGCAGATTGCTCGGAATGTGTACCCTTTAGGTTTACTTTTAAATAGTTTCCTGTTTTACGTTCAACCGCATTGTTTTTATAAAGCATGGCAGTTTCATCCATATTGTTGACCACAAGATCTAGGTCGCCGTCATTGTCCAAATCACCTAAACTAGCACCATTACTGTAAGTGTGGTCTGCTAGTCCCCAGTTTTTTGCATTGTTTTCAAACTTTAAATCTCCTGTTTGTTCAAACAGAAGATTGGATAATTTTTCTGTGGGAAGGTTGTAATAAAGCTCCTTTTTTACTTCTAAAGGAACTGATTTACCATATTGTTGTTTTGCTTTGATTACATTTTGTTGGGAGTCATTATCGAGTGCATACCTTCGGTAACCGTTAGTCACGTAAATATCCTTATCCTCGTCAAGGTCTAAATCGGACATAAGAACAGACCAACTCCAATCCGTGCTCGCAGTTTGGGTAAGTTGGGCAATATTATTATAATAGCCATCACCAGTATTAAGTTGAAGACTATTGAACATATATTGATGTTGGAAACCTAGAGTGTTTGTCAAATAGTCAAAGCGCTGGGTGTCCATAGAGGCCATAAGGGTTTTAGATCGCTTATGGTCATTGGAAGACATATCCAACACAAAAATATCCTCTAAGTTGTCATTATTGATATCTGCAATATCAATTCCCATTCCATAAAAGGATACTTGGTGGGTACGTGTTTTTATTTGGTCTTCGAAAGTGCCATCTCCATTATTGATAAATAATGCGTCTGGTATATAGTAGTCACTAGCAATGTAGATATCAGGCCAGTTATCGTCGTTTATATCACTAATAGCTATTCCCAATCCAAATATAGGTCGTTCCAAGCCTGCTTTTTTTGTAATATCGACGAATTTTCCATTTTCATTTTGGTAGAGATGGGAAGAATTGAAAAATTGACTCTCTTCATTACGTGCTACGAGTTCATACAGGGAGTTAGGAGCAACACCGTAGTACTCATTCTCGTTCATAACAATACAATCCAGGTCACCATCTTTATCGTAGTCAAAAAAAACGGATTGCGTACTTAAACCCATATCTGCTAATCCATACCTTTCGGCTTGTTCAACAAAAGTGTTATTTTTCTGGTTGATGTATAATAGATTTTTTCTTGATAGTCGCGTGTTGGGTCCACCTTGGGATATATAGATATCCATCCAACCGTCATTGTTGATATCAACAAAAGTGATGGCGTTAGACCATATTTTACCTTGGTTTATTCCTGAAGTGAGTGTGATATCTTCAAAAACGAAATTTCCTTTATTCAAGTAGAGTCGATTCTCTACCTGATTGCCACAGAATAGGATATCCAATAGGCCGTCGTTATTAATATCTTCTAGGCCAACGCCTGCTCCGTTATAGAAATAATCAAAGTCGAATAAATTATTTAGGGTGCTTAAATCTTCTTTAACATGATTTGCGAAAAAAATAGTGCTATGGCTTGGTTCAATTTTATCAAAAATAGGGGCTGTGCTTTCAGCTGATAAAATAGAATCACGTGGTGATACCGCTTCACCAGTTGGTTTTTTGTCTGTTTTGCATCCTGTGAGAAGTAAAAGTGTTAAACCGATTTTAGCTAAGGTGAATCGCATTAGTTTGTAGTGTTTTAATATGTAATATAGTGCTAGTAGTAAACAAAAATAGGAACAAATGTATTAAAACAAAAAACGACCCTTTAAAAAGGGCCGTTTTAATAAAAATTTAAATAATCTTATTTTAAAGATTGTCTGGGCAAAAATCTAAAACCTCACCAGCATTAGGCTCTTCACCTTCTGCAACAACAGTTCCGTTAGCAGATGTGACAGAGTATAAAACCTCTTCATCGAAATCTCCAGAAACATATACTATCGAAATAGTCTGTGCTCCAACGGGTACTTCAAAGGTAAACTCTTGTGTTGATGATGCAAAAGGTCGCACACCGTCATCAATGTTAGCTATAGAGTTTACTGCTCCACCGTCTATGACAACGTCCAAGCTAGCTCCATTCCAGCCATCACCAAAGGTATCGGTTGTACTTACCGTCCAAGTTCCAGCGGTAGGAACAGAAGGCGCACACACAATATTTGCAGTATGCAAGAAACGTGCATTAAAAAAAGCTCCAGTTAATGTCCCTGTGTTATTCGCAAAGGAATATCGCGTTCCATCAAGCAATACCATTTCAAAACGAATGGTGAATTGATCTCCTCCAAAAATTTCGCTACCGGGTAAATTTAACGCTGATTGTATAGCGTCTGCCGTGGTAGTATATTGGTATCTTGGTAAATCGAAGGGTCCGGGAGCAAAAGCAGAAGCCGGTATGGTTTCTACCAATATCTCGTCCTTGTCGTTGTCCGCTCCAGCTTCGTCGGTATTGTCACGAAAGCCAAAGTAAACCTCTACTTC